>JBAWCC010000234.1:0-10032 GCA_049590095.1 Allosphingosinicella sp. | reverse complement strand
GTCCTGACCCGCGCCGTGCCGGTCCTGGCGGAAGCCTCGACCGTGGCCGCCGGGCTTGCGGCGATGCCGCTGCGCCGGTTCGCGCTGGCGACCGGCCTCGCCAATGCGGGCATCGCCCTCGTCTATGTGGCCTGGGGTGCCGCCGCAGGCGGCTCGGCCGGTTCCTTCCTCATGCTCCTGGCGGGTGCGATCGCGGTGCCGGCGGCGGGCTGGATCGCGCTGAAGCTTTTCACGCGCCTCCGGACGGCCTGAACCGGACAAGAGAAAAGCGCCCCGGCCGGAGCCGGAGCGCTTTTCCCCTGGTGCGAAGGGGACGGCCCGTTCGAGCCGTCCCCGCCGCGCCTTCTTACATGATGAAGTCGCTGACCGTCAGGGGCGGCGAGTCCACGAACACGATCGCGAAATCGGCGGCTCCGCCATCGACGTTGCCGAACACGACCTTCACCGGACCGCCGAACGGGCTGGCGCCGTCGACGCCGTCCAGATCCATGCCCAGGGCCGCTTCGGCCGCGTTCATGTTGCCGAAGTGGCGGATCGAGATCTCGCCGGCGTTCTTCGGGTTGGCGCTTCCGACCAGGGTGAAGGCCTGGTCGCCGTCGACGAGTGCGTTGGCGTCGATGCCGCTCAGGTCGAGGACGTCGCCGGCGGCGAAGTCCAGGATGACGTCGAGCGAGATGTTGCCGCCCTTGCTCGACACCGTCGTGGCGTTGATCTCACCGATGAAGATGTCGTTGCCGGCACCGCCACTCATGAAATCGACGCCATCGCCGCCGACCAGCCGGTCGGCGCCGTCGCCGCCGTTGAGCGTGTCGTTGCCGTCAAGGCCGTTGAGAATGTCGTCGCCGGCATTTCCGGTAAGGACGTTGGAGACTTCGTTACCGAAAATCGTGTCGGCCCCGCTGCCGCCGATCGCATTCTCGATCGTCACTCCATAGGCGATCCCGAAATTGTCGGTCAGACGGCCGACGGTCGGGTTCGCGGCCAGAGCGGCCATGTTGGCGGCGTAGGTCGCCGGATTGAGGGGGGCGGCACCCACCTCGGCACGGTTGGCGTTCACCTGCTCGAGGGTCGGAGCGGTGTCGTAGGTGACTCCGCCGATGCTGGAGAGCGAACCGGCCCGAAGGTCGATCAGCTGGGTGGTGGCGAAGCCCGAAGTGTCGAGCGTGTCGATTCCGCCGGCATCCCAGATGGCGCCGATCGGAGCCGGGGTCTTGACGAAGTCGAACGTGTCACGGTCGGCGGTGCTGTTGAAACCGTAGACGGTGTCGCCGGTCCGGGTGGTCATGTCCGCGCCGTAGATGCGCTGGGCCGCGAGAATGTCGTGGATCAGCGGAACGCCCGCATAAGCGGTCGTCGACAGGTGGAAGTCGAAGTGACGCGCGCCGAGCGAGCTCGCCTCGAAATAGGACATGATCGAATAGGCGCGGGTGTCCTGCGCATATTCGGCGTTCACGCCGTAGGTGATCGAGAGACCCGGAGCGGCGTTATAGGCGCCCGGATGCGAGATGCCGAGCGCGTGGCCGATCTCGTGGGCCAGGGTCTGCAGGCCGTAGCGGCCCTCGTCGAGCTGGAAGTTGCTCGCCTGGCTCGCCGAAACCCAGACGTCGCCGCCGACCTCGAGGATCTGCGCGTTGATGTCCGGGTTGGAGGTGAGGATGTTGCGCGGCACATAGGCGTAAGCCTGGGTGGTCGGAGCGCTGGCGAGGTTGCCGAAGGTGATGTCGGCGTCGTTGATGTGGGTCTCGGCGAACGAAGGAGCGATGACGTCGTCCCAGGCCTGCATCGCCTCGCGGGTGGCGGCCTTCTGGGCCGCGTTGAACTCCGCGAAGTTGAAATATTCGGAGAAAGCGAAGCCGCTCGCGCCGACGAAATAGACATAGCCGTTGTCGAACAGGCTCTGCTGGCCGGTGTGGAAGCCGAAGTTGATGACGTCGAGATTGTCATCGCTCTGCGGCCCGTGGCCCGGCTCGCCGAAGAGGCCGCCGCCGGTGCGGTTCAGATAGGCCGCGATCTGCTCGGGAGTCCAGATCGCCTTGCCGTTGGTGTGGACGGTGCCGCCCTGCGGATCGAGCGAAACGTCGACGACGGTGACGTAGTCGGTGTCACGTCCGGTGGTTCCGGACGTGCAGGCGGCGCACTCGCAGCCGGCGACATTGGTATGCGCGATGGTTACTTCAGACATGTAATCCCCCTCCTAAAGGCGATTTGGGTTAGCGAATCGGTCGTGCACCGGCCGGGCGGCTCAGCCACGGCAGGGTTTCGGACAAGGCGGCGCCCATCGCGGCCTCGAATTCTTTGGCCTGTCCGGCGGACCCGGACAGCGGAAGCGCGCGCGGGGCGGCGCTGAAGAGCATCGGCGCTCCGGAATTGCGGTACGGACGAATCGAGAAAGCGAGCAGGCCGCGCTGGACCGAGGCCTGGACCAGCAGGGTGACGCTGTCCGGCGAAAGCACCGCCGGATCGCCCAGGGTAATGATTCCGACCGGCGCCGGCGAGCCGACCTTGGCCGCGTCGCGGACGCCGTTGCAGATGCGGTCGTGGAGCTCGCCGCGCGCGACTCCGGCGTCGGTCTGAACCAGGCAAAGCACGTTCACGCGAGCCACGTCCTGCCAGATCGGCGCGGGAGTCGAAGCCGTTGCCGGCCCCCCGCAGGCTGTCAGCGCGGCGAGCGCGGCGCTGGCGCGCACAAATGATGCCGAAAATCGCATGGTTCTGCCCCACGGCCCCGGAGACGCCATCCTGTCAGAGATCGCCGTCTGCTAAGTGCTTCGCCTAATTAGCAAATTTAGATACGTCAATTCCCGATTCATCGACTCTTGATATTTATCCTCCGCTTATCGGGGAATTTGGTCAATCCACCGCATTATGCATCTGTCCCATTGCGGGAGTCCAAAACCGCCCCGGTTGCGGCCGGTCGATTTGACATAATGTATACTCCCGCCAAATCGGATGCCCGGCTTTCCTCACGCCGGAGGAATGGCTTGCGCGGCGCCGGTCATCGGCGCTAGTCCGCGCGGCCATGGGCCTTCTCAAAAAGCTCTTCACCTGGTGGGACGGGGCGACCCTGACGACGTCGCTGCACCTGCGCCGCCACGGCCGCAAGGTGGGCAGCGATTCGAGCGGCAATATCTATTATGCCTCGAAGAAGGGAAACCGCCGCTTCGTCTCCTACGAGGGCGCCAACGATCCAAGCCGGATCCCGCCCGAATGGTATAGCTGGCTTCACCACCAGATCGCGGACGTGCCCGACGAATCGCTGCCGCCCCCGCCGAAATTCCTCAGGGAGCCGGAGCCCAATCGCACCGGCACTCCGTTGGCTTACCGTCCCTCGGGCGCGCTTCAGCTGGGCGCTCAGCGTCAGGCGGCCAGCGGCGACTATGAGGCCTGGACTCCGGACCAGGCATGAGGCGTCCGCTCGGCGCAATTCTCCTGCTCGCGGCCGCGCTGGCCGGCTGCGACCGGGGCGCCGAACGGCAGGCCGGAGGCAACCGCCAGGCCGTCGGCGAGCCGGCGACGGTGGATATCCCGCAGACCGTGACCGCCGTGGCTCCGGGGACAACTCCGATGGCGGAGCGGGTGGCGGTGCTCGGGCTCCTTAACAAGCGCAACGGAATCTCGCGCCCGATCACCCTCAAGCCCGGCCAGGCGGTCCGGATGGGGGATGCGATCGTCCGGCTTCGCGCCTGCGAGTCGACCGCGCCGTGGGAGGTGCAGGCGCTCACCGGGGCCTTCGTCCAGCTCGACGTGCGCAACCCTCAGGGCCGCTGGCAGCGGGTCTTCTCCGGCTGGCTCTACAAGGAAACACCGTCGCTCAACGTCGTCGAGCACCCGATCTACGACGTCTGGCCCAAGAGCTGCGCGATGACCCATCCGGAAGCGGGCGAGTCGACGGTCCGGGCGGGGTCCACCGCAAGCAACCGGTCGAGAGCCCCGAATTCGGCGCCCACCCCGCGCGCCTCGCGCCCAGTGGCCTCGTCTCCCGCCCCGGCCGCGGAGCCGTCCGGAGCGCCCGCCGCCAACGCGGAATCCAACAGCGCCAGATAATCCTCCTGAGTAACTTCGACCGCGCCGAGGCTGCGCAGATGGTCGGTCATGAACTGGCAGTCGAGCAGCCGGTAGCCGCCGACCTTCAGCCTCGCCACCAGCCAGGCGAGCGCGACCTTGGAGGCGTCGCGCCGGGCCGAGAACATGCTTTCGCCGAAGAAGGCCGCGCCGAGGCTGACTCCGTAAAGGCCGCCGGCGAGCTCGCCCT
Source organism: Allosphingosinicella sp. (assembly GCA_049590095.1). Lineage (GTDB taxonomy): Bacteria > Pseudomonadota > Alphaproteobacteria > Sphingomonadales > Sphingomonadaceae > Allosphingosinicella. Next base: position 5,780 of record JBAWCC010000234.1, on the reverse strand, counting down.
CATGCCAGCATTCTATCGAATGGGCGTTGCCGCGGGCGTGGAGCAGGCCGTAGCTCTCCTCGATTTCGCCGTTGATCCAGGTCTCCTCGCGCTCCGCGCAGCGCCGGACGACCTCGGGGAATGCGGTGTCGCGGGTCACTCGATATTCGCCGGAACGGATCGTCTTCCTCAGCGAGCGCGAGAGCTGGAAGCGATCGAGCGGAAGGATCGCCCGCCGCCGGGGCTCGACCCAGAAGACTTCCGGAGCGTCGCGGCTGTCCGACATCGGGAACACCCCGATCGCATAGGCGCGCAGCAGAAGGTCAGGATCGATCGCGGCCATCGCCGCGCATTGGCCGCCGGCGAGAGGCAGGTCAACTGAGTGGAAACCTAAGGTCAGCCCGCGGCTAGAACATGCAAATGAGATCGAAAAAGGCACAGGAGCTACCCGCGCTTCGATAACAACTCCGTGACTTTCTTCGCCATCAGTGAGATCTGGGTCGCAGTCGCGCTGGGGGGAAGCGCCCGGATAATGTCATCGGCCTTTTGCTTGATCGTCCTAATTCGCTCGAAAGTCTCGTCATCGGCGTTCTCGGGGTAGCTTATCCTCAAAGGACCGACACCGGACGCGGCAACGATCTCGGCCCGCTCGATCATCCGGGCTCTCCAGCGGTTCACGACGACTTCCCTCTGGCCGGACCGGCTGAGGTATGAATTTGTCCAAGCGCCCAGCAGGGCGCCGATAACTCCGACCAGGCCGGCGACCACCGCGGGCAGTATAGTCATCAACTGGCTGTTCGGCTTTCTCGCGGTTACGAGGCAGGGTCTGCCCCGGCCGGCGATGCGCACCGAGAGCAGGTCCCCGTTGGCAGTCCGTATCCTGGATGCGAGAGCGCCGCCTCTGAATCGGGCGTCGCTGCACTGCCCGCTATTCAGATTGCACACGGTGACTCGCGCCGGTGTTTTTGGCGGCAGTGTGACCGCCACCAGGTCACCGGAGACTACGAGCCCCTCGCATTCTCCTCGGCGATCCTGCGCGCCGGCCGGCGTCGCGATCAGGAAGGCCATAGGAAGCAAGTATATCCGACCGAATTTCCCGCCGCCACTGTGGGAATTTTGAGCGCAGCTCAGCGATGTCGACATGTGCTCCCCCTGAAGACAAAGACGTCAGCTCTCCAAGCACCCGCTCCCAAATCTGAACTGGATCGGGAATCCTGACATTTTCCTTCTTTAAACGCGCCAAGAGGATCGGCTTGCTGAGTCGCTCAGCCGCCATGGCCTCTGCCAGCAGGGCCAGAAAGCGGGCGACCCGGCCTGCCTTGAAGGTGATCATCTGCCTGGCCCCTTTGATGAACTCAGTCTGGGGGGCGGTCAGATATCGATAAGTGTACTGACCAGATATAGCGAATTCACGAATCCAGGTCCGAGGCAGTGGCATAAGATAATCATCAACTACCAATTGCAGGTAAGGAAAAGTATCGAATATACTATCTAAGCAATGCACTGCCCGGGGGGTTAATTCGATATTTTCGATGCGAATTGCTTGGCGATCTCCCGTCATTTCACGAGTAACGCAAATTAGGTCAGAAACATGGGTCTGAGAAAAGCTGCCCAGACAGAGCCTGATTAGGTCTTCCGTATAGCCCAAACCATTCTCCTCAGCGCAAAACACCTCGTAGATATCCTCTGGTTTCAGAGATACGCCCGCTTCGTTGCGTGCGCGTATAAATTCTAAAAGAAATCGCTTCAGCCAATAGGTCTGCCAATGAGCACGGCTAACATTTCGGGGCGCGTCCGGCCCATTGAACGGGTGAGAAATTTCCTCGACTTCCTCGTCGGGCGTTAAGTTGGCATAAAACACATTCGGAAAGTTGGCCTCGTTCTGAGTGTAAGCAACTTTATTATTGAGCATAAATGCTAGCAAGCCAAGCTGATAGCTATCCAAAAATCGGGTCGTTACAATCGATTCCGTTTCCGAGTTGTTCGCTGGAAACCAAGTGTAGTCGCCGAAAAAATTCAGGACCCCACGGAGGCCATAAACCGAAATTTGCCGCAAATGACGGAATAAACGTTGTCTTCTGGGCGCGTCGCTGAGAGATTGCAGCAGAGGTATCGTATGTCTGCGGACTTCTGCGGCCACGCCTTCGGGCTGGATCTTCTCGAGACACCGTTTCAGCAGGGAGGCGCGCTCCGAAACCACGTCATCCCAGGACGGGCCCTGCAAAGTGAAAAGGTGTCGATTGTCGGCGAACGGTATCCTAGCCATCGGCACAAGGAAATTGGTCGCCTTCATCAGATGATAGGTATCAGGCCGTACTGAAAACAGCACGTTGGCTCCAATGTCACTAAGAAGTGAGTCGGGTTGATAAAAGCTTGCAACAATCCGCCGTATAAGAATCAAATAACCTCTATCGATATCTTCTTTTGGTTTTAGGAACTGATATCGGTCTCTCTCGTGTACAATATAGTCCATATTATCTATAATTAGCAGTAACCGCTTCCCAAGAACGTTAGAAATCGCTAACAACGCTTCTCGCAAGCGTGACTGTCGAGCTTCGTCCGTGGAATTGAGTTCGACCGAACAATGCAGAGATAGAATCTGCTGGAGACTTGCTTGGACATCAGGCGAAGACAGATCCTCCTGATGTCTCTCAATCAACTTAGTGACTATGACACTTAACTTATTTTCTAACGCTCGAAAAAACCCGTTGAAGTCGTCTTCGTTGGCGTCGCGCATTACATCCACATTCAAGCGCACAAACCAAACATCTTTCTCATGAAAAAGTTTTTTGCCATGCTTCGTTATAAGGTGATTAATGAGAGCCGTTTTTCCCGAGCCAATCTCACTCTGAAGAAAAAATATTTTGTTGCGCTGCTCGGAGATTCCGAAGGTGGTTAGCTCGTCCAGAAAATCTTCGGTCGTGACTGGGACGCCGCCATTGTCCCTGACCAATTCCACCGGGCAGAAATGCCTGGTATAGAATTCCTTCGCTATCCAGCTGTCACTTAATATCCCCGTATCTCTTCCCGGCGGGGTCGGGTACGGCTGCCGGAGAAGCGGATCGCCGTAAACCGCGGGAAGCAGGCCGAAGATCGAATCAATCAGTCGCACCGCGCGACTATCTCGCCCCGTACTTGTATTCCTGATCGAGGTTTGGGTCAGCGTCGGGACCGCAACCCTAGTGAAAGAAACAGCTGCTGCTTCCGCACGCATTCCCTGGATTCTCCTTCAGCCGCGCATCGCTGATAACATGGAGAAAGAGTTCAGGCGAGAACGGAAGCCATAAGACCCAAGTCAATATCGTGGCAACGTCCGCTGAAGCGAATAAATGTCCTTGTCGTTGAGACTCTTAGAGATGTGCTAGAGGATTTCTCGGACCTTGTCCTGGGGACGGCACAGCCGCACGCCCCTTTCGGTCTCGACCAGCGGGCGCTCGATCAGGATTGGATTGCCGATCATCGCGTCGAGCACGGCCTCGTCGCCGGCTTCCGCCACTTCCGCGGCGCCTTCTTCCCTGCGCCTCAGCCCCTCCGCCGGCGAGATGCCGGCCCGCTCGTAGAGCCGCCGAAGCTCGTCGCGCGTCGGCGGGGTCTTGAGATATTCGACGACGGTCACGTCGGCACCGCTCTCGCGCAGGATATCAAGGGTTTTGCGGGAGGTGCCGCAATTGGGGTTGTGCCAGATCGTCGCCTTCGCCCGCCTTTCGCCCGACCGTTCGCGCTGCTTGACCATGATTACGGCCTCTTCGGATCGATGTGCAGCAGCGGCCGAAGCCGGGCCATCACATCGTCGACGGCGAGCGTGAAGCACTGGTCGGGTTGCTTCTCTCGGCAGTCCGTCGGCGGGGCGGGATCGTTGACGCCGCGCACCGTCAGCGTGAGGAATTCTCCCGCGGAGCCGCCGTTGATGGTCGAGGCCCTGCCTTTCTGGGCGATGACCTGCATGTGGGTGAAGCCGGCCGCCGTGACCACTTCGGCGGCGCGGTAGGCGGCCATGTTGCGGCCGAAGCCCGATTCCGCAACTCCGTTCGAGCGCCCGGTGACCTTCCACACTCCGGGCTCGACGATCTTGTCGCTGTAGCCGCCGAAAATATAGCTGGAGCGATATTTCGTCGCCGTTCCCGGGCGTCCCGAGCAGGCGGAGAGCAAGGCCGCCGCAGCCAAGGCGAGGATGGCTGCACGCAGCATCTAGGCCTGCTCCCTGGCCAGCCATTCCTCAAGCCACTTGATCGTATAGTCGCCCGCCAGGAAGTCGGGCTCGTTGATCAGCTTCTGATGGAGCGGGATGGTCGTCTTGACGCCGTCTATGACCATTTCCTCGAGCGCGCGCCTCAGGCGCATGATGCAGCGTTCACGCGTCGAGCCGAAGACGATCAGCTTGGCGATCATGCTGTCGTAATAAGGCGGCACCTTGTAGCCGACATAGAGGCCGCTATCGACCCGCACGTGCATCCCGCCCGGCGCGTGGAAGCCTTTGACGATGCCGGGGGAGGGAGCGAAGGTCTCCGGATCCTCGGCGTTGATCCGGCATTCGATGGCGTGGCCGCGGAACTCGATCTGGTCCTGGGTGCAGGAGAGCGGCTCGCCGGCGGCGATTCGGATCTGCTCGCGGACGAGGTCGATCCCGGTGATATATTCGGTGACCGGATGCTCGACCTGGAGCCGGGTGTTCATCTCGATGAAGAAGAACTCGCCATTTTCGTAGAGGAACTCGATCGTGCCGGCGCCGCGATAGCCCATGTCGGCCATCGCTTTGGCGACGATCCCGCCCATCCGGTCCCGCTCTTCGGGAGCGATGACGGGCGAGCCCGCTTCCTCGAGCACCTTCTGGTGGCGCCGCTGGAGCGAGCAGTCGCGCTCGCCGAGATGGATTGCGTGGCCCTTGCCGTCGCCGAACACCTGGAACTCGATATGGCGAGGGTCGCCGAGATATTTCTCGATATAGACGGTGTCGTCGCCGAACGCGTTCTTGGCTTCCGAGCGGGCCTGGCTGAGCTGGCTGTCGAGCTCCGCCTCGTTGCGGACGATCTTCATTCCGCGGCCGCCGCCGCCGGAAGCCGCCTTGACGAGCAGCGGATAGCCTGTCTGAGCGGCGACCTGGCGGGCTTCCTCCGGCCCTTCGACCGGGCCGTCCGAGCCCGGCACGAGGGGCAGGCCGAGCTTCGCGGCGGTGCGCTTGGCCTCGACCTTGTCGCCCATCACCCGGATATGCTCGGGCTTGGGGCCGATCCAGATGATGTTGTGGAGCTCGACGATCTCCGCGAAGCGGGCGTTCTCGGAGAGGAAGCCGTAGCCGGGATGGATGGCGTCGGCGTGGCTGATCTCGGCCGCGGAGATGATCGCGGGGATGTTGAGATAGGATTCCGAAGCGGCGGGCGGGCCGATGCAGATCGCTTCGTCGGCGAGGCGCACATGCATGGCGTCGGTGTCGGCGGTCGAATGGACCGCGACCGTCTTGATGCCCATTTCGTGGCAGGCGCGGTGGATACGCAGAGCGATCTCGCCGCGATTGGCGATGAGGACCTTCTTGATCATCCCTTCACTCGATGATCACCAGCGGCTGGTCGTATTCGACCGGCTGGGCGTCGAGGACGAGGATCTGGCTGACCGTGCCGGCGCGCGGGGCGACGATCGGGTTCATCACCTTCATCGCCTCGATGATCAGCAGGGTCTCGCCTTCCCTGACCGTCTGGCCGGGCGCGACGAAGGGCTTCGCGCCGGGTTCGCCCGCCAGGAAGACGGTGCCGACCATCGGCGACTTGACCGTGCCCGGGTGGCTGGCCGCGGCGGCGGGCGCCGAC
>JBAWCC010000233.1:0-13683 GCA_049590095.1 Allosphingosinicella sp. | reverse complement strand
CCGCCAGCGCGCCCGCAGCGGCGCTGGTCGTGTCGCCGTGGACGAGGACGAGATCGATGGTCCGGCGCCGGAACCGCCCGCAAAGCAAGGCGCGCAAGGCGGCGCGGAGGCGTTCGACATCCCGGTCGCGAGGTTTGAAGCCGAGCGGGTGAAGACTCCCCTCGAGCAGGTCGAAATGGCCTTCGAGCCCGCTGTGCTGGCCGGTCAGGAAGACCTGCTGCCGGATTCCGGCCAGCCCCCCGAGCGCCCGCACCACCGGCGCCATCTTGATCGCCTCGGGACGGGTGCCGACGACCGAGACGAGGAGGGGGAGGGGCATGTGCCCAGCCTAGCGAGCCCGCGATCCTATCCAAAAACCCCATTCGCAGAAGCCCGGCCGCTCGTGGACCGCGCACCCCTGCCGACCGGATCTTCGCCAGGATCGCCAGTGTCTCTCACAATTTCAAAGAGCCGGGACAATCCGCGAATCGCCCTCCTCCCATATAGTAGGATAAATCCTACAATACAAGAACAAAACAGGAAACCAGATTTTTCAGGGGCGGCGCGACGGGCTCGGCGGCGCGGGTCATAGTCTTGATATCCTCACCCCGATCCGGTCAAGCTCAAGGGAGATTGGAGCAATTCGCCGATGCTGATCGCCCAGATCACCGACATCCATCTCGGCTTCGAGCCGGGCGATCCGGACGAGCTCAACCGCCGCCGGCTCGACCAGGCGCTTCGCACGCTCTGCGAAATGGCGCCGCGGCCCGATCTCCTCCTCGCCACCGGCGACCTCGCCGACACCGGCGACGATTCGCTGGCCTACCTTTGCCTCAAGGAGGCCGTTGCGGACCTGCCCTTCCCGGTCCATTGCGCGCTCGGCAATCATGACGGCCGGGCCGCCTTCCGTTCCGCCTTCCCCGAAGCCCCGATGCCGGACGGCTTCCACCAATATGCGATCGAGGATCGCGACCTTCGGATCCTCGTCCTCGATTCGCTCGAGGAAGGCCGCCACGGCGGCGCCTTCTGCGGAACCCGAGCCGCCTGGCTGAGCGCCCGCCTCGACGAGGCGCCCCGCCGGCCTACCCTGCTCGCGCTCCACCACCCGCCGATCGAAAGCGGCCACAGCTGGATGACCGAGAATCCGGATGCCGAGTGGGTCGAAAGGCTCGAGTCGATCGTCGAGTGGCGGGACAATATCATCGCCGTCGTCGCCGGCCACCTCCATCGCCCGGTGGCGACCCGGTGGGCCGGGACGACGCTCGCAATCTGCTCCTCCGTCGCCCCTCAGGTCGCCCTCGACTTCCAGCCCATCGACCCGGCCGTGCCCGACGGCCGCCCGATGATTCTTGCCGAGCCCCCCGCCTTTGCAATCCATCATTGGGATGGCCGCCGCCTTGCCACCCACTTCGATACGGCGGGCGAACACGAAATCCTTGCTCGCTACGGCCGGGGCCTCCAGCCCCTGGTGCGGCTGCTGGCCGGGGAGAGGCAGCAGAAGTAGGTCAAGCCGCGCGCCTCACCCGGCCAGCGAGGAATTGTCGACGACGAACCGGTATTTGACGTCGCTTCGCTGCATCCGGTCATAGGCCTCGTCGATCTGCTGGACCGGAATCGTCTCGATCTCCGAGACGATCCCGTGCTCGGCGCAGAAATCGAGCATCTCCTGGGTTTCGGCGATCCCGCCGATCAGCGAGCCTGCGATCGACTTGCGTCCGAAGATCAGGGCTCCGACGTTCGGCGAAGGATGCGGATGCTCGGGCACGCCTACCAGGCACAAGGTGCCGTCCCGTTTGAGAAGCGCGGTGAAGGAGTCGAGGTCGTGGCTCGCGGCGACCGTGTTGAGGATGAAGTCGAAGCTTCCGGAATGGGCGTCCATCTCCTCGGAGTTGCGCGACACGACGACTTCATCGGCGCCGAGATCGAGCGCGTCCTGGCGCTTTCCCTCCGAAGTGGTGAAGGCGACAATATGGGCGCCGAGCGCATGGGCGAGCTTGATCCCCATATGGCCGAGCCCGCCGATGCCGACGATACCGACCTTCTTGCCAGGGCCCGCCTTCCAGTGCCGAAGCGGCGACCAGGTGGTGATCCCGGCGCACAGCAGCGGAGCGACCGCGGCGAGCCGGTCTTCGGAATGGCGGATCCGGAGAACGAATTTCTCGTCGACGACGATTCGCTGCGAATAGCCGCCGAGCGTATGGCCCGGAGCGTCGGGGGTCGCGCCGTTATAGGTGCCGGTGAAGCCGTTCTCGCAAAATTGCTCGAGCCCCTCGGCGCAGGACGGGCAATGCTGGCAGCTGCCGACCAGGCAGCCGACCCCGACCGTGTCGCCGGCCTCGAAGCCCGAAACCTCGGAGCCGACGGCGCTGACATGGCCGACGATCTCGTGACCGGGCACGCAGGGATAGAGGGTCCCGCCCCATTCGGAGCGGACGGTATGGAGGTCCGAATGGCAGACCCCGCAAAAAGCGATCTCGATCTGGACGTCGCGAGGGCCGGGCTCGCGGCGCTCGATGGCGATCGGCTCGAGCGGCTTGTCGGCGGCGTAGGCGCCATAGGCGTTGGTGGTCATTCGGAGATCCTTCGGGTGCGGGGTGCGTAGCGCGGATATAGGATAGGATCGGGGCAGGGATTAGTGGCTGCGCAGGGGAACAGATATGGCCAAGCTCAAAGATGTCTATCCGCTCTACCTCGCAAACGAGGCCCGGCAGCCCAATCGCGATCTCGAGGTCACCGACAAATATAGCGGCGCGGTCACCTTCCGATGCGCCCTGGCCGATGCAGCCACGATCGACTCCGGAATCGCCGCCGCCGTCGAGGCGGCGGGGCCGATGGCCCGGATGGCGAGCTATGAGCGGCAGGCGGTGCTCCAGCATTGCGTCGACCGCTTCAAGGCGCGCTTCGACGAGCTGGCCTTCGCGCTGTGCGTCGAGGCCGGCAAGCCGATCCGGGATTCGGAAGGGGAGGTGACCCGCCTGATCGACACGTTCCGGATCGCCGCCGAGGAAAGCGTCCGGATGACCGGGGAGGTCCAGCCGCTCGACATCGCTCCGCGCGCCAGAGGCTATCAGGGCATGTGGAAGCGGGTGCCGATCGGGCCTTGCAGCTTCATCTCGCCGTTCAACTTCCCATTGAACCTCGCCGCCCACAAGATCGCCCCGGCGATCGCTGTCGGCTGTCCGTTCGTCATGAAGCCGGCCAGCCGGGCTCCGCTCGGAGCGCTGATCATCGGCGAGATCCTGGCCGAGACCGACTTGCCCAGAGGCGCCTTCTCGATCCTTCCCGCCCACCGCGAGGGCGCGGACCTGTTCACCACCGACGAGCGGCTCAAATTGCTGAGCTTCACCGGATCGCCCGCCGTCGGCTGGGACCTGAAGGCCAGGGCCGGCAAGAAGAAGGTCGTGCTCGAGCTCGGCGGCAATGCGGCGGTGATCGTCGATCGCGACGCCGATCTCGACGACTCGGTCGAGCGCATCATCTTCGGCGCCTTCTACCAGTCGGGCCAGAGCTGCATCGGGGTGCAGCGGATCATCGTCCATGCGGAAATTTACGATGCGCTGAAGAGCAAGCTGGTCGGCAAGACCGAAGCTCTCGTTGCCGGCGATCCCAAGGACCGCGAGACCTTCATCGGCCCGATGATCGACGCCAGGGAAGCACAACGTCTCGAAAGCTGGATCCGCGAGGCCGTCGAGGGTGGAGCGAGGCTGCTTTGCGGCGGCAAGCGCGAAGGGGCGATGCTCGAAGCAACACTGCTCGAGAACGTCGATCGATCGGCGAAGCTCTACCGCGAGGAGGCGTTCGGGCCGGTCGCGATCCTGTCGAGCTTCACCGACTTCGACTCCGCTCTCGACGAGGTCAACGACAGCCGGTTCGGGCTCCAGGCCGGCCTCTTCACCCGCGACCTGTTCAAGGCCCTCGACGCCTGGGACCGGCTCGAGGTCGGCGGAGTGGCGATCAACGACGTCCCCTCCTGGCGCGTCGACAACATGCCCTATGGCGGGGTCAAGGACAGCGGCCTCGGCCGCGAGGGAATCCGCTTTGCGATGGACGATATGACCGAGATAAGGAATCTGGTCATTCGCCGGGGCGCGGGAAAATAATCCGTCATCCCAGCGCAGGCTGGGATCCCGGCGGGTGACGGGCGCCAATGCCTTTCACCCCCCGGAGCCCCAGCCTTCGCTGGGGCCCCCGGAGCCCCAGCCTTCGCTGGGGCGACGGTTAGGCAACGGGGGCGGCGCTCCTGAAGGAGGACGGCCTGCGCACCAGCTTCTTGAGCTTCGCGACCCAGGACGTGCGGCCGCCCGGCCGGAGGACGAAGGCGGCCTCGTCCGCCTCCTTTTCCTCCGCCCCATAAATCTCCAGGGGCTCGGGCAGGCGCCGGCGAAGGACCAGCTTCTCGCGGCCCTTCAATATGTCCTCGGCCTCGGCGAGGGCCCGGACCAGATCTTCCTCCCGATAGGGCTTCTGCAGGCAGCCGATGGCGAGGTCGCGCACCGCGAAGCCGGGCGCCCGAGCGGTGGTGAAGAGGCAGGCGATCCCGCTGTCGTGGAGCCGGGCCGCCACCGCGTAGCCGCTGCTCCCGTTGGCGAGCTGGAGATCGACCAAAGCGAGATCGGGCCGCCGTTCCTCGACCGCCGCGATCGCGCTTTCGAGGTCGTTGGCGAGCGCCGTCACCCGGTAGCGCGGATTGAGCTCGACCAGGCTCTTCACCGTTCCGGCCAGCAAGGGATCGTCCTCGACGATCAATATGTTGAGCACCGTCACTCCCCCGACAGAAAACAGGTTGGAGGCTGACTTATCCACAGGACCGGCGCCATGGCTTCCGGCCTCATTTGCGCCGAACGATTCCTTTCCCGCGCCGAAACGAGTCGGTGGCCTGTCCTGCCGCCGTACATGTCCCGATCATGTCGAAAAGCGTAAAGGGGAGGGCACCCGCGCGGGGATCGGCAGATTCGCAAGCGCGGGACAGTTGCCGCGGCGGCTCACGCCTCTATAGCCCATGGCGACGCCAGCGATTTTTTTTCGATTGTCTTGGGAGACTCGTTTTGAAGTCAATTCTTCTCGGCGGCGCCGCCGCTCTCGCCCTCGCGGGCTGCGCAACCACCAGCAGGACCTCCGACATGCCGGCATCACAGGACAGCGCCATGGCCGGGATGCCGGACCAGCCCGCTCTCGCAATTCCAGACAACATCCTGCTCGCCGACTGGACCGGCCCGTATGACGGGGTGCCGCCCTGGGATCGGGTCACGCCCGAGCTTTTCCCCGAAGCGATCCAGTTCGGGATCGAGGAGCAGCGCCGCGAAGTGCTCGCGATCGCCGACAATCCGGCGGCGCCGACCTTCGCCAACACGGTCGAGGCGCTGGAGAGGACCGGCCAGCGGCTGGACAAGGTCCTTTCCTTGTTCGGAGTCATGACCAGCAACATGACGAGCCCCGCCTATCAGGCGCTCGACAAGGAATGGTCGCCCAAGCTCTCGGCCGCGTCGGACGAGATCATCCTCAACCCGAAGCTCTTTCAGCGGGTGAAGACGCTCCACCAGAACAAGGCCTCGCTCGGCCTCGACGCCAAGCAGGACCGGCTTCTGACCCGGCTGTACGACAGCTTCGTCCGTCGCGGCGCGAACCTCGACGGGCAGCAGAAGGCGCAGCTTTCCGAGTATAACCAGCAGCTCGCGACCCTGTTCGCGACCTTCTCCGAGCGGGTCCTCGCCGATGAGAGCACCTACATCAGCGCCACCGAAGCCGAGCTGAAGGGCGTGCCTCAGGATGTGAAGACCGCGCTTGCCGCCGCCGCGAAGGAACGGGGCCAGGCCGCCGGAACCTATGCCATCAAGAACACCCGTTCGGCGGTCGATCCGGTGCTCACCTTCGCCGACAACCGTGCGGTGCGCGAGAAGGTGTGGCGCGCCTTCGTCAACCGCGGCGACAATGGCGGCCCGAACGACACCAACGATCTGATCGCGAAGATCGTGAAGATCCGCGCCGATCGCGCCAGGCTCCTCGGCTTCGAGCACCATGCCGAATGGCGGATGCAGGACACGATGGCCAAGACTCCGGAGCGGGCGATGGACCTCATGAACCGGGTCTGGCCCGCGGCCGTGGCCCGGGCGAAGGAGGAAGTGGCCGACCAGCAGGCGCTCGCCCGCAAGGAAGGCCAGAAGATCACCATCGAGCCCTGGGACTATCGTTACTATCAGGAGAAGGTCCGCAAGGAGCGGTTCGACCTCAGCCAGGACGAGATCAAGCCCTATTTCGCGCTCGACAACATGGTCGAGGCGATGTTCTGGTCGGCCGGCCAGCTCTACGATCTGGGCTTCAAGGAGAATACGGGCACCGTCCCCGTCTTCCACCCGGACGTGCGCACCTTCGAGGTGACCGACAAGCGCAGCGGCAAGACCGTCGGCCTCTTCTACCTCGACAATTTCGCGAGGGAGGGGAAGCGCTCCGGCGCCTGGATGACCACCTACCGAAGCCGTGCGGGCCTGCTCGGCGACGAGATCGTGCTGGCGTCGAACAACAACAATTTCACCAAGGGCGAGCCCGGCAAGCCGGTGCTGATCAGCCTCGACGATGCCGAGACCCTGTTCCACGAATTCGGCCACGCCATCCACTATCTGCTGGTCGACGTGAAATATCCGAGCTTCGGCGGCTCGCAGCGCGACTTCGTCGAATATCCGAGCCAGGTGAACGAGAATTGGCTTCTGACCCCGCCGGTGCTCCAGCGCTTCGCGAAGCATTACCAGACCGGTCAGCCGATGCCGCAGGCTCTGGTCGACAAGATCCAGAAGGCTCAGACGTTCAACCAGGGCTTCGCCACCGTCGAATATCTCTCCGCCGCGATCGTCGATATGATGCTACACATGGATCCGGACGGAGTCGTCGATCCCGATGCGTTCGAGCGTCAGGCGATGGCGAAGATCGGAATGCCGAAGGAGATCGTGCTCAGGCACCGCCTGCCGCAGTTCAACCACCTTTTCTCGTCCGACGCCTATTCGGCGGGCTATTATTCCTACCTGTGGTCGGAGACGATGGACGCCGACACCTGGGCGGCGTTCGAGGAAGCGGGCGATCCGTTCCACAAGCCGACCGCCGACCGCTTCCGGCAATTCCTTCTGTCGACCGGCAACGAGACCGACCGGGCCGAAGCCTATCGCCAGTTCCGCGGCCGCGACCCGGACGTGAAGGCGCTGATGCGCAAGCGCGGCTTCCCGACGGGGTAGTAAGACGGACACGTCATCCCGGCGAAGGCCGGGATCCCGGCGGGTGAAGGGCGCGGTGCTTTTCACCCTCCGGGGCCCCAGCCTGCGCTGGGGCGACGGCATCGATCACCCCGGGAGCTTCACCGTCTCGATGAAGCGATCGAGCTGGGCGTCGCACCGGTTGCGGATCAGCGTCTGCGCCATGTCCTCAAGCCCGGCCGGAGTGGCCGGCATGATCCGGAAGCGGATACCGGTCGGAGCCGGCCCGCCGCCGCGCGAAAGGCGATAGAGGACCCCCTCCGTCACCGGCAGGTCGGACGGCCAGGCCAAGGTGCTGGAGCCCGCCTGCCAGTCGAGCCGTTTCGAGCGGTCTGCCGGGCCGCCGATGTCGAGAGTCACGGCCTGGACCGGATCCGCCCGCCAAAGGGTCACCTTCGAAGGATCGGCGACGCAGACGTTCGAGCTTCTGGCGACGTCCACGTGCCAGATGCTGGGCGGCCGAAGCTCCGCGCCCTCCTCTCCGCGGACGGCACCGATCCGGGATCGGCGTCGGCTCGCCGGTCCGGAACGGGGCCTGGCGACGGCGGGAACGCCCGCGGTGAAAGTGCCGGGGCCTCGAATGACCCGGGTGCCGCGCCCGTCGAGGACGATCAGCTGGTCGCCAGGCTTCAGGCTGATCCTCGCGCTTTCCGGCAGGCGCTTGCCCGGCGGAAAGCCCGTGGCGGAGGGGCCGGAGGAGCGCACGACGAGGATATCGGCGAGGGCGGCGCCGGCCGTTGCGAGAAGGGCGGCCGCGATTAGCGGGCGGACGGCTTTTCTACTTCGACCCCAGGACAAAATGACCTCCCGGACTGCGCTGGTCCGCTGACGCGCTACCCGTTCAAGACTGTTATTTACTTGATCTGCCCGCACCCGACTTTTCTCGACCTACGATAGAAACGCTTTTAAGAAGCCTGCATGTTTCGCCACAAAACAGTCATGATTGTTGGGGCAGGCGCCAGTTGCGAAGCCAAGCTCCCTGCGGGTGATGAGTTACGCGTGAGGATCGTCAATGCACTTCGAGCAACCGACCTTCACCGATCTTTTCATGATGTTAAAATTAGTCAGGCCATCGCGGACATCTCCGTCAAAGAAGGAGGTGCCGGGCAATGGCCTCAGATAAGGGCGGAGTACCTTGCGGCTGCTGGTAACATTATTTCCGGATTACCCCTCGCTTCATCTATCGATCACTTTCTCGATGCCCATGCGGGTAACAAGAGAATCGAGTTGCTCGGCAAGCTCGCGATTGGATCGACGATACTCGCGGCTGAGAAATCAAGTGTATTAGTAACGCCGGGTCTTGGCATTGTGCTCGACCCAGATAAAATCCAGAACACATGGTACGCTGCGTTCGGTCGAATGGTGATGCAGGGGGTTCGGCGATCTGACATCAGGGACATATTTAAGAACCTAACAATTGTTTCATTTAACTATGATCGTTGTATTGAACATTTTCTGTTTACTGCGCTTCAGTCTTATTTTTCTGTCGACGCAAAAGCGGCAGCTGAAGCGTTATCTGCTCTCACCGTAATTCATCCCTACGGATCGCTCGGTTCGTTGCCGTGGCAGGAGGGCGACATCAAGGTGCCCTATGGGGTACCGGAAGATGCAAATCTTTTGGCTATTGCAGGCTCATTGAAGACATTTACGGAGTCGATCGAGAGCGGAACTGCGAACGTGATCAAAGAAGCAGTGGCCTCGGCGTCCACACTTATATTCCTTGGGTTTGGATTTCATCCACAAAACGTTGATCTTTTGAGTGTTCCGACTCTAACTAAGGCTCAGTGCATCTTTGCCACGATGGGAGGTATATCAGCTTGGGATCGTCCAATCGCTCGAAGTTTGGCAGCTTCTATCGTCAACCGCAGTGAAACCGGTCAGTTCTCGATTGAGGTGCATGCCCAGTCTAGCACGTGCACCGCGCTTTTTGATGAGTATCGATTGATGCTGACGCAGAAGTTATCGCTTAGATAGGGTTACACTTTCTTCTATCTTGCCCCCGCCCGTATAGCCTGCTCCCAGGCGCCCTCCGCCAGCGGCTCCAGGCTCGCGGCCATCTGCGCGGCATGTCCCGACGAGGCGGTGCCTCGGGCGAGGCGGCCCTTGATCCCGTGGACGATGGCGGCGAGCCGGAACATGTTGAAGGCCATGTAGAAGTCGATGTCCGATATGCCGTCGCGCCCTGTACGACGGCAATAAGCCGCGACATATTCGGCTTCGGAGGGAATGTTCAAAGCCTTGAGGTCGAGCCCGGCGAGGCCGGTCGAGACTCCGGCCGGCATCCGCCACACCATGAGATGATAGGTGAAATCGGCCAGCGGGTGCCCCAGGGTCGACAGCTCCCAGTCGAGCACCGCCAGCACCTTCGGCTCGGTGGGGTGGAAGATCATGTTGTCGCAGCGAAAGTCGCCGTGAATGATCCGCGCATCCTGGTCGTCGCGGGGGATGTTGAGCGGAAGCCATTCGACCAGCCGGTCCATGGCCGGAACCCGGCCCGCCTCGACGTCGCCCAGATATTGCTTCGACCAGCGTCCGATCTGCCGCTCGAAATAATTGCCGGGCTTGCCATAGTCGCCGAGCCCGGCGGCGTCGGGGTTGATCCCGTGCAGCCGGGCGATGGCCGAGTTCATCGAGTCGAAATAGGCCGGCCGCTCCTCGTCCGGAACCTCGGGGAAGTCGGCCTCCCAGAAGATCCGGCCCTCGACCATTTCCATCACGTAGAAGGGCGTTCCGATCACCGCCTCGTCGAGGCACAGGCCATAGGCGCGAGCGACCGGGAAGCCCTGCCGGCCGAGAGCGGAGATGACCCGATATTCGCGATCGACCGCATGGGCGCCGGGAAGGAGCTTGCCGGGGGGCTTGCGGCGCAGGACGTAGGAGCGGCCCGGAGTGATCAATTTATAGGTCGGGTTGGACTGGCCGCCTTTGAACTGCTCGATCCGGAGCGGTCCCTCATAGCCTTCGACCTCGCGCTCCAGCCACGCTTCCAGCTTCGCCGGGTCGAACCTGTGGGCGGCCCGTACCTCGATCGTGCCTTCATTCTGGGCGCTGCGCTCCATGAGACTTCGAAACCCTTCCCCGGGGGCGAATTGACTTCGCGCCGCGATCCTGCACTAAGCCCGCGCCGGGATGTGCTCCGGCCGTGAGGCACCCTGTAGCAATGGCCGCGAAAGGCTCAAAGGAGCAACTCTTTGCGGAAGTGAGCGAGTCCTGCACGGGGCTGATCAGCCGAATCGCTCTGTCCTACGAAGCTGATCCCTCGCTTCGCAACGAGCTCATCCAGGACATCATGCTGGCCATCTGGGTGGCTCTGAAAAACTATCGCGGCGACGCTTCGCTGAAGACCTTCGTGGCGTCGATCGCCCAGAAGCGCTGCATCTCGCACGTCTCGAAGCGCGCCCGCGAGCCTCGCCAGGTCGAGCTTCCGGCCGATCTCCCTTCGGCCGCCCCGCCGCCGGACGAGGTGGCGCTTCGCAACGATCAGAAACGGAGGCTGGTGGAATCGATTCAGAAGCTGCCGATCCCCCAGCGGGAGGCGATCGTACTCTGCTTCGAAGGCTTCAGCTACGGCGAAATGGCCCTGATCCTGGGGATTTCCACCAACGCCGTGATGCTGCGCTGCCAGCGGGCCAAGGCAACTCTCAAGGCGATCATGGAGGGGCGGTCATGACCGATCCCGAGCTTCAGGAACTGGCCGAGCTCTGGCGGGAGCCCGAGCCCGCGGAGGCCGAGGAAATCCAGGCGCTGGCGCGCCGGGCCCGCCGCCGTGGCCGCTATCTGGGCTATGCGGACTGGGCGCTCGCCCTCGTGCTGGTCGGGGGCAGCCTCTTCGCCTTCCTGGCTTCGCCCGGCCCACTGACCACCGGTGCCGCGATCGGCCTGCTCGTGGCGACGATCTGGCTGACCTGGCACCGGCGAAGGCTTCGGCAGATGGCCCGGACTCTGGATACGGCCGACCGGCAAAGCTTCATCGAAAGCAGCGTAAAAAGCGCGCGCGCCAATCTTCGGCGAGTGACCCTGACGGTCGTCGCCCTGCCGCCGCTCGTCATCCTCGCTTTGCTCTCGAAGATGAGCTTCCGCCGCGGCGGCCCCGTTACCGATCCGGGCCAGGTGCTGCTCGACTGGGCCCAGTCGCCGCGCGGAATGATCTCGCTCGCCATCTTCGCGACGCTCATCGCGCTCTCCCTGCGCTCGATCCTGCGGATCAGGAACGAGCTGCGCCGCCTCCGGAACCTGCGCCGGGCCTATGAGGAGGAAAATCGCGCGGCCGGCCCGGGGCCCGACTGAGCCGAGTTTTCCCCGAAATATCCACAACATAATTTGATTTCTTGAAACAGGAATCGCGGTTCCTCCGGGACTGATTGAGCGGGCGTGGAGGGGAATGAGGGGATCGGGGGCAAGGCGCTCCCGACGTCGTCACTGGCCGCTCCGCTCCATCACGAAGGAGTAGAGCAGATGAAGATCGATATCGCCTTGCTGCCCCATCTGAAGACAGGGGTCGGAATCCATGGCTCGCTGAAGCAGCAGGAGGTCGGCGGCTCCGCCTGCGTCGCTGCGGTGGTCGCGATCGTTACCGGGGAGCCCGTCCCGGGGATGGGCATGGAGCCGCTGCCCGCCGTTTCGGGAAGGGGACCCTCATGATCACCGGCCGGGATCTGGCCGACTGGTTTGCCGACGAAGCGAGTCAGAAGGCGACCGTGGCCCGAGTCGAGGAGGTTCGCCGGCGGTTGCGGGGCCTCCCGTCCATCGCAGCGCTCGAGGGGCAGGCGGACTCTGCGAACGGCCTCGACGCCGAGCCCCTGCTCGCGGCTGCCCGCACTTTCCTGGGCAGCGAGACGGCCTTCGAGGATTGTCTCGAGCTGATGATCGAAGCCGCGCTGGAGGATCCGTTCTTCCGACCGCCGGTGCGAAGCGGGCTCAGCGAGATCCAGGCGGGGCTTCTCCTCGTCGACCGGCCGTTGATGTCGGTCTATCTCTCGATCGCCAGCGCCGCCGCGATCGCGGAGAAGCGGCTGGACCGCTCCGGACCGGCGTCGATCGCCTTCACCGGGCGCCGGTCCGTCTACCGGTTTCTTCGGGCCGGCGAGGCGATCCTGTCGCTGTGGGAGGCCCCGGCCATCGAGCCGGGCTTCAGCGCGGAGACGAGCGGGCGCTGCCGTCTTCTCGATCGCAGAGCCCTGGCGGACGGCGAGCTGCTCGAGCTGGACGGCCGCCGCCACGGCTTCGTCATCGATCATGCCCGGTCCGACATCGTCTATCTGCAGGCCAGCACGCCCGCGGGCTCGGCGCCGCTGACGGTCGAATATGATTCGCGCACTCTGCGCTTCGCCGGAGCCAGCAGCGGCGACGAGATCAGCTCGCGAATCCAGCTGATGCTGTCCCTGCTCCGGACCCTAGACCGACAGGACGCGGCGCCGTTCTTCCGCGAAATGGCGGCCAGCGCGCACTTTTTCGATCGCTGGCACGCCATGCGCGAGTTCCTGGCGCTCGACGCCCGGCAGGCTCTGCCCTGTCTTCGCGACATGGCGGATCGGGATCCCCATCCCGAGGTGCGCGCGGCGGCGATCTCGACGCTCGCCCTTTTCTTCGACAAGGCCGAACCGGGCCCGAAGGCGGCGCCATGCCCTGCGTGATCCATTCCGAATGCGACGAGGCGATCGAGCTCGGCGACCTCGTCGAGATCCTCGAGACCCAGGGCTTCGACCCGTCGGACGAGGATTCGATAGCGGCGTTCGGTCCGGCGTTGCGCAGGCTTGCGAACAATCGCCGCTTCCTCGGTGATCTCGTCGTCGAAGAGCTGAAGCGCCATTGCTCCACCCAGAGCGAACGCAACCATTACAGCTCCCAGGTGATCCTGCTCCACGGGGCCTCGAGAAAATTCCTGCTGCGCGCCAATTTCTGGCCGGCGGAAGGGGACGGAGTCATGGTCAACAGCGGTCGGGATCCCTTCTTCTACGGCGTACCGCACGACCATAATTTCAGCTTCCTGACCGTCGGCTATCTCGGCTCCGGCTATTGGAGCGATTATTATGAATATGATTACGGTCGGGTCGTGGGTGTGCCGGGCGAGCGAGTCGAGCTAAGGTTCGTCGAGCGGAGCCGGCTGTCGCCGGGCAAGGTCTTGCTCTACCGCCGGAATCTCGACGTGCACGCCCAGTTTCCGCCCGACGATCTGTCGGTTTCGTTGAACATCATGGCGCTGTCCGCGGCCAGCGAGCTACGCGAGCAATATAGCTTCGACACCAAGGGCTCGATCGTCGCCCGGGTGATCAATGCGTCCGCCCTCGAGACCCTGGTCAGGCTGGCGGGGCATTTCGGCGGGGATAAAGGAGCGGAGTTGATCGACCGCTTCGCCGGGCATCATCCGAGCGAGCGAATCCGTTTCGCGGCCTGGCGCGCCCGGGCCGACCTGGTCGCCGACCCGGAGGCGCGAGTCGCGCTCTACGAGCGGGCGGCGGTCGAGACG
>JBAWCC010000232.1:0-4734 GCA_049590095.1 Allosphingosinicella sp. | reverse complement strand
GGGCGTGCCCGTCCAGAAGGCACCGGAGCAGCGCCCGAACCTGCAGATAGGCGAAATTGGCGCCCAGGCAGCCGTGGGCGCCGCCGCCGAAGGGAAGGAATGCGAATCGATGCCGCCCGAGCGAGCGCTCGGGCGAGAAGCGCAGCGGATCGAATCGGGCCGGTTCGTCCCAAATCCCGGGCAGCAGGTGGGTCAGCATCGGATTGACTCCGGTGATCGTGCCTTCCGGAAAGTCGTAGCCGCCGAATTCGAACGGCCGAACCGAGCGACGCCAGATCACGGGCGCTCCGGAATTGAGGCGGAGCGATTCCCTGATCGCCCACCCCGCCCGGTCGCAGCGATTGAGATCGGCCATGTCGATCGCGCCCGAATCGGGGACCAGATCGCACAATTCCTCGCGCGCCTCGTCCTGCCAGGCGGGATTGGCGGCGAGATAATAGAGGGTCGAAAGGGTGCCCGACGAGAGAGTGTCGAACGAAGCGGCGATGACGAAGACGAGATGGGCCAGGACCTCGTCGTCGTCGAGCAGCCCCAGATCCCGCATCCGGCACAGATTGGCGAGCAGATCCGTGCGCTCCCGGGCGACGGGCTCCGACAGCATCGGCCGGATCAGGCCCTCGATATGCCGCTTCGCCCAGGCGGCGCGCGCTTCGGCGGTCCCCGGCAACGGAAAGGGCACCACCGCGGCCGCCGCCCGCATCAGATAGCGGAAAGCGAGCATGTCGTCGCGGGTCGCCTGAGCGGGGTCGCGGCCGAGAAAGGCGGCGTAGCCGTTGGCGAAGCTGAGCTGCTGGGCGATCTCGTAGACGTCGAGCGACCGGCCCGACCAGCGCGCCAGCAGCGCTTCGTTGTTTCGGGCGAAGATTCCGAGATAGGATTGCAGCTGCTCCTGCTTGAACGCGGTGGCGACGAGCTTTCGGTGCCATTGGTGGTTGGCGCCGTCGCGGAGCAGAAGACCGCCCTCGAAATGGCGGCCGAAGACGGGCTTCCAGCCGCCTTCAGCCGAGAAATTGCGGGCCTCGTCGAACAAGACGAACTCGTTGGCCTCCGGCCCGACGAGCTGGACGTTCCAATTGCCGCAGGCTCGGAAGCGGTGGATCGGCCCATAGGTCTCGTGCATCCGCCGGGCGAAGGCGAGCGGATCGAGCACCGCTTCGGGCAGGATTCCGAAGAAGGGCAGGCCGCGCTTGCCGGGAACCGATTGGAGATCGCGGCCCGTCACGCGCGGAAAGTCCCGGCGGAGCACGGGCGGCTTCTCGCGATGGGCGACGGGGGGCAGGAAGGGCGCGGTCAAAAGGGGGCTCCTGTGGCCGGGAACCCTACACGCGCCCGGACCGGCGCCCCCACCCGGTAACTACCGGGGTGTGATTCGACCGGCCGATCCCGGAGATTGGCGGCGTCGGAGGCTGAAGCATGATTGATTTGGTTCTTCCGGAAAGCCGCCTCGGTTTCGCAGCGGCGCTCATGGAGATGCACCATGACCGGAAGCAGGTGTTCGTAGATCGGTTCGGATGGCGTCTGCCGGCGAAGGGTAGCTGGCTGGAGGTCGATCAGTTCGATGACGATTATGCGATCTACCTGCTCGCCAGATCTCCGGAAGGCCGCCATCAGGGATCAGTGAGGCTTCTCCCGTCCTCACGTCCCCATATGCTGAGCAAGCTCTTCAGTCATCTCTGCCCGGCCGGGGTTCCGAGCGGTGACGATTGTTGGGAAATATCACGTCTCGTGACCTGCCCGGCGGATGCCTCCGGCACCACCATCCTTCGAGTTCACCGGCTGCTTGCTCTGGCGCTGGTCGAATTCGCCGAGTCCAACGGCATCCGCCGCTATACGCTCGTCGCCGAGGCGCACCGGGTTCCGGCGTTGCTTTCGGTCGGCTGGCCGGTGGTTCCGCTGGGTTTGCCGACCTGGATGGACGGCGAACAGCTTCAGGCCTTGCAGATCGACCTGTCGCCGGGCACACTGCAGGAAATGCGCAGCCGATTACGGATAAGGGCTCCGGTGCTGCGTATAGTGGAACCCATTCGGAGAGCCGCGTGATGGTCGCACAGCCGACAGGCAGGCATGGGCCGGAGGATGCGAGCAATCTCGCCACCGAGACCGAGCGAATCATTCTCGAGATCGAGTCGCGCCTGCACAGGCTGATCGAGACTTCGAGGCGCGAATCGGTTCCGGCCGCGCAATCGTCGGTTCTCGCGGCGGCGGCGGAAGCCTGCGCCGCGCGCCGGAGGCTCTACGCCCTGTTCGGACGGCGGCTCTTCTGCGATCCCTCCTGGGACATATTGCTCGAACTGTTCGTGAGCACGCTGGAGGGCCGAAAGGTCACCGTCTCGACCGCCTGCATGGCGGCCTGCGCCCCGACGACGACGGCGCTTCGCCACATCGCCTACCTCGTCCAGGAAGGGCTGGTCGTCCGCCGGCCCCACCCGGCCGACGCGCGCAGCACCTATCTCGAGCTCACGCCCCAGGCGGTCACCCGCCTCACCCAATATTTCAACGAGTCGAACTGATTTCGGGATAGTCGCGGCGGATCGAATCGAGCGCCATCGAGACGTAGGCGGCCGCGCCGTGCAGCTCCGCTTTGTCGAGCGACTCGAGCAAATCGCGGATCCTGGCGTGCAAGCCCTCGACCTGGTGCGGCGAGCTGCTCGCTTCCGATAGCTTCCAGTCCATGAATGGGCCTCCCCTTCGGTGCGCATCTTCCCAAGCCCAGCTTGGTGCACCTTTCGCCCGAGCCGCGTCCCATCACGCGTCCGGGCCAGAAGCCCCTGCTGCCTCCTTTACGCTAACGTAAGCCGCGCGAAAAGGGGGTCGGGCAACTAACCGATCCGTTTTGAACGAAAAAGGCGGGGGGCGGAGCGTGGCCGCTCTGGGCCCGCACATCCCCGTCATTGCGAGCGAAGCGAAGCAATCCAGCGCGGCGATGGAGGGCCACTGGATTGCTTCGTCGCTTCGCTCCTCGCAATGACGGGTGAGCTGGGCGAAGGTGCCCTAGGCCGGTTCCGCCGACACCTCGTCCAGCCGCTCCAGCTGGGCGTCCGTCAGCTCCAGAACCATCGCCCCGAGCAGCTCTTCCAGCTGCTCGAACGTCCTCGCGCTGGCGATCGGGGCCGTGACGGCCGGCTGGGCGGCGATCCAGGCCAGCGCGATCTGCGCCTGGGTTGCCCCGGTTTCCGCCGCTATCTCATCCAGAACGGCGAGAATATCGGGGCCTCGGCCCTCGACATATTTCGACATCCGGTCGCCGCGGATGCTCTTGCCGTAATCCGCCTCGCTCCGATATTTGCCGGTAAGATAGCCCGAGGCGAGGCCGTAGAAAGGCAGCACTCCGATATTCTCGGCGAGGCAGAGCCGCTGCAGATCGCCTTCGAGCTTCCCGCGCTCGAGCAGATGATATTCGTTCTGGAGCACCTCGTAGCGGCTCATCCCCGTTTCGCGCGCCAGCGCCAGCGCCTGCCCGAGCCTCTCCGCGGTGAAGTTGGAGGCGCCGAGGGCGCGCACCTTGCCGGCCCTGACCAGCCGGTCGAACGCCTCGATCACCTGCTCCATCGGAGTATCCGGATCGTCCTGGTGGGCGTAGTAAAGGTCGATCGTCTCGACCCCGAGCCGCTTCAGCGATTCTTCGGCCGCCTTCTCGATCCGCCAGGGCTCGAGCCTGCCGCCGCCGTGGCTGTGGAGCATTCCGACCTTGCTGGCGATGAGCACGCCCTCGCGGGAGCCGCGCCTTTTCAGCCATTCGCCGATCAGGGTCTCCGATTCGCCGCCCTTATGCCCCGGCACCCAGGCGGAATAGACGTCGGCGGTGTCGATCATGGATCCTCCGGCCTCGACGAAGCGGTCCAGGATCCGGAAGGCTTCCTCGCCGCAAGCCGTCCATCCGAAGACGTTGCCGCCCAGGACCAGGCCCGGAGTCGCGAGCCCGCTGCGCCCGAGGGGCCGAAGCTCAGCCATATCCGTTCTCCATCATCCGTCGCCCCGCCGCTCGTGCCGCGCCTCGAGCGCTTCGATCGCCTCGCGGACTCGCTGCGTCTCCCCCTTCGGGACGACCAGCACCGCCCGCTCGGTGGCGACGATGACGAGATCCTCGACCCCCAGCGCCACCACCACCGGCCCGTCGGAGCGGACGAGGCAGTTGCGGCTGTCCGGGGCGACGACGTCGCCGGTGAGCAGATTGCCGTCGCCGTCGACCGGCCCGAGCGCGTGAAGCGCCTCCCAGCTGCCGATATCGGTCCAGCCCATCGCCGCCGGCACCACCGCCACCTTGTCGGCCTTCTCCATCACCGCCGTGTCGATCGAGGCGGAAGGCGCCGACTCGAAATCGCCTTCGACCGCCGCCAGCACCGCCGGCGCATGGCGGCGCAGCGCCTCGATCAGGGCCGTCCGGGAGAACAGGAAGATCCCGGCATTCCAGTCCCAGCTGCCCTCGGCGACCCAGCGTTCCGCGGTCGCCCGATCCGGCTTCTCGGCGAAGCGGGCGGCCCGGAAGGCGCCCGGAGCGAGCTCTTCGCCGCGCCTGATGTAGCCGTAGCCGGTCTCGGCCCGGTCGGGCGTAATCCCGAACGTGACCAGCCAGCCCTCGGCCGCCAGCGGCTGCGCCGTCGCCACCGCGGCCCGGAATGCCGGCTCGTCCTCGATATGATGGTCGCTCGGCATGACCAGAAGAAGCTCGTTCTCGCCGGCCTCCAGCGCCGCCAGGGCCACCGCCGCGGCGGTCCCGCGAGCGCAGGGCTCGAG
>JBAWCC010000231.1:0-8309 GCA_049590095.1 Allosphingosinicella sp. | reverse complement strand
ACTCCGTGCTTCGCCGCGAGCGGCGGCACGCAGGAGGCGCCGAGCAGAAGCACGGGCAGGCTCAGCATCGACTTGTGCAGCATTGCGAGCGTCCCCTGAAACAGGGCGCCCGCTCTACCGGGGCATGGTTAGAAGGAGGTTAACCGCCGGCGCTCCCCGGCGGAGGCCAGGGTCCAGATCGGCGCAGGGCTGGGTCCCGGCCTTCGCTGGGAAACGGGAGTGGAGCAACGGGCGCGCGGAGGCCTCCGTTGCCGGATGGGGGAGAAAACGGCCGGCGCGTCCTTGCCACGGGCACCCGGGGCTGGACGACTTTTTGCTGCTTTCGTTCGTTACTCGAAAGCGTCCAGACTTTGGGAAGAGCCGGAGGAGGTCCTTCGCCTCAAATCTCCGAGGCTTTGGGTCCATTCGGGCAGGTGGCTCGGCGGTCGCTCCCGCGTGGGGAGCGCTGCCTCAAGGACCTGGGTCCGCTCTTCCATGTGACGCGAGCTCAAACGTTCCCGGATGACTTCGCGCCGGCCGCTGGCCTCGGGGCGAACCCCTCGGCCCATTCCCGCCCTCGCCGGTTGATCGGGCCGACTCGGGCAGGGTCTCATATGGCACACAGATGAGAACAAGTCAAGAACATTCGGGATGTAGGTTCAATCGTCCCCACTGCGGGGGTCCGCCCCGGATTCGCTCGGGCCGGCGAGCAACACGACCAGCGCTCCCAAAGCGACCCAGAAGAGGATGCTGCTGAGGAAGAGAGAAATGATCGTCGGCAAGTCCGGCTCCCCTCCCCGCTCCATCCACCCGAACATGCGCAGCGACTGGATTGTGGAGAAGACAATGAACGGCAGCGGCATCAGTCCCCACGCGCCGGATTTCCCGCGATCGTGGAGGCGGCGGGCGGTTGCGGCGGCATAAAGCAAGATCGCCAGCCCCAGGGTGACGGCGAAATAAGCCGCCAGATAACCGGTCGGCATCGGCTGGGGAACACCGCCCTGCGACGAAATCGAAAAGTCGCCGAAGTTCGAGTCGACCATGAATGGATCGGGAGGTTCGGCCGCGAATTCCGGCGCGGCCTGCATCAGGTGCGCCATCATGGGCAACGTCATGAGGGAGCTAGCGACCATGACGATACCGAAGGCCAATGCGGCATAAGGCCAGAAGCTCCCCCGGTCTTCCCGGCCCTTGAAGCTCGCAAGCTTTCGGAAATGTTCCCAGAGGCCTATTTTCGCGGACATTCGCTTACCTCCTTGCCTTCGGGTAGCCGACCTAGAAGTGATAGGCCACCGCAGCCGCCCAGTGATCGCTATAATTGTCGTAGGAGGCCTGGACCTTCGCCCGCCACTTTCGGATCCATTCTTCGCTTGGCCCGGACTCAAGCAACTCAGGCCAGCTGCTTAGCCACCGGCATTCGTCCTGAACCGAGCCGGGTGGAAGCACGACGCTGTTCGGGAGCGACGGTCCTTCCGCCGTGTCGAAGCTCTCGTGAAGAGTGGAGACGAACTCGATGTTGTTGTCGTTGAGAACGTCGACTTCCGGAGCAGGCGCCTGCCCGCAAGCCTCCTCAAGAGCCCCGGCGAACGTCTCGAACGCGGCCCGCCCGGCGCTCGGTCCGGACGAGATCGCGGCGCGGCTGCGGCCGCCCCGATGGCGTTCGCCGGTAATCGCTCCGTCGTAGCAGCCGCCGAGGTCCCACCAGTCCCACTCTCCCAGCCCGTTGAGCCAGCGGCCGAACCCGCCGGTCACTGGGTGGCGTTCGAAGGGGTGGAGGAAACGTTCGACGAAGCGGCCCAGGTCGGGTTCTATCTGGGCGAAGCGGACCGTCCACTCATCCTTCCCTCGCCGCTTCATTTCGGCGAGGACGGCGCCGCTATCGAGATACCAGCTCTCGCCGCCGCTGATCCGCAGTCCCCTGTCTCGCGCGAAGATGTACCGCGCCTCGTGCATCTCCCGAATGTGTGCCGTCTCGTCATGAAAGCGCAACCACTCGTCGGGCACGTCTCCGCGGCGACCGCGCTGGAAGCGCGCAAGAGAGGCAGTGATCCCCTCCGAAGGAGATGCATCGGTGAACGGGAGAAGAACATAGGCGAGGCCAAACACCCAAGCAATGTAGCGTAAATTTCCGCAGGCTTACAGATCGCGACGCGATGGATACGAAGATCGGATACAAATCCTTGCGACGACGGTGGCTTTTGCGGTTAGGTTACGGTACTTGTCCTCCGCTGCGTCCAGCTTCGAGAGGTGGTGAATGTTTCAGGGAAACGAAATTCAGATGGCAGAAGACCCTGATCCGATCACCATCGGGCTGGGCCTAATAACCATAGCGTCGTTTGCTATCCAACTTTATGACCGCAGGAGCAGCGCAGGCAAGGTGGTTTCTTCTACCGGTGCCGCCTCCGTCCGGAATCAACGATTGCTACAGCTTCAAGCGGCCGCTCGCGAAACTATGCTTGAAATGGACCGAGTTATTCGTGCGGTAGAGCTGGGGTCGCGTGACAGCGAGGACGAGTTTTTCGAAGCCCCGTTTCGTGTCAGTCAACGCTCAATGCATATTAGTCCTGACTTCGCCGATGAGTATTCGAACGCATTGATTCAATTTTACGGCAAAATCGGAATTTTGTCCTTAAAGATCAATAACATAATTTTTGAAGATCCGGAGTTGGCAGCTCGAATAGGAGCAATGTTAGCTGATCCGCTCGCCGGCATGCCAGATCGAATTAATAATCTTCTTTCCAATGCCGGTTCGCACCGGGAAGCTGTTCAGGTGGCAAGACAAACTTTGGAAGCGCTTCAAGCCGCCATCAACGCCGCATTCCCACGCCGGAACTAGCCTACCGAGTCAGCTTCCGATACGTCATCCGATGCGGCCGGTCCGCCTCCGGCCCCATCCGCCGCCTTTTATCTTCCTCATAAGCCTCGAAATTGCCCTCGAACCACTCGACGTGGCTATCGCCTTCGAAGGCGAGGATGTGGGTGGCGAGGCGGTCGAGGAAGAAGCGGTCGTGGCTGATGACGACGGCGCAGCCGGCGAAATTCTCGAGCGCGTCTTCCAGGGCGCGCAGGGTCTCGACGTCTAGGTCGTTGGTGGGCTCGTCGAGGAGGAGGACGTTGCCGCCCTTCTGGAGCATCTTGGCCATGTGGACCCGGTTGCGCTCTCCGCCCGAGAGCTGGCCGACCTTCTTCTGCTGGTCGGGGCCCTTGAAGTTGAAGGCGCCGACATAGGCGCGGGTGCCGACCTCGTGCTTGCCGAAGCGGAAGACGTCGCTCCCGCCGGAGACTTCCTCCCAGACGTTCTTGCTCGGGTCGAGGTCGTCGCGCGACTGGTCGACATAGCCCAGGCGCACCGTCTCGCCGATCCGGACCGAGCCGGCATCGGGCTGCTCCTCGCCGCGGATGAGCTTGAACAAGGTGGTCTTGCCGGCGCCGTTGGGGCCGATGACGCCGACGATCCCGCCCGGGGGGAGGCTGAAGGTGAGGTCGTCGAACAGCAATTTGTCGCCATAGGCCTTGGTCAGGCCCTTGGCCTCGATCACCGTCCCGCCGAGGCGCTCGGGGACCTGGATGAGGATCTGGGCCTTGCCGGGGGTGCGGTTCTCCTGGGCCTCGACCAGCTCGTCGAACGCCTTGATCCGCGCCTTGGACTTGGTCTGGCGGGCCTTGGGCGAACGTCGGATCCAGTCCAGCTCCTCCTGGATCGCCTTCTGCTTGCCCTGCTCCTCGCGCTCTTCCTGCTCGAGGCGCTTGGCCTTCTTCTCGAGATAGCCGGAATAATTGGCTTCGTAGGTGTAATAGCGGCCGCGATCGAGCTCGAGCACCCAGTTCACGACATTGTCGAGGAAATAGCGGTCGTGGGTGACGAGGATGACGTTGCCGGCATAGTCGACGAGATGCTTCTCCAGCCACTGGACGCTCTCGGCGTCGAGATGGTTGGTGGGCTCGTCGAGGAGGAGGATGTCGGGCTTCTCTAGCAGGAGCTTGGTCAGAGCGACCCGGCGCTTCTCGCCTCCGGAGAGATTGTCGATTCCGCTGTCGCCGGGCGGGCAGCGAAGCGCGTCCATGGCGATCTCGAGCTGGTTGTCGAGGCTCCAGCCGTCGACCGCGTCGATCTTCTCCTGGAGCTCGCCCATCTCGGCCATCAGGGCGTCGAAATCGGCGTCCGCCGGGGGATCGCCCATCAGGGTCGAGATTTCGTTGAAGCGGTCCATCATGTCGGCGACCGGGCGGACGCCGTCCATGACATTCTCCTTGACCGTCTTGGTGGGATCGAGCTGCGGCTCCTGCTCGAGATAGCCGACCCGGATATTCTCGCCCGGCCAGGCCTCGCCGGTAAACTCCCTGTCGCGGCCGGCCATGATCTTCATCAAAGTCGACTTGCCCGAGCCGTTCGGCCCGATGATCGCGATCTTGGCGTCGGAATAGAATTGCAGGTTGATGTTGTTGAGGATGGGCTTGGCAGCGCCCGGGAAGGTCTTGGTCATGCCCTTCATGACGAAGCTATACTGTGCGGCCATGGCGGCGCGTCTCCGGTGAATCTGGGGGTGGAATTCGGGTTCGGCGCCTAGGTAGTGGGGCGGACGGGAATTGTCACCCTCCCCAGCTTCTCACCACAGCGAAGCTGCCTCGACCGATCGAGGCATGAAGAAATAGATATTCGCGCAGAGACGCAGAGAAGCAGAGACGCAGAGGGTTCGTGCCGGAAGCGAAGTCGGAGACCGCACCGGCCTCTCTGCGTCTCTGCGTCTCTGCGCGAACCCATTGCGGCGCTGTTCATGGATTCCGGCTTTCGCCGGAAAGGCGGGGAGGCTACGGCCCCCGTCATGAAAAAGACCCTGCTGCTTGCCGCCGCCCTCTTCTCCTTTCCCGCTCTCGCCCAAAATCCCGGCCAGGCCGAGCGGCTCAGGGACGCCGCCCTGAAGGACGACATCGCCTACGACATCGTCGAGGGGCTGACGACGGAGGTCGGGCCGCGGCTGGCCGGGACCGAGGCCGAGGCGCGGGCGCGGGAATGGGCGGTCCGCAAGCTGAAGGCGCTGGGCTTCGCCAATGTCCGGATCGAGACCTACGACATGCCGGTCTGGGTCCGGGGCGAGGAAAAAGCGGAGATCGTCGTGCCTTTCCCGCAGAAGCTGGCGGTCGCCGCGCTGGGCAACAGCGGCGCGACACCGCCGGGCGGAATAACCGGCCAGATCGTCGCCTTCGACAGCCTCGCCGCTCTCGAGGCGGCAAGGGATTCCGACGTGCGCGGCAAGATCGTCTTCGTCAGCCACGGAATGACGACGACCCAGGACGGGTCGCAATATGGCTATTACGGCGCGGTGCGGCGGACCGGCCCTTCGGTGGCGAGCCGCAAGGGCGCGGCGGCTATCGTCATCCGCTCGCTGGGCACCGACTATCACCGCAACCCGCATACCGGAGTCCAGAGCTGGAGCGAGGGCGCGGCTCCGATCCCGGCCGCGGCCCTGTCCGTTCCCGATGCCGAGCAGCTCCAGCGGATCCTGAAGCGGGGCAAGAAGGTGACGATGCGCCTGCTCCTGACCCCCCGCAATCTCGGCATCCGCCAGTCGGGCAATGTCGTCGCCGAAGTGCCCGGGCGCGATCCCGACGCCGGGATCGTCCTGATCGGAGGCCATCTCGACAGCTGGGACCTCGGCACCGGCGCCTTCGACAATGCGGCGGGAGTGGCGATCACCGCGGCGGCGGCGAAAAGGATCATGGCGGCCGGCCGGCCGAAGCGGACGATCCGGGTGGTCTGGTTCGGCTCCGAGGAGATCGGCGGGTTCGGCAACAAGGCCTATCTCGAGGCGCACAGGAACGAGAAGATCGTCTTCGTCTCCGAATCCGATTTCGGCGCCGACCGGGTGTGGCGGATGGATTCGGGCTTCGGGCAAGCCAATTCGGGCCTGGCGGACAGGATCGCGGCCGTCCTCGCGCCGCTCGGCGTGTCGCGTGGCAGCCAGGCCGCGGGCGGAGGAGTCGATCTGGGCCCATGGGTCAGAACCGGAGTGGCGGCGGTCGACCTGCAGCAGGACGGCACCCGCTATTTCGATTATCACCACACGCCGGACGACACTCTGGACAAGATCGATCCGGAGCAGCTCAGGCAGAATGTGGCGGCGTGGACGGCGATGCTGTCCCTGGTCGCCAACGCGCCCGAGGAAATCCAGCGAAAGGCTCCGGCGCCCTGAGTTATGCTTCTCCGTCATTCCCGCGAAAGCGGGAATTCATGCTGAGTCCGAATGGATTCCCGCTTTCGCGGGAATGACGAGGGACTAACACCTGTTGCTTGACGCGAGGCCAGCTGCGGGGGACATACAGGCGGGGGGAATTTTCGTTGAAGTGCAACCACATGATGGGGAAGCAGCGCGCGGCGCTTGCTGCGGGCGCGGCTTTGCTCGCTTTCTCCCGTCCCGCCCTCGCCCAGCCGCCCTCCGAAACCCCCGAGACGGTCGAGGAGCTTCGCGACCTCTCGATCGAGGAGCTGGCCCAGATCGAGGTCAGCTCCGCCTCCAAGCAGGCCGAGCCGATCGGCCGGGCGCCGACCTCGATCTTCGTCATCACCGGCAACGACATCCTTCGCTCGGCGGCGACCTCGATTCCCGAAGCGCTCCGGCTCGCCCCCAACCTCCAGGTGCAGCAGCTCGACGCCCGGCAGTTCGCGATCACGTCGCGCGGCTTCAACGGCGCCGAGACCTCGAACAAGCTGCTCGTCCTGATCGACGGGCGGAGCGTCTACTCCACCCTCAATTCGGGCGTGTTCTGGGAGCTCCATTCGCCCTTGCTCGAGGACGTCCGGCAGATCGAGGTGATCAGCGGCCCGGGCGGAACCCTCTACGGCCCCAACGCGGTCAACGGGGTGGTCAGCGTCGCCACCCGGGATTCGCGCGAGACCCTGGGCGGGCTGCTTCGGGGCACGGCCGGCCCGCGCGAGCGCACGCTGGCGCTTCGCTACGGGGCGAGCCTGGGCGAAGCGGGTGCGGTTCGGGTTTATGCCAACGGGCTGGACCGCGAGGACATGCCGGCAGGGCCTGCGCCGGACACCGAGGACGGGATCAGCGGCTGGCAGGCCGGCTTCCGGGCGGATTTCGGGGACGGGGCCGACCATGTCACGATCCAGGGCGACATTTTCGACACCGACGTCGACCTGATCCCGGGCGACGGGGACCGCGGCCACAATCTGCTCGCCCGCTGGACCCACGGCTTCGGCGGCGACGACAAGCTCCAGGTCCAGGCTTATTACGACGATTATAGGCGCCAGTTCGCACTGGTCACCGACGCGCTCGAAACCTTCGACCTCGAAGCCCAGCTCAACGCCCGAGCGGGGTCCCACGATGTCGTGCTGGGCGGAGGCGTGCGCACAACGCGAGATAATTTCATCAATAATCTCAACGGCTTTCAGCTGAATCCTCAGAGTCGGCGGCTGTGGATCCTGAACGCCTTCGCCCAGGACCGGATCGCTTTGACTCCGAAGCTGGACGTCGTCGCCGGGCTCAAGCTCGAACGCTCCACCTTCAGCGGAGTGCAGCTGCTTCCCAATCTGCGCCTCGCCTGGCGGCCAAGCGGGCGGGCGACCTTGTGGGGCGCCGTGTCGCGGGCGGTCCGGACCCCGTCGAGGATCGACCGCCAGCTCGTCTTCCTCCCGCTGCTCGCCGAGGCGACCAATTTCGAAAGCGAGAAATTGATCGCCTTCGAGGCCGGCTATCGCGGCCGGCCGGGCGCCTCGACCAATCTTTCGGTCTCGCTTTTCTACAATCTCTACGACGATATCCGGACCACCGAATTCACCGGCAATCCGCTCCCGATCCGGCTCCAGAACAGCCTCGAGGGCCGAACCTGGGGAGCCGAGGCCTGGGCGACCCATCAGCTTTCGAGCCGCTGGCGCGCGACCCTGGGCGCCGCCCTTCTGAACAAGGACTTCAGGCTCAAGAACGGAGCGGTCGATCTCGCCGACCGGGATTCGCTCGGGTCGGACCCCGATTACCAGGTCATGGCTCGGTCGCAGATCGACCTGACCGAGCGGCTCCATCTCGATTTCGGCCTGAGAGGCGTCGACGATCTCGGCGACAGCGGGATCGGCGGCTATGTCGAGGCGGACGCGCGCCTGGCCTGGCGGGTCTCGGAGCCGATCGAGCTTTACGTCGCGGGCAACAACCTCCTCCACGAATCCCATGTCGAAAGCGACGATTCGGTCCGCGCCCAGCGCATCCGGCGAAGCGTCTATCTCGGGACCCGGCTCCGGTTCTGATGAACGGGCGGCTCCTCTCCCCGCTTCTCCGGCTCCTTCGCCTTCTCCCGGCGGCGCTGGCGCTGCTCGCCTTGGCCGCGCC
>JBAWCC010000230.1:0-7342 GCA_049590095.1 Allosphingosinicella sp. | reverse complement strand
CGGATCGCGCGCGAACCCTCGGCTTCCGCGACTTCTACCCCTCCACCATGCTTCGCATGGTCCCCCTCCCCCCGCTTCGCGCGGGGAGGCAAGATACCCGCTTTCACCGCAACGCCTCCCCGATCGCGGCTTCGATCTCGGCGATCTTGAAGGGCTGGCCGGAGACCTTGTTCACCGGCCGGGCGTCGACCAGATACTGGTCGCGGAGCAGGGTCTTCAATTGGCCCTTGTTCATCTCGGGCACGATGATCCGCTCGTAGCTTCCCAGCAAATCGCCCAGGTTCCTCGGCAGCGGCCAGATGTGGCGGATGTGGATGTGGGCGACGTCGAGGCCCCGGCCCCGCGCCCGGCGGACGGCCTGGTGGATCGGACCGAAGGTCGAGCCCCAGCCGACCACGGCCAGCTTTCCGCCCGCCTCGCCGAGACAGATTTCCTGGTCGCCGATCGAGTCCGCCACTCCGAGCACCTTGTCGGCGCGGATGTCGGTCATCGCCTGGTGGTTGGCGGGGGCGTAATCGATATGGCCGGTACCGACATTCTTCTCGATGCCGCCGATTCGGTGGGTGAGGCCGGGGCTTCCGGGCCGGATCCAGACCCGGGCGAGCTTGTCGTCGCGCGCATAGGGATTGACCGCCTCCCCTTCCGCCGGAGGCTCGGTGTGAAAGGCGACCGGGAAGGGTTCGAACCCCGCCATGTCCGGCACCTTCCAGGGCTCGGCGGCATTGGCGATATAGCCGTCGGTGAGGAGCATGACCGGAGTCATGTACTGGACCGCGATCCGGCACGCCTCGATCGCGCAGTCGAAGGCGTCGGCCGGCGAACGGGCGGCGATCACCGGGAGCGGGGCGTCGCCGTTGCGGCCGTAGACCGCCTGGTAGAGGTCCGACTGCTCGGTCTTGGTGGGAAGGCCGGTCGAGGGCCCGCCGCGCTGCGAGTTGACGATGACGAGCGGAAGCTCGGCCATGATCGCGAGCCCCATCGCTTCCATCTTGAGCGCGATTCCCGGGCCGGACGAGGACGTGACCCCGAGGCTTCCGGCATAGGCCGCTCCGATCGCCGATCCGATCGCGGCGATCTCGTCCTCCGCCTGGAAGGTCGTCACCCCATATTCCTTGAGGCGGGAGAGATGGTGGAGGATCGCCGAGGCGGGCGTGATCGGATAGCCGCCGAAGAACATCGGCAGCCCCGCCAGCTGCGCGCCGGCGACGAGGCCGATGGAGACCGCTTCGGCTCCGGTCACGGTCCGGTACAGGCCCGGCTCGGCCGGCGCCGGATCGATGTGGCGCTGGGGAAGCTGGCCGCCGATCTCGGCGGTCTCGCCATAGGCATGG
This sequence comes from Allosphingosinicella sp., assembly GCA_049590095.1. GTDB lineage: Bacteria > Pseudomonadota > Alphaproteobacteria > Sphingomonadales > Sphingomonadaceae > Allosphingosinicella. The sequence goes on along the minus strand of JBAWCC010000230.1, from coordinate 6,011 downwards.
CCGGCGTTGAGCGCGGCGATGTTCGCCTCGGCCAGCTCGGCCGCCTTGGCGAACTTGGCGCGCAGCCAGGCGACGATCGGCTCACGCTCGCGGTCGAACATCCAGAGCGCCAGGCCGAGCGTCCACATGTTCTTGCAGCGCAGCGCCTCCTTGTTGCCGAGGCCGAAGGGCTTCACCGCGTCGAGGGTGAGCTGCGAGATGTTGAGGCGGATGACCTGCCAGCGGCCGAGGCTTCCGTCGTCGAGCGGATTGGCCCCGTAGCCGGCCTTGGCGAGGTTGCGGCTTCCGAACTCGCCCTCGTCGGCGATGATCAGGCCGCCGGGCTTCAGATCCTCGACGTTGGTCTTGAGCGCCGCCGGGTTCATCGCGATCAGGACGTCGGGCGAATCGCCGGCCGTCTCGATCGCGGCCGAGCCGAAATTGATCTGGAAGGCCGAGACCCCGAAGGTCGTCCCCTGCGGAGCCCGGATCTCGGCCGGGAAGTCGGGGAAAGTGGCGAGATCGTTGCCGGCGAGAGCGGTCGACAGGGTGAACTGGCCGCCGGTCAGCTGCATTCCGTCGCCGCTGTCCCCGGCGAAGCGAACGACCACGGCCTCGCACGGAGTGTCGGCGCCGGCTTCCTCGGGCGTCAGATAGTGAGTGGCCGTCGCCAAGTTTCGGCTTCCTTCATCGCGGGTTGCCCGGCCATCCTAGCCGCGCGGGCCGGGCGCGACAACTCGCGACAATCCCGTCATCCCGGCGAAAGCCGGGACCTCGGGGAAACCCGTCGAGACTATCCGTCCTGAGGTCCCGGCTTGCGCCGGGATGACGGCCGACAGCGCGTCAGCGCTTCAATTGCCGCGGCTCATTCCGCGCAGCCTGCCCTCGGCATCGTCGAGGCTCTCCTGGCCCCCGACGGCGTCCCATTCGGCCTGGGTGCGGCAGTCCTTCTTTGCGGGAATTCGGCTGCTCGTCTTCTTCGTGACCAGGCAGATTTTCTTCTCGCGCGGCTCGACCTTCGCCTTTTCCTTGGCGATGGCGACTCCGCCGGCAAGGAAAGTAAAGGCGACGGCGGTGAGCAGGCTGAGCTTAACCACGGCGGGCCTCCATATTAAAACAAACGGCCGTAGCCGATCCCAACCACAAATTCGCGGGGTGCCGGCCCTTTTACCTCGACCGGGGCGATGCGACAACTTGCATCGGCGCTTTCCCGGTTCATATCGGAAGTTCGTATACTAGCCGGCCGGGCGGTCTCCACGGACCGCCCCGCACGGCTGCTTCATCAATTGCCGCGGCTCATCCCGCGGAGCCTGCCGCCGGCGTCGTCCAGATCTTCCTGGTTCGCCATCGACGCCCATTCCGCCTTGGTACGACAAACCCGCTTCTTCGCGATTCGGCTGGTCGAAGTCCTATCGCCCTTGCATATCTTCTTCTCCTTGGGCGCTTTCGCCGGCTGCGGATCGGCGGCGGCGGTGCCCCCGGCCAGCGAGATGATTGCGACGGCGGCCAACAGGTTCAGTTTACGCATGTCTTCGTCTCCGTTCGAATTTCACTGGCGCTCAGTCGCGGCCGTTGTCGGACTCGCGGGAATCGCCGGCCTTGTGGCGATCGTCGGCCGCCGGGGCGGTCGATGGGGGGACGACCCGGCAGATGCGCTTGGGCGTGATTCGCCCCGGCATATGCTCGCTTCGGCAAATCTTCTTGGGCTTGGGCTGGTCGGGCTGTTCCTTCGCGGAGGTGCCGCCACTCATCAGCAGGGCGGCCAAGACGGCCGCCAGCATGTTGAAATTACGCATTTTCCCTCCCGGCCCCTGCAACCGGCAAATGTCCGAAGCGGATGCAAAAGTCAACGAGGCTAAGCGCTTAGCCATCAATTCGAGCAATTTCTGCAGCCCCGGTTGGCGGACGGCCGCCGGGGCCATAAGGGGGTGGCTCAACCTTTCGGAGAGACGATGAGCGACCTTCCCTACCGTCCCGCAGCCGGGATCATGCTGGTCAACGGGCACGGCAAGGTCTGGGTCGGCCAGCGCCTCGACAGCACCCTCGAGGCCTGGCAGATGCCGCAGGGCGGCCTAGACGAGGGCGAAGACGCCGAGGAGGGCGCGCTTCGCGAGCTGGAGGAGGAGACCGGCATCCGCCGCGACAAGGTGGAGATCGTCGCCCGGCACGGCGAGGAGCTCACTTACGACCTGCCCGAGGCTCTTGTCGGCAAGCTGTGGAAGGGCCGCTGGCGGGGGCAGCGCCAGACCTGGTTCCTGGCCCGCTTCCTCGGCACCGACGAGGACGTCGACATCGCCACCCCCGACCCCGAGTTCCGGGCCTGGAAATGGGCCGACCCCGCCGAGTTGCCGGCGATGATCGTCCCCTTCAAGAAGAAGCTGTACGAGGCGGTGCTGGCGGCGTTTCGCGACCGGCTGTGATCCACGTCGCGCCACGCCGCCTGGTTCTGACCCGGGAGGAGGAGGGGTTTTGCGCAGTCCCATCTCCCGCTAGAGCATCGTCCATGCGGGGCCTTTCCAATGACGAAGCGGCGGCGGTCGAGCGTGTCGGCGGGGAGCCGATGCTTGCCCAGGTCGAGGCCTGGGCGGCGGTGAACAGCGGGTCGCACAATCTGGTCGGCCTCGGCCATGTCGCCGGATTGCTCGCCGACGCCTTCGCCGCGCTCCCGGGCGAGCCGGTGCTTCGCGACGCCGCCCCGGTCGACTCCGTGACTCCCTCGGGGGAGCGCCTCGCCGTCCAGCACGGCCGCAACCTCCATCTCGCCGTCCGGCCGGAAGCGCCGGTGCAGCTGCTCTTCACCGGCCACATGGACACGGTCTTCGCCGCCGATCATTCTTTCCAGGATGTGTTCTGGCGCGACGAGGGGGTCCTCGGCGGGCCCGGAGTCGCCGACATGAAGGGCGGACTCGCGGTGCTACTCGCAGCTTTGAAGGCGGTGGAGGAATCGCCGGTTTCTGCAAGTTTCGGCTACGAAGTGGTAGTCAATTCGGACGAAGAGGTGGGTTCGCCGGGCTCGGCCGCGCTCATCGCCGAGGCGGCGCGGGGCAAGAAGGCGGCCCTTACCTACGAGCCCTCGGCGCTTCCCGACGGAACCCTGGCCGGCGCAAGGCCCGGAAGCGGCAACTTCTCGCTGATCGTGGAGGGCAGAAGCGCCCATGCCGGCCGCAATCCCGAGGAAGGTCGAAACGCATTGCTCGCGGCGGCCGAGCTCGCGCTCCGGCTCGCCGAGGCGAAAGCGGCGGGGCTGAGCGTCAACCCGGCCAGGATCGACGGCGGCGGGCCGAATAACGTGGTGCCCGATTATGCAATCCTGCGCATAAATATGCGCCCCCGGACGCTCTCCGACCAGGTCCGCGCTCAGGCAGCGCTGGAGGAGGCGGTGGCGGAGGTGGCCGCGAAGCGAGACGTCCGCATAAATATGCATGGAAACTGGGGCCGCCCGCCCAAGCCGCTCGATCCGGCGGCCGAGAAATTGTTCGCCCTGGTCGCACGCTGCGGCGCCGATCTCGGCCAGTCGATCGGCTGGCGCGATTCGGGCGGGGTGTGCGACGGCAACAATATCGCCGCCTGCGGAGTGCCCGTCGTCGACACGATGGGAGTCCGCGGAGGCGCGATCCATTCGAACGCCGAATATCTGATCGTCGACAGCCTCGCCGAGCGGGCGCGCCTGTCCGCGCTGACGATCCTGAGGCTGGCGCAGGGGGAGAAATTGTGAGCTTTCGGATCCGGCCCGCCCGCAACGACGATTTCCAGGCCCTCTACGAAATGGCCAAGCTGACCGGCGGCGGCTTCACCAACCTGCCCGCCGACCGCGGCGCACTGGTCGAGAAGCTGATCCGCTCCGAGAAGGGCTTCGCCGCCGAGATCGCGGAGCCGGGCGACCAGCTCTACGTCTTCATGCTGGAGAATGCGCGGACCGGCCAGATCCGGGGCACCTGCCAGATCTTCGGGATGGTCGGGGTCGACACGCCTTTCTACAGCTATCGGGTCAGCACCCTCACCCAGACCTCCAAGGCGCTCGGCCAGACCTTTCGCAACGAGATGGTGACGCTCACCACGGACCTCGAAGGCTCGTCCGAGGTCGGCGGCCTCTTCCTCCACCCCGGCGAGCGCGCCGGCGGGCTCGGGATGCTTCTCGCCCGAAGCCGCTATTTGTTCATCAAGCTCCACCGGGAGCGCTTCGCCAGGCGGATCATCGCCGAGCTTCGCGGAGTCATCGACGAGAAAGGCGGCTCGCCTTTCTGGGATTCGATCGCGGGTCGTTTCTTCGGAATGAGCTTCCAGGAAGCGGACGAGTTCAACGGCGCCCACGGCACCCAGTTCATCGCCGACCTGATGCCCAAGACCCCCATCTACACCGCGATGCTTCCCGAGAGCGCCCGGGCGGTGATGGGAGTCCCCCATCCTTCCGGCCGGGCGGCGATGAAGATGCTCGAGCGCGAAGGCTTCGGCTTCGACTGCTATATCGACATTTTCGACGGCGGCCCGACCATGACCGCCGCCGTCGACCAGGTCCGGACCGTGCGCGAATCGCGCGAGCTGGTGCTCGAAACGGTTGCGGAGACGGTGGACGGGACGAACATGATGCTGGCCCGCGGCCGCCTCGAGGGTTTCGCGGCCTGCTGGGGCGACGTGGCCATCTCCGCCGAGGAGACCGCCACCGTTTCCCGCGAGACCGCCGCCCTGATCGGCATCGAGCCCGGCGACACCTTCCTCGTCATGGGCCGGTAGATGCCGCTCGCCGAGATCAATTTCGACGGGATCATCGGTCCGAGCCACAATTATTCGGGCCTCAGCCTCGGCAATATCGCCTCCGCGACCAACAAGGGGCTGGTCTCCTACCCGCGCGCCGCGGCTCTGCAGGGGCTCGGGAAGATGCGGCACAATCTGCGCCTCGGCCTGCCGCAGGGCCTTCTCCTCCCCCACCGCCGGCCCGACCGGGCCTGGCTTGCCGAACTCGGCACGGGCATCGAGGACGTGCCCGACTCGCTCCGGCCTGCCGCTTTCTCGGCCTCGGCGATGTGGGCGGCCAATGCCGCGACCGTCTCCCCCGCCCCGGACTCGGCCGACGGCCGCTGCCATCTCACCGTCGCCAATCTGCGCACCATGGCCCATCGAAGCCACGAATGGCCCGAAACCCTCGCCCAGCTCCGCCTGGCCTTCGCGGACGAGGCCCGTTTCGCGGTCCACCCCCCGGCCCCCGGCACGTTCGGCGACGAAGGCGCGGCCAATCACATGCGCCTGTGCGCCTCGCACGGAGCGGCCGGGGTCGAGGTCTTCGTCTACGGAATCCGGGGAGGCGCTTTCCCGGTCCGCCAGCATGACGAGGCGAGCCGGGCCATCGCCCGCCTTCACGGCCTCGATCCCGACCGCATTCTGTTCATCGCCCAGTCGGAGCAGGCGATCGCCGCCGGCGCCTTCCACAACGACGTCGTCGCCGTCGCGAACGAGAACGTCCTCTTCGCCCATGAGCAGGCCTTCGAGGACCGGCCGGGCTTCCACGCCGAGCTGAAGCGGCTGCTGCCAGGGGTCGAGATCGTCGAGGTTCCGGCGGACGCCGTCAGCCTCGAGGAGGCGATCCGGAGCTACCTCTTCAACGCCCAGTTGGTCACCCTGCCCGCCGGCGGGATGGCGCTGATTCTTCCGGAAGAAGCCCGCGAAACCCCGAGCGTCTGGACCTGGCTCCAGGCGATGGTCGCCGGCAACGGCCCGATCCGCGAATTGTTCGTCGTCGACGTCCGCCAGTCCATGGCCAATGGCGGCGGCCCGGCCTGCCTGAGGCTGAGGGTGGTCGCCGAGCCCGACGCGGTGGACCCGCGGTTCATGGCGGACGAGGCGAAGCTGGACCGCCTGGCCGGGGTGGTGGAGGCCGAGTGGCCGGAGCGGATCGAGCCGGGGGATCTGCTCGATCCACGGATGTGGGCCCGGATGGAGGGTGCGCGGGCGGCCTTGCTTGGGGCGCTGGGGCTGGAGGCGCTGATCTAATTTTGCCTCCCCAGCGCCAGCTGGGGAGGGGGACCATGCGAAGCATG
>JBAWCC010000229.1:0-26590 GCA_049590095.1 Allosphingosinicella sp. | reverse complement strand
CGCCGGCCTGGATCCGCGATCCGCTGCCGGCCCGGCAGGCGCGGGCCGCCGCTTTGCTGCGCGAGTCGGTGGAAGACGGGCGGCTCACCGTCCGGATCGCGCTTCCCGAAGGACCGGGTTATCGACTGCTCTTCGCCAGGCTCCGCCGCGACTGGGCGGCCGTCGGGGTCGAGGCCCTGCGGGTCCCGGCCGGCGCGGCCGCGGACCTGCGCCTTGTCGACGAGGTCGCTCCGGCGGCCATGGCCAGCTGGTACCTTCGCCATTTCTCCTGCGATTCGAGCCGGATCTGCGATCCCGCCGCGGACGAGATGCTTGCGGCGGCGAGGATCGCCCCCGACGTCGCCACCCGCCGCGGCCTTCTCGCCAATGCCGACCGGATACTTGCCGGCCTCGGCCCGTTCATCCCGCTGGCCGCGCCGGTGCGCTGGTCGCTGGTGGCCCCCCGGCTCACCGGCTTTCGCCCCAACGCCTTCGGCCGCCACCCGATCGGCGAGCTGATCCGCGAGCAACCCTAGGATCCGTAGGAGTAGACGATGCCGAGCCCGCAGGACCCGTTCGACGCCGTGGCCACGCGCCTCTCGCTGGAGCGCGACCCGGCCTCGGTGCGCCGGCGCATCGAGGCGATGGAGAAGCTGCTCGAGCGGATGTTCACTGTGCCCGGCACCAACCGCCAGTTCGGGCTCGACGTCATCTTCGACGTGATTCCGGTGGGCGGAAGCCTGATCGCCGCCGCGATGGGCAGCTGGATGGCCTGGGAGGCGCGCAACCTGGGAATGCCCAAATGGCATCTGGCGCGCATGGGCGGCAATATCGGGGTCGATTTCCTCCTCGGCGCCATCCCCTTCGTCGGCGCGATCCCGGACTTCTTCTTCAAGTCCAACACGCGCAACCTGAGGATCATCAAGCGCTGGCTCGACAAGCACCATCCCGAGACGATGATCGTCGAGGGAGAAGTGGTGGCTCGGCGCTGACCGAAGGATGACGTCGCCGGCCCCGATCGGCGCGTCATGGTCCGGCCGCGCGGCCCGATCGGTCCCGAAACGAGCTTCGACTTCCTCTCCGCGGATCCTTCGGGCTTTACTCCCGGCCGCCGCCGATGCTCAATTGGCGGCCAGGAAGCGGAGGGGTTTTCGATGGAATATGTGGGTTTGGGAATGCTCGCGCTCGGCATCTTGTGGGTCGCCGGCTTCGGCTACGCTCATTTCCGCGCGGTCGGCAAAGCCAAAGCGGCCGAAACCTGGCCGACGGCGGCCGGGCGCGTGATTTCGAGCGAGGTGATTGAGGAGGAATCGACCGACCGCGAGGGGAGCACCAGCACCTGGTACAATCCGGTCGTCACCTATAGCTACTCGGCCGGCGGCCGGGAGCTGACCGGCCGCAGGCTTCGCTTCGGCAATTACCGCTGCGCCAGCCGAAGCAAGGCGGAAGCGGCGCTCGCGCCCTATCCCGCCGGGGCGGCCCCAATGGTCCGCTACGATCCGGGCAATCCGGAGGAATGCGTGCTCGAAACCAGGAAGCCCGGGCCGATCTATCTGATCATGGCCCTGTTCGGATTCCTGTTCATCGGCTTCGCGCTGTTCTGGCTGTCGAACCTCGGCTGAAACCGGCCTGGATTACCCTCCCCATCTGGCGAAGGGGAGAACGGGTCACTTTTTCTCGACCGGCTTCAAATCCGTCAGGGAAAGCCTTTCGAAGCGCGCGGCCCAGGGGGAATCCGGCTGGAGCTCGGTTTCCAGATAGGCCGGCTTGAGCAGCTCGGGCGGCCGTTCGGCCTGGTGCGACGGCGCCAGCGATTCGATGTCGAACGCCTCGGCGAACCTCAGTCCGACCTGTCCGTCCTTGGACCAGCGTACCTCGGCGACCTGGAAGCCGGCCTCGCCGAGGTCGAGCTCGACCTCGGAGCCGGGGCAGAGCTCGCGCCCGCTCTCGACCCGGGCTCCTCCGCCGGAGATGTTGCGAAGCCGGACCGGGATCGAGATCCCGCTCCAGTAGAGGGTCCCGGCGCGGAGCAGCTTCTGGCGCGGCTCGCGCTCGGCGACGGCGTGGATCGCCGACGGCTCATGCTTTTCGGGCTGGAAGACCGGGCCGTTCGAGCGGTCGGCGGTCCACAAGATGGTTTCGTTGACGAACTCGAGGCCGATCCGGCCCTCGCGTACCCAGCGGACGATGCATTTGGTCCGGTTCTTCCCGTCGAACAGGAGATCGATCTTCTCGCCGATGCGCGGCTCCAGGTCGCCCCGTATCATCGCTCCGCGCGAGGAGACGTTGACCACTCCGACCTCCTGACGCCGGCGGCGGAAGACGATCGTCACGCTTTCGACGATTCCGCGCAGGCGGTCCTCGAGGCGCATGTCGGTCACCCGCGCTTCCTGGCGCTTGATCGCGATCTTGGTAAGGCCGCCGGGGCTCGCGCCTTCGGCCTTGGCCTTGCGCGCAACGAGGTTGGCCTGCTTGGGCTCCCCGGAAAGGATCGTTGAGCGGAGTTCGTGCATTTCGGTCCCCAGGAACGGCGTGTCTGATGTCCCATCGCACAGAAATGATTACCGAATCGCTAGCCGAACCCGTTGAGGACGTTCGCTAATGCCCAAAGCGCGGACCGACCTGTTCGAAGAACCGCTTCCCGCGATGCCGTCCGGGCTGGTCTACGCGTCCGGCTTCGTCGGAGCGGAGGAGGAAGCCGCGCTCGCCGAGCGGATCGGCGCCCTCCCCTTCAAGCCGTTCGAATTCCACGGCTTCACCGGCAACCGCCGAACCGTCTCGTTCGGAATGCATTACGCCTTCGACGGCAGCGGGCTGGGGGATGCGGAGCCGATTCCAGGCTGGCTGCAGCCGCTCCGCGTCCGTGCCGCGGCCCTGGCGGGACTCGAGCCGGAGGCTTTCGTCCATGCCCTGGTGATCGAATATGCGCCCGGGGCCGGGATCGGCTGGCACCGCGACCGGCCGGTGTTCGGCGACGTCGCCGGGATCTCGCTGCTCGCCCCTGCGCCGCTGCGCTTCCGCCGCAAGGCGGACTCGAAGTGGGAGCGCTTCACCCTCACCGCCGAGCCCCGCTCCGCCTATTTGCTTCGCGGCGAGGCGAGGCACGAATGGGAGCACAGCATCCCCCGGCTGGAGACGCTTCGCTATTCGGTGACGCTGAGAACCTTGGTTGCCTCCCCATCGCAGATGGGGAGGGGGACCACGCGCAGCGTGGTGGAGGGGTAGAAGGCGCAGAGGGCAGAGGTTCTCGCAAGAACCTCCAAGACCGCACCAATTACCCCTCTACCACACTTCGTGTGGTCCCCCTCCCCCCGCTTCGCGCGGGGAGGCAATCAAGAATAAAAGATATGAAGCCCGATCTGGGTCTGCTTCGTGAGGCGCTTGCCCCAGCTCGGCGAGACGTAGGTGGCGTGGTACCAGAGCACGCTTGAGGGCAGGCTGCCGGCCAGCTTCTGGCGAGCGATGCTGGCGATGGCGACGGCCTTCCTCCAGGCTAGGGAATCGCGGTCGGCGCTCGGGAAGCGGCCGCGCTGGATGAAGGAGAATTGCGCCTTCTGGGTGATGACGGCGCAAAGGTCGGTCGGATAGCGGCCCGACGAGGCGCGGTTCAGAACGACCTCGGCGACGGCGAGCTGGCCTTCGATCGGCTCGCTGCGGGCCTCGAAATAGACGGCGTTGGCGAGGCACTCCATCTCGCGGTCGTCGGTCCGGGTGCCGGCATGTGCCAGAACGAGGTCGGCCAGCCTGGGCGCCGGAACCGCCGCCGTCGGGGCCAGCGCTTCGGGCTCGGGAGTCACGAGGGCGGTTACGTTGGCCCACATTCTGGAGAAGAGGTTCGGGTCGGTCATGGTGGACGCGACGGGCGTCTGGGCGTTGAAGAGGGCCGGAGCCTTGGTGGCGGTTTCGCCGGCGGCGGCGGGGTCGGAGTAGCTGGCACCGGCGACAAGCGCAAAGGCAGCCGCGGCGAAGCCCGCGAAGCGAACGATCCGATTCATTCAATCTCTTTTTTTATGCGGCCGGCGGATCCCCCGGATGCGAGAATTGCATCCCCTGATCGCCCCCGTCTCGAGCTCCCGCCGGCCGCTAAATCGGCTGCGGCGGACCCGCTCTCGCTACTAAGCTGAGGGGCAGATGGTCGAAGTCCGGCCGGTCCGCAACCCGCCGGGCGCAACGAAGCGATGAGTCGTGTGACTCAAGAGACACGTTGAAAAAAAATTCGCCTTAGCCGGGAACCTTACGGAAAATCCGCATTTTTCAAGCACCTGGAAGGGCAGAAGCGGCCGGGTCCGTAACGTTCTCTCCCTCGGCCGGGGGCGGCGGCCCAAGCTGCTCGCCCGCGATCACCTTGACGAAGGCGCTCTGCACCCAGCCCGAGCGACAAGGCCCGTCATAGTCGCGCCGCCGGGTGACCGGCTCGGAGACGCCGCATCTCTGGGCGAGCGAGCCGTCTTCGTCGAAGACGATCCCGAACCATTTCTGGTCGTGGCTTCGGCTGCAGATGAAGAAGCGCGCTTCCGGGGCGACGTTGCCGGTCTCGCCGGCATTGTCGAAGGGCGCGGAGCGGACCGGAAGCGACTCGCCTGCTCTCAGATTGCGGGTGGTGCCGGCCGCGCCGCAGGCCCGGAAATTGGCCCCGAGCTCGCCGATCCGCACCGGCCGCGATCCCGGAGTCACCTCGGCGGCTTCGGGAGCGGCCTCATCGTCCTGCGCCGCCCGGTTGGCGAGCGTAGCCGGGTCTCCGCAGGCGGAAACAGCCAGACAGAGGAGGATGAGCGTCCGTCGCATTCGGCCTTGTGGCGCGGTGCGCTCGAAAAATCTACGCTAGGCGGCAAAAGGAATCCGAATCATGGCCCGCTGGCTGATGAAATCCGAGCCCGACAGCTACAGCTGGGACAGGCTGGTCCGCGACGGCGGCACCGAGTGGGACGGCGTCCGCAACCCCGCCGCCCGGCTTCACCTGAAGGCGATGAAGGCCGGCGACGAGGCCTTCTTCTACCATAGCAACCAGCAGCGCGCGATCGTCGGGATCATGCGAATCGTCCGGGAAGCCCGGCCGGACCCGAAGGACGAGGCCTGGGTCTCGGTCGCGGTCCAGCCGGTGCGGACGCTCGGCCCCGTCACCCTGAAGGCGATCAAGGCCGACGCCCGGCTGGCCGCCATGGAGCTGATCCGCCAGTCCCGGCTCTCGGTCGCGCCGGTCCGCGACGCGGAATGGGCGGCGGTCCTCGATCTCGCCGGCTCCTCTTAAATCCTCTGCCGGAAATCCGGAGAGGATTCAGGCTGTACAGACATTCGGACCTGTCGCTCCGCCCCCTCTCCCCGCCGGGGAGAGGGGGCCCGTTCAGTGGAGCGCAACGACGCGCATCCTACACGCTCGGGAACCCTGGGCGGGGCGAGACGCTTTCGAGCGACCCGCCATCGGAATCGGACAAGAAAATTCGCCACCAGAAGATCATGATCGCGCCGGAGCGCGAAGCCGAAACCCCGGCGGCGCGTCGCTATCGCCCGACCCGGGCGTGGCCGGTCGGCGGGCTTGCTTTGGTCGCGGCGGCAGGAGCCGTGCTTGCCACCGGGACGATTTCCTCCGCCATGGACGGCGGACCGGGTGCCCCGAGCCTGCAGCCGGTTGCGATAGCCCTGGCCGCGGCTCCACCCGCGCCGGCACAGGAAATCCCCTCGCTCGAGCCCCCGCCGGCCGGCGGCTGGCAGGTCCAGGTCGGAGCCTTCCGAAGTCTTCCGGCTGCCGAGGCGCATCTCCGAGCTCTCGAAAGCGAGCTGCCCGAGCTGACCCGGCTGACCGCGGCCTACCAGCTCCGCGGTGGCCTCAATCGGATCCGGATCGGCGGGATCGGCGACGAGTCGGCCGCCGGCGGGCTGTGCGAGCGCATAGCGGAGACAGGACGCGGCTGCTTCGTGGTAGGGCCGGCGGGCTGATCCGGAACGCTCCAGATCCAGCGCGTTCCATTCCCGAACCCGTCGGCCCTCTAGACGGGCAGCGGCACCGCTCCGAGGGCGATCGCGGCCTGGCCTGCGAACAGGACGGCGACGAGCAGAAAGTCGATTGCGCGCGCCATAGTCTCGTGCTGCATCTTCGGCTCCCCTCGGGGCCTCTCTGTGCGGCGGCCACGGTTGAGAAAGGCTCATCGAGAATCCTTTCCGCCGCGTTGACCATCGTGGGCCGGATCGAAGCGGGGGGATCGGCGTTGGTCGGGAAGCGCCGTCTCGAAGGAGGCCGGTGGACGCGGGCGTGCGTGGAGTGGACTTGGCCGGGTTTGAGGAGGGCATAAGGGGGTATCTGGATGCAGGCCGGAAGGCCGAGGACCAGGGAACCTGCCGCCTGCCGTTCGGGGTCGCTTTTCTCTTCGCCTGCGCCTGGACGGCGTTCAGCATCTGGGTGTCCCGGCCCTGGCTCCGCGACCTGGGGGAATTGACCCATCCGCTGGCCGCCTTGGCCGCGCTCACCTTCGTCGCCTATTTGCCCGGCTTCATGAACGCCTTCCTCCTCGCCAGCCTCCTGATGGAGCCGAGGCGCGAGCGGCGGGGCCAGTCCCTTTACCCGCCAATCAGCATCCTGATCGCCGCCTATCAGGAGGAGAAGGCCATCGCCCAGACCCTTCGAAGCGTCCGCGACGCCGGCTATCCCGGCGCCGTCGAGATAATCGTCCTCGACGACGGTTCGGCGGACGGGACGTCGGCGGCGGTGGACTATTGCCGGGCCGAGCTCTTCGCGAGCGCGCCGGGCATCGACCTGCGCCTGATCCGCTTCGAGCGGAACCGCGGCAAGGCGATGGCCCTCAACGCCGGCCTCGAGCGGGCCCGCAACGAGCTCGTCGTCACCATCGACGCCGACACCCACCTCCACCCGGGCAGCCTCGCCGCGATCGTCGACCGGCTTCTGTCCGGCCCGCCGGGCACGGTGGCGGTGGCGGGCGCGGTTCTCGTCGGAAACGCCGGCGAGAGCCTGATCGCGGGCGCCCAGCAATGGGATTATTTCCACGGCATCGCCGCGGTGAAGCGGATGCAGAGCATGTACGGCGGCACCCTGGTCGCGCAGGGCGCCTTCTCGATCTACCGGCGCCGGGCCCTGCTCGAAGTGGGTGGCTGGCCCGACACGGTGGGCGAGGACATCGTCCTCACCTGGGCCCTGCTCCGCGAGGGCCACCGCATCGGCTATGCCGAGGGCGCGATCGCCTGGACCCATGCGCCGCCGACCTTCGCCGAGCTCGCCCGCCAGCGAAAGCGCTGGGCCCGGGGCATGATCGAGGCGCTCGCCCACCACAAGCCGCTTCTGGTCAAGCCGAGGCTCAGCACGATGTTCGTCTGGTGGAATTTGCTCTTCATCTCGCTCGATCTCGCCTTCACCCTCGTCTTCATCCCCGGACTGGCGCTCGCCTTCCTCGGCATCTACTGGCTGGCCGGGCCGATGACCCTGCTGGTGCTGCCGCTGGCCGCCTTGTGGAATCTGGTGATCTTTCGAATACAGATGCGGATGCTGAGGCGCGCGGGGATCGAGATGGAGCGCAGCCTCGGCGGTTTCGCGCTCTTCGCCCTGGCCTATCCGCTGCTGATGCAGCCGGTCTCGCTCTGGGGCTATGTCGCCGAACTCACAGGAAGAAGAAAGGAATGGGGCGGAACATGAGGAAAGTCCGACTTGCGCTCGCGGCCCCGGCCGCGCTCGTCGCGCTCACCGGCCTCGCCCCGCCGCCGGATGGGGCGGAGGGCGAGCCCCGCCTCCCACCCGCGGTCGCCACCGAAATCTTCTACTCGTCCGACAGCGACGGCACCCACGTCGCGAGAGCGGCGCTCGAGCTCGGCCTCGGCAATAACGAGGAGACTCGCTCGATCGGTGTTCGGGTCGAGCGCGCCCGCTACGATCCGTCCGGCAGAGGCTGGGAATCGCGCGACCGTATCTTCCTCACCGGCGCCGAAAAGCTCGGCGGCTGGCAGCTCCGCGCCCGGGTCGGAACCGACGGCGACAGCGTCATCGGGTCGGCCTCGCTCAACGACGAGTCCCGGTTCCGCAAGGAGTTCTTCGTCGAGCGCGACATCGTCGAGACTCGCCAGGGCCTCGATCTCGGCCTCTACTCGACCTTCGCCGGCGCCGCCGTCGACCTGCCGATCGACGACCGCAACGTCTTCACCGCCCTCGCCGGGGTCCAGGCCTTCACCGGCGACAATGTCCGCCTGCACCTGCGCGCCAACTATATCCACGTGGTGAAGCCGAAGCTCGGCCTCAGCGCCCAGCTGCGCGGCCGCTGGTTCCGGAGCAGCGACCCCGGCGAATATGATTATTATTCGCCGCGCTGGTATGCCGAGGCCCTCCCCGTGGTCCAGATGCGCCGCTTCGTCGGCGGCTGGGAGCTTCTCGGCGCCGCCGGCCTGGGCCTGCAGCGCGATTCGGGCTCCGACTGGCGCGCGTCCCGCTACCTTCATGCCCGTTTCAAAAGCCCGCGCGGCTCCGACTGGTCGCTGAACGGCGCAGTGACCTACACCAACACCCCCTCGATCACCGGCACCCCCCGCTCCGGCTACAGCTACGTCCAGGGCAGTCTTGGGTTTTCGAAGCGGTTTTAGGCGAGGCCTGCGGGAGTCCGTTCCGACGCCTCGGCGCCAGCCGCCGGATTCTGACGAGACCCGGGCGAGGAACTATTTGCCCGCCCCGTTACCGTCACGGGCCGCCTGCCTGCGATGTATCTCGAGTTGCACTCGGCGTGAATAATTGAGGTCGAGTGCATAGGCGCCGCAACCGGCGGGATCGAACAGACTAAGGGTAATAAATATTCCATTGCGCCTGTGCTGACCGGCTTTAATCTGTCGAGCCGGCCCAGGCCGGGCGAGCGAGGGGAAACATGGCGACGATAGCACGACGTCCCGCTTACCCGGCGGGTAAGACCGTTCGCCCGGTCTACGCTATCTTCGAGGGCGGCGGGGCGAAAGGAATCACTCATCTCGGAGCGCTGAAGGCGCTTGAGGATGAACGCTTCGCGCTGGTCGGAGCCGCGGGCACGTCAGCGGGTGCGATCATCGCCGCGCTGGCCGCGGTGGGCTACACCGCCGACGAACTCTTCAGCGAAAGTCGCGACATTCTCAGCGATCGCGACCTGTCGCCGCTCGACCTCATGGGACGCCGCGCCTGGGCGCGTCTCGGGCGGCTGCGGCGCTCGGCCAAGGGTCTTTCCTGGTCGCTGATCGTGGCTGCCGTGGCCGCACTGGCGGCGTGGCTGCTGCCCTGGGCCGAGCCATCTCTCGCCGGGACCTGGATTTCTAGGGTCGCACTTGGCACATCCCTCCTTTTCGTCTTGAGCCTGCTTTGGGTACCGTGGCGGATTTGGCGTAGCGACGGGCTGTTTACGACCACCGCGATGCGGGACACGCTGAACACCCTGCTCAGGGACAAGCTAAGCCAACATTACCGGGATCTCGGGCGCTCGGAAGAGGTTCCGGAGCTAATCCGCTTCGTTCACCTCGACCCTACCCAGGTGCCGCGCTGCTGTCGGCTGAAGATCGTGGCGACGGACAGCCGTTCGAGTAAGATGGTTCTGTTCGACCACAATACCGCCTCGGTCGTCGTTGCCGATGCGGTCGCAGCCTCCGCCGCAATTCCATTTCTTTTCGCTCCACCCCAAGTGCGTGGGCTCAACACCGATCGGGAGCCGCGGTTCGTCGACGGCGGCCTAATTTCAAACCTCCCGGCCTGGTCGTTTCGGACGGAGAAGCGAGCGCTCGAGCGGGAGCAGGGAGGGCCGCCAATTCCGATTTTCGCCTTTACGCTGGCTGCTCCCGGTGAGGCGGCTGAAATCGAGCAGCGACGAAAAGGCTTGTTCAAGCGCTTTGGAGAGATCTGGGCCTTTCTGAAAGACGTCATCTTTACCGGCATTTTCGGAAGCCAGGCAGTGGTCCAAGGGTTCATTGAGGAGCTTGCTGTTTTCCCGCTGCCCAGCCCGCTGTCGACTTTGTCGTTCGACTGCACGCGCGACGAGGCGACGCTCGCCTATCGATCAGGCCTGAACTGCGCGGGAGACGCGCTTCGAGTGCGTCGGCGGACGGAAGCTCTGACCCGGGCCAGCCTCGAAGCGATCCTGACCGATGTTTCGGCCGAGATCGGGAGCCACCGCGCCGCTGCCGGAAAACCCTGGCCTAGTCTGCGGATGAGCTTGGTGGATCCGCTCGACCCCCA
This sequence comes from Allosphingosinicella sp., assembly GCA_049590095.1. GTDB lineage: Bacteria > Pseudomonadota > Alphaproteobacteria > Sphingomonadales > Sphingomonadaceae > Allosphingosinicella. The sequence goes on along the minus strand of JBAWCC010000229.1, from coordinate 16,434 downwards.
GGGCTCGGCCTTCCGGGTGACCGCAAGCGCGAACATGGAGACCGATGCCGACGACCGGCTCGAACTCGATCTACGCAACGATATCGCACCCAGATGCTATGATTCTCGTGTGCCCGTATTCGGGACCGTACAGGGGCGGGAAGCGCAGGCACTTTGGATGACCAAATACGAACGGGCCCTCGTGCGCCCCGACCTGTGTTCTGTTATATGTGTTCCGGTGTTTGCGAACGCTCTTCCACCGGACGTTGCACGCCCGCCGCCCCTGCGGGTGCTTTGCCTCGACAGCGACGACCTCCTTGAAGAGGAGTTCAACGACCCCACGTTCATGCAGCTGCTGGTCGGCCTCGGCGTATCGACGTCGCCGACGCTGATTGCTCAGCAAGTTGGAGGATTTCCCGGATGACCGCCAACACGGCCTATGAGAGCGTTGAAGCCGCGCGTGCCGCTGCCGCCAAGGCGCTGCGCCAGGAGCGCAAGCGCAATTCCAAGCGATCCAAGATCGGGACGAACTTTCCGGCGGCCACTCAGGCCGATGTCGAGATTGCGCGCGAGCTCCTGGTCCGCCTCGCCGCGAATCTGGACGGCTAGCAGCGCCGCTGGCGCCGGCCGCCGCCAAAGTCACGGCCTGGGGGCCGCCGGGCGATCGTCGTCGAAATTCCAGATCGGATACTTCTCCCATCCGGCGACGAAGCCCGCCTGCTCCGGGGAGACGCCCGGAATATTGGGAAACTGGTCCCACAGCGCCCTTAGCCGGTGCTTCCATCGGCTGTTCGGGTTGATGACGTCTAGGAAGTGCTGAGCCACCGCTGCCGCCCCGTAAATACGCGACTGCATGGCCACGCTGGTGGCGACATGGTCCAGGCGCGGCAGCCCATGGCTCTTCGAGATCGAGGGAGAACTGGTCATCCTGTTGTTCCAGACGCGCGAATGATGGGCGCATAGGTTACGGACGTGGGCAAGGCTCCTGATCCAACTCTCCAGTACCGCCGGATTGGGAGCGAAGAATTTCCGGGCGATCGTCATCCGGTCGGGCGCGCGTGCCAGCGCTAGGAACCGAGACAGAAGGCCGAAGTCCCAAAGCTCCACAGCCATCCACAACGGCAATGGGCTGGAGTAAGTGAGCTTGTACTCCGTGACCCAGCCGGCCTTCGAATTGTCCTCGGCATAGTTGGCGCGCTTCAGCCATTTGTCGTACGCGGCCGACCGTCCTCCGACCTGGTTCCGCGCGCGGTTGGGGTCCAGATGCTCGATCAAGTGATGCGCCCAAGTGCTCCTCAACCCCACGGTGTGGGCGAGCGCAACCCGTATCGCCACCTCAATTCGCTCGAGTGCGTCGAGGAGGTGGAGCCGAAGCTTCTTGTCGAAGATGTAGAGGTCCACTCCATAGCTGAAGCGAGTGCCAGGCCGAAACGACTCGGAGCGACCGACGGGAACACTGTCGCCGTCCTGGAGCTCTTCGATGATTTCCCGGAACGGGATCCAGTAGGATTTCAGTCGGTAATAGCCGATCCGCGCCAGGCACTGGGCAGCGGCATCCCTGTCGCCGATGATCATTCCGCGCCGCTGGAGGAGGTCCAATTGCTCGGGAACCCCGAGATAAGGCTTCTCGTAAGAGAGAAGACCGCCTTCGCGAGGATTCGGACCGTTGATCGACAAAAAGAAGGCCGCCCCTTGCAGCTTACGCTAACAGAGGGGGCAGCCATGTTGCCCCTCAAATAGCGCCAGTTTCCGGAAATGCAACTACCCTATAGGCGAATCGCCTATTTTCGGGACCACCTGTGCCCGCCGCGCCACGGTTGCATAAGGTAAACACAACGGAAACGCAACAATTCAGCGAAACCGCCGGATTTTCGCGGGATGGCTGCCAATCGGCGTGCCCTACCGCGACTGCCCTGCACTCATGGGTTCAGATGCGGCTTCCTCGGCTCAGCGCCGTGGCATCGCCGCAAGCAGCTCGTCCTCGAGCTACTGCATCAGCCGCTTAGGTAGCCGAATTACTTCCGGCTCTTGCGCGCCGCATATTTGGCGTCCCGCGCCGCCTTGCGCTCCGCCTCGGTGGGCGGCGGGGCGGAGGCTGCCGCCCGAGCGGCGGCGTCGGCGGCTTTCGCCTCCTCGGCGGCCTTCGCCTTCTCGGCCTTGGCCGCGCGCTTCTCCTCGGCCTTGGCCTCGCGCTGGCGGGCGGCTTCCTGACGAGCGGCCAGGACGGCTTCATCCACGGGCGGCTTCGCCTTCAGCTTCTCGAGCGCCTTGCGCTTGGCTTCGGCGGCCTGGCCGACCCGGTCCTGGAAGCTGTCCTTGAAGGGCGGCATGGTTGGTAAAATCCTTTTCTTGAAGTGGCCGGGGACAGTCTGGTGACTGTCACTCGGCGGTTAGATAACAATAGTTGGGAGCTTGGCGTTCCCGCCGATGATCCTGCCCCCCGCCGAGCCTTCGAATCCTTCGCGCATTCGCGTGAACCCCATTCCTCCGCGCCTCCGCGCCTCCGCGTGATCCCACTGACGCCCTGCGCCGTCACGAACTGAATTCGTGACGTCAGTCCTGTCCGCTGTGCGGCAGGCTGGCCGGCGTCAGCCGTCTCTTCGTGCTGCTTCGGCGACGCGTACCGCGTCGGCGGCGCTGCACTCGGCGGCCGACAAAGCCGTCAGGCCGCCTCGGCCTTTCGGCTTTGCCTCTTCCGCTCATGCGGATCGAGGTGCCGCTTCCTCAGCCTGATCGCCTTGGGCGTGACCTCGACCAGCTCGTCCTCCTGGATATAGGCGATCGCCTGCTCCAGAGTCATCCGCCTCGGCGGAGTAAGCCGGATGCTCTCGTCCTTCGGTCCGGAGGCGCGGAAGTTGGTGAGCTGCTTGGACTTCAAGGGGTTCACCTCGAGGTCCTGGGGCTTGGCGTTCTCGCCGATGATCATTCCCTCGTACAGCTTCTCGCCCGGCGAGATGAACAGGATTCCCCGCTCCTCCAGAGCGTTGAGGGCATAAGCGACCGCCTCGCCCTGCTCCATCGAGATCAGCACCCCGTTCTGCCGGCCGGTGATCGGGCCCTTGTACGGCCCGTATTTCTCGAACAGGCGGTTCATGATCCCGGTGCCGCGCGTGTCGGAGAGGAACTCGCCATGATAGCCGATCAGGCCGCGCGACGGCGCCGAGAAGGTGAGCCTCGTCTTGCCGCCGCCCGACGGGCGCATGTCGGTCATCTCGCCCTTCCTTTGCGCCATCTTCTCGACGACGGTGCCGGCATGCTCCTCGTCGACGTCGATGACGACCGTCTCATAGGGCTCCTCGCGGCCGCCCGGTCCTTCCCGGAACAGCACCCGAGGGCGGCTGATCGAAAGCTCGAAACCCTCGCGCCGCATCGTCTCGATCAGCACCCCCAGTTGGAGCTCGCCACGGCCGGCCACCTCGAAGGCGTCCTTCTCGGCGCTCTCGGTGAGGCGGATGGCGACGTTGGTCTCGGCCTCGCGCTCGAGCCGGTCGCGGATCACCCGGCTCTGCACCTTGTCGCCGTCGCGGCCGGCATAAGGGCTGTCGTTGACCGCGAAGCTCATCGCCAGGGTCGGCGGGTCGATCGGGCGGGCGGCGATGGCCCGGGTCACCGCCATCTCGGCGATGGTGTTGGAGACGGTGGCCTTGGTGAGGCCCGCGATGGCGACGATGTCGCCCGCCTGCGCGGTCTCGACCGGCACCCGCTCCAGCCCGCGCATGGCGAAGACCTTGGTCGCCCGCCCGGTCTCGACTTCGTTATTATCCACGTCGAGCGCCTTGATCGGCATGTTGACGTTGAGCCGACCGCTCTCGATCCGGCCGGTGAGGATCCGGCCGAGGAACGGGTCGCGGTCGAGAAGCACCCCGATCATCCGGAACGGACCCTCGGGATTCGCGTCCGGCGCCGGGATATGGCCGACGATCGCCTCGAACAAAGGCGTGAGATCGCCCTCGCGGACGTCGTCGGAAAGCCCGGCATAGCCCGAGCGCCCCGAGGCGTAGAGGGTCGGGAAGTCGAGCTGCTCGTCGCTCGCCTCCAGCGTCAGGAACAGCTCGAACACCTCGTCGAGCACTTCCGCCGCCCGGGCGTCGGGCCGGTCGATCTTGTTGACGACGACGATCGGCCTCAGCCCCAGCGCGAGCGCCTTGCCGGTGACGAACTTGGTCTGCGGCATCGGCCCCTCGGCCGCGTCGACGAGCAGGATGACCCCGTCGACCATCGACAGGATCCGCTCGACCTCCGCTCCGAAATCGGCGTGGCCCGGAGTGTCGACGATGTTGATATGGGTCCCCTGCCACTCGACCGAGGTGCATTTGGCGAGGATGGTGATCCCCCGCTCTTTCTCGAGGTCGTTGGAATCCATCGCCCGCTCTTCCACGCGCTGGTTATCGCGGAAGGTGCCGGACTGGCGGAACAGCTGGTCGACGAGGGTCGTCTTGCCGTGATCGACGTGCGCGATGATGGCCACGTTGCGGAGGCTCATGGAATCTAATCTCTCGGGTGAAGGTGGGTTGCCGCGGCCATAAGCAGATCAATGCGGCGCGACAAGGGCAGGTTCCGATTTGTCGTCGTCCCGGCGAAAGCCGGGGCCTCGGGGAGACCCGCCGAAACTTTCCGCCTGAGGCCCGGCTTTCGCCGCGATGACGGGTTTGCTTCGCCCGTCAACGAAGAATTAACCATGGCCTGCCAAACCGCTCCCGACACGAACAGGGAGGAAAGCGACGGTGCAGGGAGTCAGGAAAAAGGCGCGAACCGAATCGCCGGTGGGTTTCGTCCCGCAGGCCGGCGCCTCGGAGCTCGAGCTCACCATCGTCATTCCCTGCCTCAACGAGGCCGAGACCCTGGCCCAGGTGATCGACCGGGCGCGGCGCTTCCTCCACGCCTACGGCGTCTCCGGCGAGGTCGTCGTCGCCGACAACGGCTCGACCGACGGCTCCACCGCCATCGCCATCGGCGCGGGCGCCCGGGTCGTGCCCGTCGCCGAGCGCGGCTACGGCGCCGCCCTCCGCGCCGGGATCGAAGCCGCCCGCGGCACCTACGTCGCCATGGCCGACGCCGATTGCAGCTACGATTTCATGGACCTGATGCCCTTCCTCGAGCGGCTTCGCTCAGGCACCGAGCTGGTCGTCGGCAACCGCTTCCTCGGCGGAATCGGCAAAGGCGCGATGCCGCCGCTTCACCGCTATCTCGGCAATCCCGTCCTCAGCCTCGCCGGCCGGATCTTCTTCCGGGCCCCGATCGGCGACTTCCATTGCGGCCTCCGCGCCTTCCGCCGCGATTCGATCCTCGGCCTCGGCCTGTCCTCGCCGGGCATGGAATATGCCTCCGAGATGATCGTCAAGGCGCAGCTCGCCGGGGTCTCCATGTCGGAAGTACCGGCCACGCTCGCCAAGGACGGCCGCTCCCGCCCGCCGCACCTGCGCAGCTGGCGCGACGGCTGGCGCCACCTCAAATTCCTTCTGCTCTTCGCTCCCCGCTCGCTCTACCTTTATCCGGGCCTGGCCCTGTTCGCCCTGAGCTTCGCGATCTTCCTCGGCCTGCTCCCGGGCGACGTCACGGTGGGAAGCGTGAGCTTCGGAGTTCACTCCCTGCTCTTCGCCGGCGCCGGAATGCTGATCGGAGCCCAGATGATGAGCTTCGGCCTTCTCGCCGGCCTGTTCGGCGTTCGCGAGCGCTACTGGTCCGCCGGCCGCGGCCTCGAGCGGGCCCGGGCACTGCTCACCATCGACAAGGGGTCGCTGATCGGCGGGGCGATGATTCTCGCCGGCCTCGCGGGAGCGGTCGTCGCCGTCGCGTCCTGGGCCGGGGCGGGCTTCAGCGACATGGACCCGGACATGCTGATGCGCCTCTCCATCCCTTCAGTCCTTTCCGCGGGAATCGGCCTGCAGCTCATGCTCACCGCCTTTCTGCTCGAGCTGCTGTCCCATCCCGCCCGCAATCCGCAAAGGTAATCCGACGATGAGCCTCTTCCAGCGACTCCACCGGAAAGTGCACGGCAAGGCCGTCTTCGACCGCCGGATCGAAGTGCTGACCCGCACTCTCGCAGACTTCATCCCGGCCAACGCCCGGGTGCTCGACATCGGCTGCGGCAGCGGAACGCTCGCCCGGCGGATCATGGCGCTCCGGCCCGACATAACCATCGAGGGCATCGACGTCCTCGTCCGGCCCGGCACCGAAATCCCGGTCACCGAGTTCGACGGCGACACCATTCCCTGGGGGGACGATCATTTCGACATCGCCCTGTTCGTCGACGTGCTTCACCACACCGAGGCCCCGGCCCGGCTGCTCGCCGAAGCGAAGAGGGTCTCGAAGGGCGGGATCGTCATCAAGGACCATTTCCGCGAAGGCGTGCTCGCCGACGCGACCCTTCGCTTCATGGACTGGGTCGGCAACGCCCAGCACGGAGTCGTCCTCCCCTACAATTACCTCTCCGACCCCGAGTGGCGCGGCATCTGGTCGAGGCTCGGGCTCAAGGTCGAGCGGATGACCGACAAGGTCGGCCTCTACCCGGCGCCGTTCAGCTGGCTGTTCGACCGCCGCCTGCACTTCGTCGCCCGGCTCGCATAGCGCTCTTATGGCCAGCCTCGCCGATTCCCTCCCGCCCGCTCCGGCGCAAGCGGGGCCGCTCCAGCGCCTGCTGCGCTCGCCCGGGCTTTGCTTCTGGGTGGCGGGGCTCGTCATCTACGGCTTCGCCGCCTGGAACTTCTCGAGCGGCCATTACCTCAACCAGACGTCCCGCGACCTGTGGCAGCATCTCGCCAGCCTTCGCGCACTGATCGAAAACCCCTTCGCCCCCGCCAATCCGTTCGTTGCGACGGCGGAGGGCTCCCGCCATTTCCATCCTTATTGGGTCTCGGTCGCTCTGGTCGCCAAGGCCCTGGGCTGGAACGAATGGCAGGCGATCACCTTCGCCGGCTATTTCAGCGCCGGCGCACTGCTCGCGGGAATCTACGCCTTCGGCCGGGCCTTCTACCGGACGGCCTGGGGTCCGCTCGCGCTCCTCGTCGCCATGGTCTTCGGCTGGTCGCTGCCGGTCAGCCATACCGGCTACCATTCGATGGGCACCCTGATCGAGGGGATCGCCTATCCCGCGGCCCTGCTGATCGGACTCTCGCTGCTTCTCTGGGCCCTGGTCATCCGCGCGCTCGACCGGCCGGCTTCGGCCTGGTGGATCGTGCCGCTCGCCGCCTTCATGTTCGCCACCCATCAGCTCGGCGCCGGAATCGCCTTCATGGCGGCGGGCTGCTTCATCCTGCTCTGGCCGGGCTCGAGCCTGAAGATCCGCGCCGGCTGCGCCGCTGCCATCGCCGCCGGGATCCTCCTGTCGATGGCCTGGCCCTATCACAATCCGTTCGAGGCGATCGCCCGCACCGGAATCCCGACCTGGACCGGCGGAGTGAATTTCTACCACCCGATCATGTTGACCAACGCTTTCATCCCGTCGCTGATCGGCCTCTGGGGCCTCCGTCACCGCCGCTTCGCCCGGACCGGCCTTCCCGTCCTGGCCGCCTTCGCGCTCTTCGCCGGAATCTTCGCTCTGGGCTGGTTCGGGCTGCTCATCGCCACCCGCTTCGTCATGCCGGCGGTCCTGGTGCTGCAGATCGGCCTCGGCGCGCTGCTTCTCGCGCTGGTCGACGACTGGCGCGCCCTGCCCCGGGCAGGCCAGCTGGGCCTCTTCGGCTTCGCCCTGGCCTGCCTGAGCAGCTTCGTTATCGTCACCAGCGCCCAGCTCGTCCGCGAGCGGCAGGTCGCCGAACGGGAAGGCAGCGCCTACGCCGCCGCCCTCGCGCTCACCCGCGACATTCCCGATTCCGAGCCGGTCGCGGCCTACGACGTCTATGCCTGGCCGATCGTCGCCACCGGCCAGCGCGTCGTTTCGGTACCGTGGCCCGAGCCGATGATAGACGGCCTCGCCGAGCGCCAGGCCGCCGCCGAGCGCCTGTTCGACCCGTCGCTGAGCCGCGACGAACGCCTCCGCCTCGCCCGCCGCTGGGGCGCGAAGACCCTGATCATGGACAAGCGCGGCCCGCTTCGCCGAAAAATGCCGAAGGGGATGCTTAAGCGATTGGAAGCTCAGTCGGTGCGCAAGTCCGAGGCCGGGCGCTTCATCCGCTTCGACCTGGAGTAGATTCGCCGGCGACTCTCCGCCCCCCTCACCAGCTCAATGGAGCCACCACCGGAGCAGGAAGGCGACGGCTCCGACCGTCGCCACCCCCGCCGCCCACAAGCCGGCGAACCAGGCGAGCTGCCGCGCTCTAATGATAGCCCTCCTCCCCCACCTTCCCCCGGAACACCCAATAGGACCAGGCGGTGTAGGCGAGGATGAGCGGGATGAGGACGAGCGCTCCCACCAACATGAAGACCTGGCTCGAATAAGGCGCCGCAGCGTCCCAGATCGAAACCCGGCCCGGGATGACGTCCGGCCAGATCGAGATCCCGAGGCCGGCGAGGGTAAGCCCGAACAAAGCGAGCGACCAGACGAACGGCGCCCAGTCCCGCCCGCGCTTGAGGCTCCGCCAGGCGAAAAAGGCGGCGGCGGCGACCAGCAGCGGCATCGGCACCGCGACGAACAGTCCGGGCGCTTCGAACCAGCGCTGAAAATATTTGGGCTCGACGAACGGCGTGTAGAGGCTGACGGCGCCGATCGCGGCGAGCATGGCCGGAAGCAGAAAGTGCGACTGCCGACGCGCCTGGTCCTGCAGCGGCCCCTCGGTCTTCCAGATCAGCCAGGCGGCGCCGAGCAGGGCATAGCCCGCGACGAGGCTCGCCCCGGTCAGCAGGCTGAACGGAGTCAGCCACTCCCACCAGCCGCCGGCATAAGCCCGGCCCTCGACGGTGATACCCTGGAGGAGCGCGCCGAGGGTGACGCCCTGGGCGAAGGTTGCGACCAGCGATCCGGCGAAGAAGCCGGAGTCCCACAACCGGCGGTGCCCCGGATCGCGCCAGCGGAACTCGAAGGCGACCCCGCGGAAGACGAGGCCGAGGAGCATCGCGGTCAAGGGTGCGTAGAGCGCCGGAAGGATGATCGCGTAAGCGAGCGGGAAAGCCGCGAGCAGCCCGCCGCCGCCGAGCACCAGCCAGGTCTCGTTGCCGTCCCACACCGGGGCGATCGCGTTCATCGCCCGGTCCCGCTCCTTGCCGACCGGGAAGAACGGGAAGAGGATTCCGATGCCGAGGTCGAACCCGTCCATCACCACATAAGCGGCGACCGCGAAGGCGATGAGCAAGGCCCAGACGATGGTGAGGTCGATCATGATATCGTCACCCCGGCGAAAGCCGGGGCCTCGGGGAGACCCGCCGTGACTTTTCGACCGGAGGTCCCGGCTTTCGCCGGGATGACGAACCCCCTCATCCGCCCCTCCCCATTCCCGCCGCCGGAGTGATCCCCGCCGTCCGGATCGGAGTCCCCGGCTCGCTCTCCCCGCCCTCCTCCGGCGCCTTCGCCATCAGCCTCAATATGTACATCGTCCCCGCCCCGAACACCGCGAAATAGACGAGCACGAAAGCGATCAGCGACCCCGTCACCCCGGGCGAGGCGATCGGCGAGACCGCGTCCTTCGTCCGGAGAAGCCCGTAGATCACCCAGGGCTGCCGCCCGACCTCCGTCGTCACCCACCCCGCGATCACCGCGACGAACCCGGCCGGCCCCATTGCCAGCGCGAAACGATGAAGCCAGCGCCAGTCGTAGAGCCGCCCCCGCACCCGCGCGAGCAGGCTCCAAAGCCCGAGCGCGAACATCAGCAGGCCGAGCCCGACCATGATCCGGAACGACCAGAAGACGATCTCCGCCGGCGGCCGGTCCGACTTCGGGATGGTCTTGAGGCCGGCGAGCGGAGCGTCCGGGTCGTGCTTGAGGATGAGCGACGACAATTTGGGTATCTCGAGCAGAACCGCCGTTTTCTCCGCCCCCCGGTCGGGATGGCCGATCAGGATCAGCGGAGCGCCCTTGTCGTAGCTTTCGAAATGGCCTTCCATCGCCATCACCTTGGCGGGCTGGTGCTCGAGCGTGTTCAATCCATGGAGGTCGCCGACGAATATCTGCACCGGGGCGACCAGCGCCGCCATCCACATCGCCATCGAGAAGCTGGTCCGAACCGCCTTGTTGTCGCGGCCCCCGATCAGATGCCACGCTCCCACCGCTCCGACGACGAGTGCGGTCGTCAGATAGGCGGCGAGCACGGTGTGGACGAGCCGGTAGGGAAAGCTCGGGTTGAAGATGATGTCGATCCAGCTCCCCGCCGGAACGAACTGGCCCTGCGCGTTCATCGCCCAGCCCGTGGGGGTGTGCATCCAGCTGTTCACGCTCAGAATCCAGAAAGCGGACATCACCGTCCCGGCGGCCACCATCAGGGTTGCGAGGAAGTGGAGCTTCTTGCCCACCCGCTCGAGCCCGAACAGCATCACCCCCAGGAACCCGGCCTCCAGGAAGAAGGCGGTAAGCACCTCATAGGCCATGAGCGGGCCGATGATCGGCCCGGCCTTGTCGGAGAAGACCGACCAGTTGGTCCCGAACTGATAGGACATGACGATCCCCGAGACGACGCCCATCGCGAAGGCGATCGCGAATATCTTCAGCCAGTAGCGGAACAGCGCCAGGTAGCGCGCCTTGCCCGTCGCCAGCCACAGCCCCTCCAGAACCGCGAGATAGCTGGCGAGCCCGATCGAGAACGCGGGGAAGATGAAATGGAACGAGACGGTGAAGGCGAATTGCGCGCGGGCAAGGAGCAGGGCGGTCTCGCCGTCGGCCATGGGGAGGCCATAGCATAAGGCGGCGGCCGCTGGACTGCGAAATTTGTCGAGCCGGTTGCGGCCGGTGCACCTCTCCGTCGCCCCAGCGAAGGCTGGGCCCCGGCGGGTGAAAGGCGCCGCGGTCTTCACCCGCCGGGATGCCAGCCTTCGCTGGCATGACGAACGGGCTTCGAGCGCCTATCTCTCTTTCGGCGGCCCCGCGCAGCCGGCGGCCCGGAACAATCCCACCGGCATCGACTCCTCCCGAGCGGCGCGGTCTCCGCCCGCGAGCCCGGTCGGGCTGTACCAGAGCGCCGGCCCGAGGGCTCGGGCGAAGAGCAAGGCGGGCGCCTTGTCGCTCGACTGCGGCGGCGAGCGGAACGCGCCGAGGTCGGCTGCGAAGGCGTCGAACGGGAGGCTGAGCGGCTCGTCCGTCCGCATCTTCTCGGCGGCGTCCCGTTCCTCCTCGTCCGAAAGGCGGACCGACAGGCGCGGATCGATCTCCGGCGCGAGATAGGTGCCGCCATAGCCGTTGGGGGAGCCGAACGAGAACCAGTAGGTGCGCTTCGGCGTCTTCAGCCACAGGACGAGGTCGGACGCCCCCGAGTCGCGGCGGTCCTGCCGGGCGAATCCTGCCGTGAATTGCGGCGCTCCGTCGAGACGATAGACCGCCCGCTCGATCGGACAGGCGGGCGCCGGAACCGCGGCGGCGAGGAAAAGGGCGGTGAGCATAAGGGGAGATTAGCATAGGGGAATGGAAATTCCTCCCCGCGATTTCGCGGGGAGGGGGACCGCGCGAAGCGCGGTGGAGGGGTTCTTCGGAGTCTGAAAAGAACCCCTCCACCAGGCTTCGCCTGGTCCCCCTCCCCCGGAAAACCGGGGGAGGATCTAGATCACACGAAAATGCTCCACCCCGTCCGCTCGGCCAGCCTCTCCAGAGCCATCGCCCCGGCCAGCGAGGTCCCCGCCGAATTGAGCCCCGGCGACCAGGCGCAGGCGGCGCCGTGCCCCGGTATGACGGCGAGGATGCCCCCGCTCATCGCGCTCTTCCCGGGCAAGCCGACCCGGAAGGCGAAGTCGCCGCTATTGTCGTAATGGCCGGAGGTCAGCATCAAGGCATTGATCCGGCGCGAGCGCGAGGCCGTCGTGACCGCGTCGCCGGTGCTCGGATCGACCCCGTCGAAAGCGAGGAACAATGCCGCCTTGGCGAGTTGCCGGCAGCTCATCGCCACCGAGCATTGCCGGTAATAAGCCGAAAGAACCTCGTCGACGGGGCTCTTCAAATTGCCGAAGGCGGCGATGAAATGCGCCAGGCTCCGGTTGAAGGCGCCGGCCCGCGATTCCGACATCGCCAGGCTCTCGTCGATCGCCACCTCGTCGTCGCCGCAACGCTCTCGAAGGAAGCCGACCAGCTCGCCCACCGCGGCGTCGGGCCCGCCGGCGGCGGCGATCATCTGGTCGCAGACGACGAGGGCGCCCGCGCTGGTCATCGGGTTGCGCGGCCGGCCCTTCTCCATCTCCAGCTGCACGATCGAATTGACCGGCGACCCCGCCGGCTCGCGCCCGACATGGTTCCAGAGAGAGGCTTTGACGTGGTGCAGGGCCAGGCAAAGGGAGAAGACATAGGAGAGGCTCTGGATCGAAAAGGCCTCGTCGGAATCGCCCGCGGCGAAGCTCGATCCGTCCTTGAGCACGAGAGCGAGGCCGAGCCGGTTGGGATCGACCTGCGCGAGCGCCGGGATATAGGAGGCCGTCGAGCCCTGCCCCTTATAGGCGGATACGTCCGACAGCACGTCGTCGACCAGGGCCTGATAATCCATTAAATTCTCCTGATCCGAAGCAGAGTTCCCCGGCGAAGGCCGGGGTTCAGCGGCACGGGCGGCTGGGACTGGATCCCGGCCTTCGCCGGGAAGCATCAGGGCGTCATCGAACCCCCTACACCTTCATCGGATAGACGGGCTGGATGTCTGTCGGGATGTGCGCGGCCTTCGCAAGCACCTCCCGGGCCCGTTCGTCCAGCCTGGCATGGCGTTCGAAAAAGGCCCTGGTGCCGGCATAGTCGCCATTGCCCTGAAGCCGGATCAGCTCGGCCAGCAGGTCGCTGAGGCCCGCCTCCATCCGGTCGTAATCGACCCGGAACCGGTCCGCCCCCTCGTCCCAGCGGAACGCGCCTTCCTCCTTCAGATAATTATACTGCATCGCCGCACCGCGGCCGTGCGCCTCGTCTATCCCGAAGCGCACCGCCCGGAATATCCCGGCGAAATAGGTCGCCAGCGCCTGCTCGCGCTCGGCCGCGGGAAGCTCGCCCTGCTTCATCATGTAGAGGATGTTGTAGACCCCCATCACGTCCGCTTTGGCTTCCTCGCTCGCCGAATAAACGTCCTTAAGCTCGGCGTTGACCGTCGTCTGCCGGCCGCCGACACTGATCGTCCCCGGCCCGAGGCTGTGCGCCAGCTCGTGGAACAGGGTCTCGTTGGTCATATATTTCCGGGTCACCAGCCGGGCCTGCTCCGGGACCAGCACAAGCTCCGCCATCGGCGCCAGGATCCGGTCGTATTTGGCGCCGAGCACGTTGGCCAGGATCACCTTCTTCGCCCCCTTCGCCTCCCTTACCCTTTCGTCGTTGGGAAGGTTGAAGGCGATGGTCTGGACTCCCGGCACATTGTCGCCGCCGCCATGAACCTGGTCGGCGACGAGGATGGGAGAGGCGAAGGGCCGGTTGAAATTCTTGTACTTCTCCTCGACCGGAAGGTTGCGCTCCATGTCGGGCAGGAGCGCCTTATATTTGGTCAGAGCCGCGCTCTCGCTCGGGTCCTGGACGGTGATGAAAGCCTCGAATGCCGTCTTCGTCCCGTACAGCGTGTCGGTATAGACCTCATAGGGCCCGATCACGACCTCGATCGGGGTCCCGCTGACGTCCATCCACGCGAGCTCGGATTCGTAATAATCGTTGGTCCGGAAGGCCTTGGCGCGAAGGTTGAGGAACTTGCGGAGCGAGGCGTTGCTCGTCCTCGCCGCCGCCCGCTCGAGCAGCTTCGCCGCCGGCTCCAGCCATTGCCGATACTCGACGCTGTAGGGCACCGCGACGAGCCGGTTGCCCTGCCGCTTCACCACCGTATAGCCGCTGGTCAGCGCCTCTTTCTGGCCCGGATTGGCGGAGAGGTAAGCGTCGAAATCCGCCTTGGTCAGGTCCTTCGGGTAGAAGCCCGCCCCCGCCGGCATCGCCTCGCCGCCGTAGAAGGGGTGGTTCTCGGCGAGCGAGTCCCAGGGCCCGAAATGAAGGTCGAACATATCGAGCAGAGCCGCCTTTTGCGGATGCCGGCTGCGCGCGATCTCGGCCCGGACGGTCGGATTGTCCACGGAGCGCTGGCGCAGATAGATCGGGTTCATGATCTCCGCCGCCTCGATCAGCAAATTCACCACCTCCCGCTCCTCGGCGTTGAGGAAGGCGGTGTCGGGCGTCATCCGGATCCGCGCGATCTTGGCCCGCTGGGCGGCGAGGTCGTAGCCGCGGGCTTGGGCGGCCGTCGCCGGCGGCTCGGCCGGTCGGGTCGAGCAGGCGGCGCTGGCCAGCAGCAGGGCGATCAAGGCGGGGAGGCGCAAATCGGTTTCTCCTGTGACTATCCCCTCTTTCACGAAAAGCGGGAGAGGTGGATTTCAGTTTGGAACGGCTGCGGCACGAGATACGTTCCGGACGCCGTGACCAGTAAAACGCAGCGCAGCCGCGAAAGCCGCATCTTCAAGTTCGAGCCGGGGCGCAATTGCTGGCGGACGGCCCGCGCCGACCGCGCGGCGCTGATCGTCGACGGCTGCGACTATTTCCGGCTCGTCCGCAAGGCGATGCTCAAGGCCGAGAAGCAGATCCTTCTGATCGGCTGGGACCTCGACACCCGAATCCCGCTCGACGAGCCCGGCGGCAAGGGCGATCCGCCCAATTGCCTCGGCCCGTTCGTTTCCTGGCTGGTCAAGCACCGCCCGGGGCTGAAGATCTACATGCTCGCCTGGAGCGGACTGGCCTACAGCGTGCTCGCGCGCGGAACCACCCTCGCGAGGATGGCGGCCTGGAAGATCAGCCCGCAAATCCATTTCAAGCTCGATTACGCCCATCCCACCGCGGGCAGCCACCATCAGAAGATTGCCGTGATCGACGACGCCCTCGCCTTTTGCGGCGGAATCGACATCACCGCCGACCGCTGGGACACGCGCGAGCATCTCGACGACGACCCCCGCCGTCGCCGCCCGACCACCCGGCGCCCCTACCCGCCCTGGCACGACGCCACCATGGCAGTGGACGGCGCTGCCGCGAAGGCGCTCGGCGAGCTTTCCCGCCAGCGCTGGGAGGCTGCTTCCGAAGAATGCCTGTCCGACCCGGAGGGCGGCCACGATGCCTGGCCGGACGAGCTCGTGCCGGATTTCCGGGACGTCGAGATCGCGATCGCCCGAACCCGCGCCGAGCATGGCCGCTGGTCCGAGATTCGCGAGATCGAGGCCCTCTTCGCCGATCTCGTCGCGAGCGCCCGCCGCCACGTCTATATCGAAACGCAATATTTCGCCTCGCGGGTCGTCGCCGAGGCCGTGGGGAGGCGCCTCGCCGAGCCGGACGGGCCCGAATTCGTCGTCATCAATCCCAAGACCGGCGCCGGCTGGCTCGACGAAACCATCATGGGCCCGGCCCGGGCCGAGCTGGTCGAGGCGCTCGGGCAGAGGGACCGCTACGGCCGCTTCCGGATCTACACTCCGGTGACCGAGGGCGGCGAGGACATTTACGTCCACGCCAAGATCATGATCGTCGACGACGTCGTCATCCGCGTCGGCTCGGCGAACGTCAACAACCGCTCGATGGGCCTCGACAGCGAATGCGACGTGGTGATCGACGCCCGCCTTCCGGGCAACGAGGGGGCCGGACCGGCCATCCGGCGCCTCCGGTCCGATCTCATCGCCGAGCACCTCGGGGCCGATCCGGCCGAGGTCGAGGCCTCCTGCGAGAAGTCCGGCTCCCTGATCGCCACCATCGAGCGGCTCCGCGGCGAGGGCCGGACCCTCGTCCCCTACCGACCACCCGACTTCAGCGCGCCCCTTAAAAAGATGGCCAAGAGCGAGATTCTCGACCCCGAGCATCCCGGCGATGCCTTCGAGCCGGCGGCGCGCCGCGGCCTGCTCTCGGGGTTGCGGCGGCGGTGACCGTGAAAGTTCCTCCCCGGCATTTGCCGGGGAGGAATTTGGAATTTCCCTGCTAAACCCCATCCCCATGCGGGGGCTGGACATCGGCATTGCCGGTTGCGGGATCGGTGGACTGGCCGCGGCGCTTCTGCTCGCCCGCGACGGCCACCGGATCTCCCTCTACGAGCGCTTCGACGCGCCGTGCCCGGTCGGGTCGGGCCTGATGATCCAGCCGACCGGCCTCGCCGTGCTCGAGCGGCTCGGCCTCGATGCCGCATTGAAAGAAGCGGCGGCACCGGTCGGTCGGCTGCTCGGCCGGGCCGAGCCGTCCGGGCGGATGGTTCTCGACGTCCGCTACGAATGGCTTCGCCGCCCCGGGGTCCGCGGCTACGGGGTGCACCGCGCCGCTTTGTTCGACATCCTCCATCGCGCCGTGACGGCCGAGGCGATCCCGATCCACACCGGCCGCACCGTCGCCGGCCGGGCCGGGGGCCGGCTGCTCTTCGCCGGCGGCGAATCCTCCCCGCGCCACGATCTCCTGGTCGACACGCTCGGCGCCGGATCGCC
>JBAWCC010000228.1:0-5075 GCA_049590095.1 Allosphingosinicella sp. | reverse complement strand
GGGCGAACCCCTTGGCCGATTCCCGCCCTCGCCGGTTGATCGGGCCGACTCGGACAGCGTCTCATATAGCGACCGAATGAGAACAGGTCAAGAACATTTGGGCTGATGCCCGTGGCAGAGGCTGGATGGGGTCGTCTCCCGTCGCGAAGCCGCAGGCGCAGCGACCTTCAGTTTTCAACGCAACGACGCAACGAGGCTCCGGCGCGTCAACGAGACTGCGCTCTTCCTAGGAACTTGGGCGGCGCAATCTCGGCTTCGCCCGGGAGTATGAGAAATCGCATGGCCTTGGGGAGCGGCACGAACTCGTTGCGTCGTTGCGTCGTCGCGTTGAAAATTGATTAGCCTGCGGCCGATGAGAAAGCGCGCCGGATGCGCCGCAGGTCGGATGATCGGTGCCAGGCACCGAAGGCCAAGTCGCTCCAATCGTCATTCAAGAAGGCTGGGGTCCATTTCGTCCCGGCATGGTGCCGGCCTTCGCCGGCATGACGGCGTTTCCTAGCCACCCCCGAAAAGGCCCGCGGGATCGATGTGGGCCGCTAAAATGCCTCCGCCGGAAGCGCCATCAGGGTGTCGGACCCCGCCTCGATCTGGCGCCTCAGCGACCCCGTTTCCGGCATCACGCGCTGGGCGAAGAAGCGGGCAGTGACGAGCTTGGCTTCGTGGAAGGCCTTGTCCTCAGCGCCGTTCGCAAGCGCCGCCTTGCTCGCTTTGGCCATTCGAAGCCACATCAGGCCGAGGGCGACGATACCGGTCAAGGTCATGTAGGGGTAGGCCGCGGCGCCGGCGTGGTTGGGGTTGGCGAGGCCGTTCTGCATCAGCCACATCGTCGCGGCCTGGAGGTCTGCGACTCCCTTCTCGAGCGCGGCGGCGACTTCGGCGGGTTCGCCTTCGCCGGCTTTGGCTTCGGCGATCTCCTCGCCGAGCATCTTCAGGAAGGCCTGGATGGCGCGCCCGCCGTTGGCGCCGAGCTTCCTTCCGACCAGGTCGAGCGCCTGGATCCCGTTGGTGCCTTCGTAGATCTGGGCGATCCGGGCGTCGCGGACGAACTGCTCCATTCCCCATTCGCGGATATAGCCGTGGCCGCCGTGGATCTGCTGGGCGTCGACCGCGACCTTGAAGCCCTGGTCGGTCAGATAGCCCTTGATGACGGGGGTGAGCAGCCCAAGCAGGTCGGACGCCGCCTCGCGCTCCTCCTCGGTCTGGGCCCGGCGGGAGATGTCGACCTGGAGCGCGCCCCACAGGACAAGGGCCCGGGCGGCCTCGTTGAACGCCTTCATCTCCATCAGCATCCGGCGCACGTCGGGATGGACGATGATCGGATCGGCCTTGGCCTCGGGATCGCGCTGGTCGGGGACGAGGGCGCGGCCCTGGCGGCGGTCCTTCGCATAGGCGACGGCGTTCTGATAGGCGACCTCGCCCTGGCCGAGGCCCTGGAGGCCGACCCCGAGGCGGGCCGCGTTCATCATGATGAACATGGCGGCCAGGCCCTTCTCCGGCTCGCCGACGAGCCAGCCGGTCGCTCCGTCGAAATTGAGAAGGCAGGTCGAATTGCCGTGAATCCCCATCTTCTCCTCGATCGAGCCGCAGACGACGCCGTTGCGTTCCCCCGGCGACCCGTCCTCGTCGACGAGGAACTTGGGGACGATGAACAGCGAGATGCCCTTGACGGTGTCGGGCGCTCCCGCGATCTTGGCGAGGACGAGGTGAATGATGTTCTCGGAGAGGTCGTGCTCGCCCGAGGAGATGAATATCTTGGTGCCGCTGACCGCGTAGCTTCCGTCCGCCTGGGGCTCCGCCTTGGTGCGGAGCAGGCCGAGATCGGTTCCGCAATGCGGCTCGGTCAGGTTCATCGTCCCGGTCCATTCACCGGCGACCATCTTGGGAAGATATTTCGCCTTCTGCTCGTCCGAGCCCTTGGTCAGGATCGAGGCGATCGCTCCGGCGGTGAGGCCGTGATACATTTCGAACGCCTGGTTGGCGGAGAGCAGATATTCGGTGACCGCGGTTCCGACGACCTGCGGAAGGCCCTGGCCGCCATATTCCTCGGGCGCCGAGAGGGTCGTCCAGCCGCCGGCGGTGAACTGGTCCCAGGCTTGCTTGAAGCCGGGCGGGGTGGAGACGCTTCCGTCCTCGTGACGGACGCAGCCATGTTCGTCGCCGATCCGGTTCAAGGGCGCCAGCACCTCGGAGGCGAAGCGGCCGCCTTCGGTGAGGATCGCCTCGATCATGTCGGGGGTCGCATTCTCGAAGCCCGGCAGATTGGAATAGCGGTCGATCCCGAGCACATCCTCCAGGACGTAGCGGGTCTCGCGGACGGGGGCGGTGTAGCTGGGCATCTGGCTTCCTTAATTTCCGGAGGCGTCGGCGGCCTCGACCATTGCGATGAAGCGTTCGAGCTCGGCGATGGTGGCGTCGATGTCGGCGCGCTGCTTGGCCAGGAGATCGATCCGGCCCCGGCATTTCTCGAGAGTGACCCGGCGCTGCGAGGCGCGGCCGTCGCCGAGGTCGTAGAGGTCGATCATCTCGCGGATCTCGGCGAGGCTGAAGCCGACCCTCTTGCCTCTGAGGATCCAGGCGAGCCGGGCCCGGTCGCGCCAGCCATAGACCCGCGACAGGCCCTGGCGGTGGGGCGAGATCAGCCCCTCGTCCTCGTAGAAGCGGAGCGCCCTCGGGGTGACCGAGAATTCCTCGCACAGATCGGTGATGGTGTAGGATTTGCTCCCGGATTCGGGCGTGTCGAAGTCCGAATGAAGGGCGTGCGGCATGTCAGGCGGGTTAGTTTACGTTCACGTCAACGTCAAGATTGAGAGCCGTCATTCCGGCGAAGGCCGGAATCCATGAACACCGCCCCATCAAGGCTCCTACCGTCCGTGTTCATGGGTCCCGGCCTCCGCCGGGACGACGACTCAATCGCAGAGGGGGTCGCCGGCGATGTCCGTCGCCTTCCTCGCCTCCGCCTCGCCCGATCCCGACCGGGTGAAGCTCGCCCCGGCGAGGCTGGCTCGGGCGCCGCAATAATAAGCGCATCCCAGCGGCAGGTTCGCCGGGAGAGTGACCTTGCCGTCCCTCAGGGTCGCGTCGATCGTGCAGGTCTCGTCGCCCGTCATCGACAGACTCAGCCGCTCGCCCTTGCGAACCGCCCGTCCGGCGCCCGAGCAGCTGTGCAGATTGCCGCCCCAAACGACCAGTCCGAACTCGGCGTCGCGGCCCTTCTCGACGATGCACATCTGGTTCTTCTGCGGTCCCGCGCCGCCTTCGTACAGCCCGGTCAGCCGGGTCGAAGCGGAGTCGGACGAAGCGGGACTCGACTCTCCGGCCGCGGCCGGACCGGCCGCCCCGGGCGCGGCCCGGTTGTCGGCGGCCGGATCGTCCCGTCCGCAGGCGGCGAGAAGGAGGAAGATGAGGAGGGTCTTTTTCATGGCCTGTCCCAACACAAGATTCGCGAAGGGCCAAGCCGTTCCATTATCCACATCAAATTAAACACCGCAGGGGCGACAAAGGCGGGTCCCCTCCCTATATGGCGTTCGGGGCAATCGGGCGAGCGATCGGGCGTTTTAGACATGCTGACCACGCATCCTTTCGATGACGACAAGCTCCGCGAGGAATGCGGGGTCTTCGGGATCTGGGGCTCCGACAGCGCCTCGGCGGTGGCGGCCCTTGGCCTCCATGCCCTCCAGCATCGCGGCCAGGAAGCCGCCGGGATCACCAGCTTCGACGGCCGCACCTTCCATTCGCACCGGGCGATGGGCCATGTCGCCGGCAATTTCGACACGGCCGACGTGATCCGCCGGCTCGCGGGCGCCGCCGCCATCGGCCACGTCCGCTATTCGACGACCGGCGAGACCGCGCTCCGCAACGTCCAGCCTTTGTTCGCCGAGCTCGCCTCGGGCGGCTTCGCGGTCGCCCATAACGGCAACATCTCCAACGCGGTGCGCCTCAGGCGCGACCTCAATCGCCGCGGCTCGATCTTCCAGTCGACCTCCGACACCGAGGTCATCATCCACCTCGTCGCCACTTCGACCTACCGGACCCTGCTCGACCGGCTGATCGACGCCTGCAAGCAGGTGGAAGGCGCCTATTCGCTGATCTGCCTGACCGGCGAGGGCATGATCGCCTGCCGCGACCCGCTCGGGATCCGGCCGCTGGTCATGGGCCGGCTCGGCGACAGCTACATCTTCGCCTCGGAGACGGTGGCCCTCGACGTGGTCGGGGCGACCTACATAAGAAGCGTCGAGCCGGGCGAGATCGTCATCGTCTCGGCCCAGGGCGTTCGCTCGCACAAGCCGTTCCAGAGCGTGAGGCCCCGTCCCTGCATCTTCGAGCATATCTATTTCTCGAGGCCGGACAGCGTCCTCGACGGCGCCTCCGTCTACCAGGTCCGGAAGGCGATCGGCGCCGAGCTGGCGAGGGAAAATCCGGTCGAGGCGGATTATGTCGTCCCGGTGCCCGACAGCGGAGTCCCCGCCGCGATCGGCTACGCCCAGGCGAGCGAGATCCCGTTCGAGCTCGGAATCATCCGCTCCCATTATGTCGGCCGAACCTTCATCCAGCCGAGCGACGCGGTCCGCCACCTCGGGGTCAAGCTCAAGCACAATGCCAACAGCGCTCTCATCCAGGGCAAGAGGCTCGTGCTGATCGACGATTCGATCGTCCGGGGCACGACCAGCCTCAAGATCGTCCAGATGCTCCGCGAGGCCGGCGCCCGCGAGGTCCATATGCGGATCGCCTCGCCGCCGACCCGGCACAGCTGCTTCTACGGAGTCGACACTCCGGAGCGGGCGAAATTGCTCGCCGCGCAGATGAACGTCGCCCAGATGAACGACTATATCAAGGCGGACAGCCTCGCCTTCATCTCGATCGACGGCCTCTATCGTGCGCTCGGCGAGGATCTTCGCGACGAGGCCCAGCCGCAATATTGCGACGCCTGCTTCACCGGCGCCTATCCGACCCGGCTCACCGACCAGGAGGATCTGGAAGCGCCCGATCAGCTGGCGCTGCTCGCGGAGAGGTACGCCTGACCCGTCATGCTCCCCGGCGAAGGCCGGGGCCCAGCGGCGCCGACCATGGGACTGGGC
>JBAWCC010000227.1:0-12083 GCA_049590095.1 Allosphingosinicella sp. | reverse complement strand
GGGGAGCCGTCAGCGCCGAGGCCGAGGCCGCGATCGTCCCTGCGACAGGTTAGGCCTTCCGGACGATTGCAATCACAGCGGTCTCCACCATCCATTGACGCAATCCGCCACGTGGCCGACGTGAACGTCGCTGGTGACATAACCCCACAGGAAGTAGGTGGTGACGCCAGATTCGCTGCAATCATCCAACGACTGACCGACGATCTGTCCATTATCGAAATACAAATACTCATAAACGGGCTGCGTCCAAAACGCGTAGACCGAATTGGGGGTCGCCATTACGGCCGCAACGAATGCAGTATATAGAAACTTGCGTATCATGGTGGTTCTCCACGGTAGAGCGAATCCAGGGCGGCGGCGGCGCCCGCGGTGATGGCCTATGAGGTGATCAACCAGCGGGGCGGAGCTGAGCTTGGGAGGCCCCACGCCGCCGCCCAAAATGTCCGCCTAGAGCGGCGTCATCTGGCCGTCGACGCAATAGCCGACCGGCTCATCGACGCCATGGTAGGAATAGGTGCCGATCAGGTCGTATTGCGGGTAATTCCAGCGGTCGCAGCCCGTCCAGACGATGTGTCCCACGACCGTCGAATGGGTGGAGTCGCTGTAGAGCGTCGTATTGTAGGCCGGCGTTCCCTGCTGAGCGCTGGCGGGGTTGGCGCTCAGGAAGACGGCGGCGACGGCGACTGACGTAAATATCTTGCTACGCTTTCCCATATTTTCCTCCACGGTGACGCGCCCCGGCTTCCCACCGCCGCGACACGAGCGAAGTAGAGCGGCGCTAAACGGCCAGGTCCACTTGGGAATATTACGAGTGACGCCCCCGTTGCTCATGCTGAACTTGAGTCAGCATGCAGGGTCGAGCTTCCTCGCGGATGGAGGAGGGCGGCGCAGTCTATTCCGCCGCTTCGGGAAGCTCGCCGGCGGGGCCGGGCAATGAAGGGCTTTCGGCATTGCCGGCCGCGGCGAGGGCTTCGACGCCGGGCACGTCCTCCAGCTCGCGGGCGCCGGTTTCGATGTTGAGCTGCTTGAACTTGCGGCCGGTGGGCACCAGCCGGCTGTTGAACGACGTCGTGAAGGCGTTGAAATTCGTGACGGCGCTGTTCAGCCCGCTGCCCACCTTGCGCAGATCCTCGCCGACCTTCGCCAGCCGGTCGTAAAGCTCCTTGCCCAGCAAGGCGATGTCGCGGGCATTTTTGGCAAGGGCCTCCTGCTGCCATACCGACGCGACCGAGCGCGCGATGGCGATGAGGTTCGTCGGAGTCGCGAGGAGAACCTTCTTGTCGAACGCGAAATCCCACAAGGTCGGATCGTGCTCCAGCGCCGCCGACAGGAAATGCTCGCCCGGCACGAACATGATCACATAATCGGGGCTGCTTCCGAACTGGGTCTGATAGGCCTTGTTGCCGAGGGAATTGACGTGCGCGCGCATCGCCGCGGCATGGCTCGCCAGCCCGATATGGCGCTCGGCTTCGTCGACGGCGCCGAAAGCATCCTGATAGGCGTTCAACGAAACCTTGGCGTCGATGATCAGGGTTCGCCCGCCCGGGATCCGGATGATTACGTCGGGCCGCAGCCGGCCGTCCTCGCCTTCGACGCTGACCTCGGTCTGGAAGTCGCAATTTTCGGTGAGGCCGCAGGTCTCCAGCACGTTCTTGAGTTGCTGTTCGCCCCACCGGCCTCGCGATTTGGGCGCGTTGCGGAGCGAGTTGACCAGCTTGGCGGCCTCGCTGCTGACCTTCTCCTGGCCGACCCGCATCGATTCGATGAGGCCGACGAGGTTGCCGAACGAGTCGCGCCGCTCGGCCTCGACCTTGGCGACGCCCTCTTCGTAGCGCTGAAGCCGGTCGGTGACCGGCTGGAGCAGAGCCTTGAGCCCCTGCCCCGCGCTCTCTTCCGACTGCTTGAACCGGGCCTCGGCCCGCTCCAGGAATTGTCGTTGAGCTTCTCCGAGAAGCTTGCCGCCTATCTCCCTGAATTGCGCCGAAAACGCCTCGCGGGCATCCGTCATTTCCTTGAGCCGCGCCTCGAAGGCCCGCTCGCGCTCCTCCTGGCCGGCGGAAAGGCGGGCGCATTCCAGCCTGGCGTCGGCGCAGGCCTGGCGCGCCTCGTCGAGCTTCTCCTGCATTCCGGCAAGGTCGGCGACCGCCTTTCGGAAATCCTCGGTCCGGTCGTCCCGCTCCTTGCGGTAGAGCACGGCCTGACGGCTGCCGGCGAACCAGCCCGCGGCGGCCCCGATCGCGAGGGCCAGGAGGACGAAGAGGATTGCGGTGGAGTCCATGTCGCGCCTTTGGAACGAAGAGCGAACCTACGGCACTCACCGGAAATGGTAAAGAGGGGGAAGACTTAAGTTGTGGAAAAGTGCCGCGTCACCGCCGAGACTGCTCCCCGGCGAAGGCCGGGGCCCAGTAGGACCGAAGCTCTGCCGGATGGCCCGGGATCCCGGCCTTCGCCGGGATGGCCGCTACGCCGCCAGCTTCCTCTGCTTCGCCAGCTTCCTCAGGATCATGTCGCGCTTCAGCCGCGAGAGATAGTCGATGAAGAGTATGCCCTCGAGATGGTCCATCTCATGCTGGAGGCAGGTGGCGAGCATTCCCTCAAGCTCCTCCTCATGGACATTGCCGTCGCGGTCCAGCCAGCGCGCGCGAACCGAGTCCGGGCGGTCGACCTCGGCATATTGATCGGGGACGGACAGGCAGCCTTCATTATAGGGCCGCGGAGTCTCGGAGCTCCTGAGGATCTCGGGATTGATGAAGACCATGGGGTTGCGGACCGGCTCGCCGCCCTCCTCCACGGGATCCTGGAGATCCATGACGAGGATCCGCTTGGGCACTCCGACCTGGATCGCGGCGAGGCCGATTCCGGGCGCCGCGTACATCGTCTCGAACATGTCGTCGACGAGGGTCTGGATCTCGGGCGTGATCGCCTCGACGGGCGAGGAAATCTGCCGGAGCAGGGGGTCCGGAGCTTCGATGATGGGGCGGATGGCCATGGCTATAATCTAGGTATCCGGGGTCTTTTCGTCAACGCGCGGGGTAAAGGAGGAAGGGCGCTCGCTCCTCCCTCCAGGCCTCTTCGTCCGGCAGCGCGAGGGCGTCGAGGTCGGCGGGAGAGGCCTCTCCATCGTCCACCCACTCCCTCAGCGCCGGGCCGCCGTTGATGACGTCGATGGCAAGCTTGCCGAACTCATATTCGTAGGGGAAGTCGCGCCACAGGCCGTAATCGGGGTCGAGCCGCCGGATCGCCTTGAAGGCCAGCGCCTGCAGGCGCCAGGGGCGGAAGGCCTCATGGTCGTAGAAGCGGCCTTCCGGGTGGATGTGGACACCGTGGCAGGTCTTCCCGGCGTGCTTGTGGAAGGTCGGCTCGAACGCGATCGGGCGAAGCGCGCAGCCTTCCAGCCATTCGGGCGCGAGCCGGCGCATTTCGGCGACGATCGCGGCGGAGTCGATGTCGGGCGCTCCGAACAGCTCGAGCGGCCGGGTCGTCCCCCTGCCCTCGGACAGGGTCGTGCCCTCGAGCATCACCGTCCCGGCATAGGCCCGCGCCATCCAGAGGTTCGCGGCATTGGGGCTGGGGTTGATCCAGATCCGCTCAGGCGGCCAGCCGAAGCCGGGCCCTGCTCCGGGCTCGTAGCCCTCCATCCCGATCACCCGGAAATCGACGTCGATCTTCATCGTGTCGACGAACCAGCGGCCGAGCTCGCCGAGCGTCAGGCCGTGGCGCATCGGCATCGGGCCGGCACCGACGAAGCTCTCCCAGCCCGGCCGGAGCGTGAGCCCCTCGACCGGGCGGCCGGCGGGATTGGGCCGGTCGAGCACCCAGACCTCCTTGCCATGCCGTGCCGCCGCCTCGAGCACATAGAGCAGGGTGGTGATGAAGGTGTAGATCCGGCAGCCGAGGTCCTGGAGGTCGACGAGCAGGACGTCGAACGTGCCCATCGACTGCCCGGTCGGCCGGCGGACCTCCCCGTAGAGGCTGAAGACCGGGATATTGTGGGCGGGATCGGTGAAATCGTCCGATTCCACCATATTGTCCTGCTTGTCGCCGCGAAGACCGTGCTGAGGTCCGAAGGCGGCGGTGACGTTCAGGCCGAGAGCGATCAGCGCGTCGATCGAATGGGTCAGGTCCTCCGTCACCGAGGCGGGGTGGGCGAGCAGGGCGATGCGCTTGCCTTCGAGCGGCTTGCGCAAAGCGGGGTCGGCGAGGAGGCGGTCGATACCGAAGCGAACCATCAGGATTCCGTCATTGCGAGCGAAGCGAAGCAATCCAGCGCCGAGCCCGGGACAAACGCCGAAGCTGGATTGCCGCGTCGCTTCGCTCCTCGCAATGACGAAGTCAAATGCGTGCTGCCGGGAGTTCGAGCGCGAAGCAAGCCGGGTCGTGAAAATCGGGCTTTCCCGGCGGGTGGGCGAGCGCCCAGTAGGAGAGCCGGCCGTTCCTCTCCTCGACGATCGTCGACAGTCCGACATGCCAGGGCCGGGCCACGGCCAGACCCATCGCGTTCGGGAAGGACAGCTCGGTCTTCGCCGAGAAGAAGGACGGTTCGAAGCGCTCCAGGGTGTCGAACCCGGCCTGCTTGAGCCGGGCCCTTTGCTCTGGATCGAGCGGCCCGGCACGATATTGGGTGTCGAGACATGAGGCGACCGCGCCCTTCGCAGGGGCCATCCCCTCCCGATAGCGCTGGAACTGGTACGCGGCCCAATCGCCGGAAGGTGCGATATTGAATTCGAGATAATCCTCGTCGCCGCCGACCCGGACGAACGCCTCGAAGCAGGTATGGCGCCAGAGTTCCCCGCCCCGGGCCGGCTCTCGCAGCCTCAGCCGGACCCTTCGGATGTTCCCGATCAGCACGTATCGGATCTGAAGCTTAAGCGGGCGCACCCGCGCCACCTCGACCTCGATCCCGCTCAGCGCGCCGCAGGGGGTGTCGGGATGGGGGTGGAGGGACAGGCGCAGGGACATGTTTCCGTCATTGCGAGGAGCGGAGCGACGAAGCAATCCAGTCCCGGCGCTCGGGCCGGCTTCAGCGCTGGATTGCTTCGCTGCGCTCGCAATGACGGCAAGGCGATGCTAACCGCCCGCCATGTCCGAATACAGATCCGAACTCCTCCGCTCCCTCGACGAGCGCGGCTTCATCCACCAGCTGACCGACGCAGAGGGTCTCGACGCCCTCGCTCAAAGCCAGGTGATCCCCGGCTATATAGGCTTCGACGCCACCGCCCCCTCGCTCCACGTCGGAAGCCTCATCCAGATCATGATGCTCCGCCGGCTTCAGCAGGCCGGGCACAAGCCGATCGTGCTGATGGGCGGAGGCACGTCCAAGATCGGCGATCCGAGCTTCAAGGACGAGGCCCGCAAGCTCCTCACGGCCGAGGCGATCGACGCCAACATCGCCTCGATCAAGCGGGTCTTCGAGCGCTTCCTGACCTTCGGCGACGGTCCGACGGACGCCGTCCTGCTCGACAATGCCGAATGGCTCGACAAGCTCGAATATATCCCCTTCCTCCGCGAGATCGGGCAGCATTTCTCGGTCAACCGGATGCTGAGCTTCGACAGCGTCAAATTGCGGATGGACCGCGAGCAGTCGCTCTCCTTCCTCGAGTTCAACTACATGATCCTCCAGGGCTACGACTTCCTGGAGCTGTCGCGCCGCTCCGATTGCCGGCTCCAGCTCGGCGGCTCGGACCAGTGGGGCAATATCGTCAACGGGATCGAGCTTTGCCGCCGGGTCGACGGGACCCAGGTCTACGGGCTGACCACCCCGCTCATCACCACCGCCGACGGCGGCAAGATGGGCAAGACCGAGAAAGGCGCGATCTGGCTCAACGCCGACCAGCTCAGCCCCTATGATTACTGGCAATTCTGGAGAAACGCCCAGGACGCCGACGTCGGCAAATTCCTCCGGCGCTTCACCGACATGGAGCTGGACGAGATCGAGCGTCTGGAAGCGCTGGGCGGGTCCGAGATCAACGAGGCGAAGAAGCTCCTGGCGGATGCCGCCACCGCGATGGCGCATGGCGAGGCGGCGGCGCGCGAGGCGGCCGAGACGGCGCGCAAGACGTTCGAGGAAGGGGCAGCGGGGGAGGCTTTACCGACCTTCCACGCTCCGATCGGCGACATCGGCATTGTAGAAGCCCTTGTTGGCCTGGGCTTTGTCACCTCCAAGGCGGAGGCGCGAAGGAAGATCGCCGAGGGTGCGGTCCGCGCCGATGGAGAGGTCATCAGGGAGCCGGATTTCCGGCTTCATTTGGGATCTGCACCGCTCAAAGTCAGCCTCGGCAAGAAAAAGCACGGGATGGTCGCACTTTAGCCTCCCCTCCCTGGAAGGGAGGGGTCAGGGGTGGGTAGGCGAGCGGAGCGAGACTTCTTGCCGACCCGGAGTCTCGGCCGCCTTCGGCGGACCCACCCCCGGCCCCTCCCTTCCAGGGAAGGGAGTCAGCCGCCCCGCAGCAATCCCACTGCCGAATCCCGTTCCATCAGGTAGAGCAGAACCCGAGCCGCCTGCCCTCTCGGACCCTCCAGCCCGCCGTCCCGGTCGACCAGCAGCCGCGCATCGTCGCTCGCCACCGGCGCCAGCTCGGAAATCTGCTCCGGCGACGCCAGCCGGAACTTCGCCTCTCCGGACTGCCTGGTGCCGAGTATCTCCCCGGCGCCCCTCAGCCGAAGATCTTCTTCCGCGATTCTGAAGCCGTCGTTGGTCTCGCGCATCAGGGCGAGCCGCGCCCGTCCGGTCTCGCTCAGCGCATTGCCGCGCAGGAGCAGGCAGATCGAGTGCCCCTCCCCGCGTCCGACCCGGCCGCGCAGCTGGTGGAGCTGGGCGAGGCCGAATCGGTCGGCGCCCTCGACGATCATCAAGGTCGCGTTGGGGACGTCGACTCCCACCTCGATGACGGTAGTCGCGACGAGGACGGAGAGCGCTCCGGCCGAGAAGGCCGCCATAACCTCGTCCTTTTCCGGCCCCTTCATCCGGCCGTGGACGAGCCCGATCCTGTCTGCGAAGCGAAGCCGGAGAACTCGCGCGCGCTCCTCGGCGGCGGCCTGGTCGGAAGCTTCGCTCTCCTCGACCAGGGGGCAGACCCAATAAGCCTGGCCGCCGCGGGCGATGTGGCGAGCGAGCGCGTCGGTGACGTCGGGCAGCTTCTCGAGGCTCAGAACCCTCGTCTCGACCGGCTGGCGGCCCGGCGGCATCTCGTCGAGCCGGCTGACGTCCATCTCGCCATATTGGGTCAGGGTGAGCGTGCGCGGGATCGGAGTGGCGGTCATGACGAGGAGATGCGGCGGGCGCTCCGCCTTGGCGGCCAGCATCATCCGCTGGGCGACTCCGAAGCGATGCTGCTCGTCGACGACGGCGAGCCCGAGCCTCTTGTAGGCCACCGCCTGCTGGAAAATGGCGTGGGTCCCGACGAGGATGTCGATCGAGCCGTCGGCGAGGCCCATCAGGGTCGATTCGCGCGCCCTCCCCTTCTCGCGCCCGGTCAGGATCGCGACGTTGACCGCGAGCCCGGCGAGCTGGCGCGAGAGGGTTTCGAAATGCTGGCGGGCGAGGATCTCGGTCGGCGCGAGCAAAGCCGCCTGGCTGCCCGCCTCGACCGCGGTCAGCATCGCCATCAGCGCCACCAGGGTCTTGCCCGAGCCGACATCGCCCTGGAGCAGCCGAAGCATCGGCGTTTCCTGCTGGAGGTCGCCCTCGATCTCGGCGACGGCGCGGCGCTGGGCGCCGGTGGCGGCGTAGGGAAGCTTGAGGGCGTCGCGAAGCCGCCCGTCGCCTTTGAGCGGAACGCCCCGGCGCCGCTTCGACGACGCCCGGACCAGCATCAAGGCCAGCTGGTTGGCGAACACTTCGTCATAAGCCAGCCGCTCGCGCGCCGGCCCCAGGGCGGAGTCGCGATGAACGCTCTCCAGGGCCTCCCGCCAGGACGGCCATCCCCGGGCCGCGAGCAGGCTCGGCTCGATCCACTCGCCCAGCTCCGGAACCCGGGCCAGCGCCTGGCCGGCGAAATCGGCGAGACGGCGGTTGGTCAGGCCTTCGGACAAAGGATAGACCGGCTCCCGCTCGGGCAGGTCCAGCGCCTCGTTGGGCTCGAGCACATAGTCCGGATGGACCATCTGCAATTCCTGCCCGTACATTTCCATCCGGCCGGAAACGACCTTCGGCACCCCGAGCGGGAACTGCTTCTTCGCCCAGCCCGGATTGTGAAAATAGGTGAGGCTCAGATAATTGTTCTCGCGGTCGGTCGCATAGACCCTGAACGGACTGCGCTGGCCGGCCTGGCGATAGTCGACCGGAGTCACGACTATCGTCACCACTCCGCCGGCATCCGCCATGTCGAGCACGTCCACCTTCTTGCGCTCGATCCAGTTGACCGGAAGGTGGAAGAGGATGTCGACCACGCGCTCCAGCCCGAGCCGCTTCAAGGGCTTGGCGAGGGCCGGGCCGATGCCCTTCAGGACCTCCACTTCGGCGAAGAGCGGGTTGAGGATGTCGGGGCGCATTGGGGGTCCATAACGTCTCCCCTTCCTGGAAGGGAGGGGCTGGGGGTGGGTAGGCGAGCGCAGCGAGACTTTTTTGCCGACTCCGAGTTTCGGCCGCCTTCGGCGGACCCACCCCCGGCCCCTCCCTTGCATGGAGGGGAGGCAGGTCTTGATCCCGCCCCCGACCCGCTGTAAACAGCCCCCTGCGGACCGGGCCCCTCTGACGGGCGTCCTCCTGGACGACCGTGATGTCGGACCGCATCGGGCTGAGGCCCGGTGCAGTTCCACGGCCCTTCGCCCCTCTGCATCGCAGCTTCGCCCGATTTCGATGACCTGTCGAATTTGGAGAGAGGCTATGAACCCGTTCGCTTACCGCCTGACCGCCATCCACCGCCGCCTCGACGAGGAGATCAGGCGCGAGGTCTCACGGCGGCTTCCCGACAGCATCAGTCTGCTTCGGCTGAAGAAGCTGAGGCTGGCGGTCAAAGCCCGCCTCTACGCCCGGATGCGGCGCGGAGCCGTGACCGCCTGAACTTCCGGCTGGCGGGCACGCGCCTCCGCCGTCATTGCGAGCGAAGCGAAGCAATCCAGTGCGGCTTTGACGCAGCACTGGATTGCCGCGTCGCTTCGCTCCTCGCAATGACGAACGGCAAGCCTGCACCCCGCCGGCCACCTTTTTCAAGCGGACCGGGCCCCTCTGGCGATCCCGTCGGATCGCGATGTCGGCCGCGCATTGTCACTGGAGGCCCAATTGGATTTTCTCACCTTGCTCTGGCTGGGCAAGCCGCTGTGGATGTGGCTCGCCTTCCTCGCCATCGTCGTCACCCTGCTCGCCCTCGATCTGGGAGTGCTTCACCGCAAGCAGCGCGAGATCGGGGTCCGCGAGAGCCTCGCGCTCTCCGCCGTCTACATCGCCCTCGGTCTCTGCTTCGGAGCCTGGGTCTGGTGGCAGATGGGCGAGGCCGCCGGGCTCGCCTACGTCACCGGCTTCGTCATCGAGAAGAGCCTGGCGATGGACAACGTTTTCGTCATCGCCATGATCTTCACCTACTTCGCGGTTCCGCGAATCTACCAGCACCGGGTGCTGTTCTGGGGAATTCTCGGAGTGATCGTTCTCAGGGCGATCATGATCGGGGTCGGCGCCGCGATGGTCCAGCAATTCGCCTGGGTGCTGTACCTCTTCGCCGCCTTCCTGATCTTCACCGGCATCAGGATGTGGCTGCTGGCCGAGAAGGAATATGACGTCGGGCAGAGCGTGGTGCTTCGCTGGCTTCGCAAGCGGCTGCCGGTGACCGACGGGCTCCACGGCGACAGCTTCTGGGTCAGAAAGACGGACCCGGAAACGGGCAAGCCGGCCTGGTTCATCACCCCGCTCTTCCTGGCGCTGGCGATGGTGGAGATCGTCGACGTCGTCTTCGCCGTCGATTCGGTGCCGGCGATCTTCGCGATCACCTCCGATCCGTTCATCGTCTACACCTCGAACATCTTCGCCATCCTCGGCCTGCGGGCCCTCTATTTCGCGCTGGCGGCGATGGTCCACCGCTTCCACTATCTGAAATATGCGCTTGCCGTGCTTCTGGTGTTCATCGGCTCCAAGATCTTCGTCGCCGATGCGCTCGGCCTCGCGAAGATCCCGCCGGCCGTGTCGCTGGCGGTGACCTTCTCGATCCTCGCCGCGGGCGTCGGCTGGTCGTTGTGGAAGACTCGGGGTGCCCCCGTCATTCCGGCGAAAGCCGGAATCCATGAACATGGACCGTAGAGATAGCTCGCCGACCGGTGTTCATGGATCCCGGATCAAGTCCGGGATGACGATAACAGGCCCCGGGGGGTGAAAGGCGCGTTTTTCACCCGCCGGGATGCCAGCCTTCGCTGGCATGACGGAAAAGGGCGCACTACATGGCCCGAGCCGCCGCTCGGATTCTCCGGGCGGCCTTTTCCGCATGGAGTTTCCTTGGACCCCGCCGATCGCCTCAAGCGCCTTCGCTTCCGCGCCTGGCACCGCGGAGTGCGGGAAGCCGATTTCATGATCGGCGGCTTCTTCGACGCTCATGACGAAGCCTGGGGCGAGGAGGAAATGGTCTGGTTCGAGGCTCTGCTCGAAGAGCAGGACGCCGACATCATGGCTTGGGCGATCGGAACCGCGGAGCCCCCGGAACGCTACCGCGGGGCGATGATGCGCCGGCTCCAGACACTCGATTATATCAAGCACCCGGAGTGAATGTGAGAGAGAGTATCGCGGAGCGCTCTCGTCATTCCCGCGAAAGCGGGAATCCATACGGACTCAGCATGGATTCCCGCTTTCGCGGGAATGACGGGGATAGAAGATGACCGACATCCACAAGGTCCTCTCGGCGAAGCGGCCGATGACCCTGGCCGGCGCGCCTGCGGGCTTCCTGCCGTGGCTGGCCGCCGACCTCGCGCGGGCGGCGAAAGGCCGCGCCGTGTTCATCGCCCCGGACGAAGCCGCGATGCGCCATCTTCAGGACGCCGCGACCTATTTCGCGCCGGAGCTGGAAGTCCTTTCCTTCCCCGCCTGGGACTGCCTGCCTTACGACCGCTCCTCTCCTTCCCTTCGCGCTTCCTCGGAGCGGCTCGCGACCCTGCACGCCCTCCAGCACAAGGCCGGCAAGCCGCAGCTCCTGGTCACCACGGTCAATGCCGCGACCCAGCGGACGCTTTCGCCCTTCCGGGTCCGCCAGCTCGTCGCGACGCTGGCGCCGGGCGAGCGGATCGACATGGCGAAGCTTTCCGCCTTGCTCAGCGCCAACGGCTATCACCGCACCGACACCGTCCAGGACGCCGGCGAATATGCGGTGCGCGGCGGAATCGTCGACCTGTTCCCGGCCGGCGAGAGCGAGGGGCTGAGGCTCGACTTCTTCGGCGACGAGATCGAGAGCGTCCGCCGCTTCGATCCGGCGACCCAGCGCACCAGCGGGAACGAGAGAGGCGGCTTCACCCTCCTCCCGGCGTCCGAGACCCTCCTCGACGAGGACAGCGTCAAGCGCTTCCGCTCCCGCTACCGCGAGCGCTTCGGAGCCACCGCGACCGGCGACCCGATCTACCAGGCCGTCTCGGAAGGACGCCGGCTTGCCGGGATCGACCATTGGCTTCCCCTGTTCGAGGAGCGGCTCGACACCCTGTTCGAGCATCTCGGCGACGACGATCTCGTCGTTCGCGACGCCCATGACGCCGGCGCCGCCGACGCGCGCTTCGAGGCGATCGCCGATTATTACGAGAACCGGAAGCGGGCGCAGTCGTCCGACCCGGGCAGCTACCGGCCGCTCGAGCCCGAGACCCTCTATCTTTCGAGCGAGGAATGGGAGCGGCTGATCGGCGAACGCCCGCTCCACCTCGCCACGCCTTTCCACGAGCCCGAAAGCGCGACCGTCATCGACTTCGAGGTCGACCCGGCGCGCGACTTCGCGCCCGAGCGCACCCAGAACGCCAATGTCTACGAAGCGGTGGTGGAGCATGTCGCGGCTCTGAGGCGAGCGAAGAAGAAGGTCGTTCTGGCAAGCTATTCGGCCGGCGCCCGCGAACGGCTCAAGGGGCTGCTCGGCGATCATGGTCTGAAGAAGGCGGTCGAGGTCGACACCTGGCAGGAGGCGCTCGGC
>JBAWCC010000226.1:0-14225 GCA_049590095.1 Allosphingosinicella sp. | reverse complement strand
GCCAGCTTGAACTCCCGTGAATGCCGTCGTCGTCTCGCCACACCAACCTCCTTGATCAGTGTGTCTTAGCCTTTTGTCTCACTTTAGGGGGTCACTCCAACGAACTCTTTGCGTCTTTGCGTCTTTGCGTTGAAAAATGATTGGCCTGCGGCGCCTGACGGGTCGCTCCGGATGCGCGGGGAATCAATGATTGGTGTCAGCACTAAATTCCAAGGCATTGGAATCGTTGAGGGGGGAGTTGCGCTAGCGGTTGCGGCGGCCCTCGATCAGGCCGTCCACCAGGCCGGGATCGGCGAGGGTCGAGGTGTCGCCCAGGCTTCCGAAATCGTTCTCCGCGATCTTCCGCAGGATCCGGCGCATGATCTTGCCCGAGCGGGTCTTGGGCAGGCCCGGGGTGAAATGGATGAGATCGGGGCTGGCGATCGGGCTGATTTCCGTCCGCACGTGCTGGCGCAATTCCTTCTCGAGCGCCTCGCTCTCCTCCACGCCCTCCATCAGCGTGACGTAGCAATAGATGCCCTGGCCCTTGATGTCGTGCGGGTAGCCGACCACCGCGGCTTCGGCGACGCAGCGGTGGGAGACGAGGGCGCTCTCGATCTCGGCGGTGCCCAGGCGATGGCCGGAGATGTTGAGGACGTCGTCGACCCGGCCGGTGATCCAGTAATAGCCGTCCCCGTCGCGGCGGCAGCCGTCGCCGGTGAAATATTTGCCTGTGTAGGTCGAGAAATAGGTCGACACGAAGCGCTCATGATCGCCGTAGACGCTGCGCATCTGGCCCGGCCAGGAGCGGACGAGGCAGAGGTTGCCGGACGCCGCGCCTTCCAGGACCTCGCCGTCGGGACCGACCAGTTGAGGCTCGACCCCGAAGAAAGGCCGGCCGGCGCTCCCCGGCTTCATGTCGTGGGCGCCCGGCAAAGTGGTGATCATCACTCCGCCCGTCTCGGTCTGCCACCAGGTGTCGACGATCGGGCAGCGGCTTTCGCCGACGACTTCATAATACCAGCGCCAGGCTTCCGGGTTGATCGGCTCGCCGACCGTTCCGAGGAGGCGGATCGAGGAGCGGTCGTGCCTTCGCACCGGCCCCTCCCCTTCGCGCATCAGGGCACGGATCGCGGTCGGGGCGGTGTAGAAGATGTCGACCTTGTGGCGCTCGACCACGTCCCAGAAGCGGCTGAAATCGGGGTAGTTCGGGACTCCCTCGAACATCAGGCTGGTCGCTCCGTTGAGGAGCGGGCCGTAGACGACGTAGCTGTGACCGGTGACCCACCCCACGTCGGCGGTGCACCAGAAGATCTCGCCCTCCCTGTAATCGAAGACGTAGTGGAAGGTCGAAGCCGTCCATACCGCATAGCCGCCGGTGGTGTGGAGGACGCCCTTGGGCTTTCCGGTCGAGCCCGAGGTGTAGAGAATGAAGAGCGGGTCCTCGGCGTTCATCGGCTCGGGCGGGCATTCGTCCGGGACGAGGCCGGCCAATTCGTGAAGCCAGTGGTCGCGGCCCCCGGTCCATCCGATATCGTTGCCGAGGTGGCGCACGACGAGGACGGCCTCGACCTCGCTCCCCTTGGCCAGAGCGGCGTCGACATTGGCCTTCAAGGGCACCAGCTTGCCGCCGCGTCTGCCGCCGTCGGCGGTGATTACGAAGCGGCTCGCGCAATCCTCGATCCGGCCGTGAAGCGCCTCGGGCGAGAAGCCGCCGAAGACGACCGAGTGGACCGCTCCGATCCGGGCGCAAGCGAGCATCGCCACCGCGGCTTCGGGGATCATCGGCATGTAGAGCGTGACCCGATCGCCCTTGCCGGCGCCGAGCGCCTTGAGGCAGTTCGCCATCGCCACGACCTCGCGGTAGAGCTCGCCGTAGGTCAGGCTCCGGCCGGTGCCGGGCTCGTCGCCTTCGAACAGGATCGCTTGCCTGTCGGCGCGCGCCTCGAGATGCCTGTCGACGCAATTGTGGCACAGGTTCAGGACCCCGTCCTCATACCATTTGATTTCGACCGGATCGTAGGACCAGTTGCCGGCGACGGTGGGCGCCTCGACCCAGTCGATCCGCCGCGCCTGATCCGCCCAGAAAGCATCGGGATCGTCGATCGACCGGCGGTAGAGCGTCTCATAGGTCGCGGAATCGGCATGGCTGCCTGAGGCGAAGGCGACGGGGGGCGGAATTCGGCTGTCCATGAGACGTCCCTAATCCCGGAGCCCGCCGCTCGCAAAGACGCAAAATCTTTACCGGCCAGGGTTAAGAGGATTCGATGATCGAGGGGTGGGTGAAAGCCGTCGAGACGATGCCGGGCCGGTCCGCGGCCAAGGCTTCGCTCGCCCGCCGCGGCGCGGACGCCCGCACCGCCGCCATGCTCAATTCCCGCGCGATACCCTTCGAACGCTTCTGCGGGGACGAAGCCCTGGTCCGTTCCTGGCGCAAGCTCGAGGCGTCCGCTTCGCTGCCGATGCAGAGCCATGCCTTCGTTTCGGCGCTCGCCCGGACCTTTCTCGCCGACGCTCATGTCGAAATTTTCCACGTTCGCGAGCGCGGCGACGTCGCCGCCCTGCTGACCCTGTGCCGCGAGCCGGGCCGCTTCGCCCGCTGGAGGACGGTCGGAGCGGATGCGGTGTGCGAGCCCGACGACGCCCTCTGCCGCGATTCCCGGGGCGCCCGCCTTCTGGCCGAGGCGATCGTCGGCGACGGGCGCGCCGTGGAGCTGGATCGAATCCCGGCGGGATCCGAGCTGATTCC
Source organism: Allosphingosinicella sp. (assembly GCA_049590095.1). GTDB lineage: Bacteria > Pseudomonadota > Alphaproteobacteria > Sphingomonadales > Sphingomonadaceae > Allosphingosinicella. The sequence continues at coordinate 11,497 of JBAWCC010000226.1, read as the reverse complement.
GGCGCTTCGCGGCGCCCTGCGCGGCAAGGGCTGGGTGTCGGTGCGCCCGGCAACGGCCGCTCCGACCATCGCGCTCGACGAACGCTGGAAGGACCCTGCGTCCCGCTTCAATTCGGGGCGACGTTCCGACTTCCGACGAGCGGCGCGGCGGGCGGGCGAGCTCGGCCCGGTGTCGTTCGAGATCCTGTCGCCGTCGCCGGACGCATTCGACGCCTTGTTCGACGAAGCGGTCCGGGTCGAGCTGCGCAGCTGGAAGCGCGAGGCCGGGACGGCGATCGCCGTCGACCGGGCCAAGGAGGACTGCTTCCGCCGATATTTCCGCCTCGCCTGCGAACGAGGCGAATTCCGGATCGCCTTCATGCGAATCGACGGCCGCGCCGTCGCCATGCAGATGGCACTGGAAACGCTGGGCCGCTACTGGCTGTTCAAGATCGGCTTCGACGAGGAGTTTGAGCGCTGCTCGCCGGGCACTTTGCTCATGCTCCACACGATCGGCTGGGCGGCACAGCGCGGGCTCGGAGCCTATGAGCTGCTCGGGGATCTCGAGCCCTGGATCGCCCGATTCTGGACCCGGGAGCGGCACGACTGCGTCTGGGTCCGCGCCTATCCGTTCAACCTTCGCGGCGCGGCGGCTTTAGCCGCCGACGCCTTCGCCTCGCTGCGCAAACATCTGGCGCCGGCCTGATGCTTCGGCCCTGGGCCGCGCTCAGGAGCGCGCGCTACGCCCTCCCCCATCTGGTCGAGCGGATCGTCCCCGGGCCGGGTCCAGGTTCCGCCGCACGGCGCTGCGACGAGCTCGATCGGTCCGGGCTTGCCTCGACCCTGGGCTATTTCCAGTCCGCCAAGGCGCGGCCCGAGGACATCGTCGCCGCCAACGTCGCCGTTGCCAGGCTCGTCGCCGGTCGCGTGGTCGGGACCCGCCTTGCGGTAAAGGCGCCTCCTTTGGGATTCGAACCGGTTTGGCTTCGAACGATCGCCTGCTCCGCCGCAGCCGCCGACATGACCCTGATGTTCGACGCCCATGCTCCCAGGGACGCGGATCGGACCCTGAAGGCGGTGTCGGGTCTTCTCGCCGACTTTCCCCGGACGGGCTTCGCCCTGCCGGCCCGCTGGCTACGAAGCCGGGGGGACGCCGACTCGTTCCGGGACAGCTCCGCCCCGATCCGGCTGGTCAAGGGCGAATGGGCCGATCCGAGCTGGAGGGGTCAGGATGTCGAGGCGAGCTACCTCGCGCTCGCCGCCCGACTGGCCGGACGCTCCGCCCCGGTCGCGGTCGCGACCCATGACCCCGCCCTCGCCGAGCGAGCCCTCGCCATCCTGCTCGCCGCGGGCACGCCCTGCGAGCTGGAGCAGCTGCGCGGACTGCCGGCGCGAAGGACCATGGCGGTGGCGAGACGCCTCGGAGTTCCGGTCCGGGTCTATGTGCCCTTCGGCCCCGGCTGGTGGCCTTACGCCCTCGATAAGGCCCTCGCCCGGCCCTATTTGCTTTCCTGGATGATCAGGGACAGGCTGGCCCTCCACGGCGCAGGGCGCGAAGCGAAATCTTTACCGCAATCGGCTAGTCGATGGGCATGAAGCAGGAATGGGGGATCGCCTTGGACCGGGCGTTCGAGCTTGAAACCGCTCCTGCCGGGGTTGCGCTCGCGCCGTTCGTCGCCGAGCGCTTCGCATCCGATATCGACCCCGCCTTCCTCGCGGAGTGGCAGCGGCTCGCCGGCAACGCGTCGGAGCCGAACAGCTTCCAGGAGCCGTGGTTCGTCGCTGCCGGACTCGATCACCTTACCGAGGATCGCGACATCCGGCTGGTCGAGGTGCGGGACGGCGGCCTGATCGGAGTGATGCCCCTGTGCATGCGCAACGATTACGGCCGGCTGCCCGCCGCGCACGTTCGCAACTGGCGCCACCATAACGACTTCCTCGGCACTCCGCTGGTGCGCCGGGGCAGGGAAAGCGATTTCTGGCGGACCCTGCTCGGCCACCTCGACAATGCCGGCTGGGCGCCGGGCTTCCTTCACGTCAACGGCCTGCTCGAACGGGGTCCCGTCCATAGCGGACTGGTCGAGGCGGCGTCGGCGCTCGGCCGACCGGCGCCGATCGTGCAGAGCCGAACGCGCGCCGCTCTCGCAAGCTCGCTCTCCCCCGAGCAATATCTCGAGACGAATGTGCGCAAGAAGAAGCGCAAGGAGCTGAAACGGCTCGCCAACCGGCTGGCCGAGCTCGGCTCCCTCGAGTCCAGGACCTGGGCACCGGAGCACGACCTCGCCGCCTGGTGCGACGATTTCCTCGCTCTGGAGCGAGGCGGCTGGAAGGGCCGGGCCGGCTCGGCCCTCGCCTCTCGCCCGGCCACGGAGGCCTTTTTCCGCCAGGCGCTGAGCGGGGCGGCCGATGCCGGACGGCTGCAGATCAGGCGGCTCGACCTCGACGGGAAGCCGATCGCGATGCTGGTCAACTTCCTCGCCCCGCCGGGCAGCTTCTCGTTCAAGATCGCCTATGACGAGGACTATTCGCGCTTCTCGCCCGGGGTGCTTCTCGAGCTCGACAATCTCGACCTGCTGGCGCGCGGCGACATCGACTGGATGGACAGCTGCGCGGCGGAGAACCATTCGATGATCGACAGCCTTTGGGGCGAGCGGCGGACGATCGTCCGGATCAGCCTCCCGCTCGCCGGAACCCGGCGCCGGCTGTCCTTCGCCGGCTGGCGGGCGATCGAGTCGGGCTGGGCCTCGGCCAAACGCCTGTCGGGGAGATCGATGTGATCCAGCCCTTCGACGACGAGGCGCTCGCCGCGCTCGGCACCCTGTACCCCGAGCGGCCCGGCCTGCTCCGCCACGGCCTGTGCGGCCATGAGCTGCTGACGCTCGAAGCCCTGATCGGACTGTCGAAGCGGATCCGCCCGGTCGACGCCGAATATAATCGCGGCGACCTGCCCATCGGGCTCGATCCGGCGGACATACCGGGCAACGGCCTCGACGCCGCCGAGACGATCCGGTCGATCGAGCATTGCGGATCGTGGATGGTGCTGAAGTTCATCGAGCAGGACCCGGTCTATAAAGCGCTCCTCCACGACGCGCTTGGGCCGCTTCGGCCGCAGGTGGCGCGGGCGACCGGCGAGATGCTTCACATGCAGGGCTTCGTCTTCATCTCGTCGCCCGGCGCCGTCACTCCGTTCCACTTCGATCCGGAGCACAATATCCTGCTCCAGATCCGGGGCAGCAAGACGATGACGGTGTTCCCGGCGGGGGACGAAGCGCTCGCACCGGGCGAGCGGCACGAGGATTTCCATCGCGGCGGCCACCGCAACCTCGCCTGGCGGGACGAGTTCGCGGCCCGGGGCGAAGCGTTCGAGCTGGCGCCGGGCGGCGCGATCTACGTGCCCGTCAAGGCGCCGCACTGGGTCAGGAACGGGCCGGAGCCGTCGATCTCGCTGTCCATCACCTGGCGCTCCGAATGGAGCTACAACGAATCCTATGCGCACGGCTTCAACCGGCTGCTCCGCCGCGCCGGCATTCGACCCGCGGCGCCGAAGCCCTTTCCCAACGGCAACATGGCCAAATCCATCGCCTATCGCGCGGTCTGCAAGGCGCTTCGAATCGAGGCCTGAAGGGCGGGGCGAGAGGCCCGGCCCGGCGGACCCTATTATCCCCTCTCCCCGTTCCTACGGGAGAGCGAAATGCTTCCTCTCGGAACCCGGAATAGCGGCAGGCGTATTCGCCCGGAGCGGCTCCGCTCGTCGCACGGGGCGCAACCCGATTCCCGCGCCGTCGTTCTGCCGCTAAGAAGAAGGAATGCGTTTGGACCAGACCGCCCAGTGGCAACCGACCCCGGCCCAGTATCAGGCCCCGGGAGGCCCACCCCCCACACCGCCGCCCGGGCCGCCCAGGCGCCCCTGGTACAATCCCCTGCGCTGGGGCTGGAAGCGGATCGTCCTGGCCGTCCTCGCGCTGTTCATGCTGATCGTCGCCTGGCTGGCGATCACCGCGCCCCTTTCCAAATCGCTTCAGCCGGTCGCGGCACCCAGCCTGACCCTGGTCTCCGCGGAGGGCGATCCCATCGCCCGCCGAGGCGCCGACATTCGCGAGCCGGTGAAGATCGCCGACCTGCCCGACCACGTCCCCGCCGCCTTCATCTCGGTCGAGGATCGGGGCTTTCGCGACCATCTCGGGATCAGCATCCGCGGAATCGCCCGGGCAGCCTGGCGCAACCTCGGCGCAGGCGGAGTGCGCGAGGGCGGAAGCACGATCACCCAGCAGCTCGCCAAAATCTCCTTCCTCACCGCCGACCGGACGCTTGGCCGCAAGGCCCAGGAAGTGCTGATCGCCTTCTGGCTGGAGGCGTGGCTGACCAAGGACGAGATCCTCGAACGCTATCTCTCCAACGTCTATCTCGGCGACAATACCTACGGGCTCCGGGCCGCCTCCCACCATTATTTCAGCGTCCCGCCGGAGAAATTGAGCGTGACCCAGGCGGCGATGCTCGCGGGGATGGTCAAGGCCCCGTCCCGCCTCGCCCCGACCCGCAACTACAAGCTGGCGCGGGAGCGCGGGAAGATCGTGATCGCGACGATGGTGCGCGACGGGGTCATGACCCAGCAGGAAGCGAACCGGCTGAAGCCGCCGAAGCTGAAGGTCGAGCGGCAGAAGGAAGTGCCCACCGGCACCTATTTCGCCGACTGGGTATTGCCCATGGCCCGGGCCCGAGGCGAGGCCGGCTATGGCGACGAGGAGGTGCGGACGACCCTCGAGAGCCGGATGCAGAAGCTCGCGCTCTCGACCGTCCGCAACGCCGGCCTGGGCAAGGCCCAGGTGGCCCTGGTCGCGATGCGGCCCGACGGCCGGGTCGTCGCCATGGTCGGCGGCCGGGCCTATGCGAAAAGCCCGTTCAACCGCGCGACCCAGGCTCGGCGGCAGCCGGGCTCGGCGTTCAAGCTCTTCGTCTATCTCGCCGCGCTTAGGGCCGGGATGACCCCCGACAGCCCGATCGCCGACACCCCGCTTCGGATCGGCGACTGGCAGCCGAAGAATTACGGCGACCAATATCGCGGCACCCTGACCCTGCGCGACGCGCTCGCTCTGTCGAGCAACGTCGCGGCGGTGCGGCTTTCGGAGCGGGTGGGTCGGCAGAACGTAATCGCCGCCGCCCGCGACCTGGGCGTTCGGAGCCCGCTCAACGACAGCCCGAGCCTCGCGCTCGGGACGTCCGGAATGTCCCTGCTCGAGCTGACCTCGGCCTATGCGGCCGTTGCCGCCGGCGCCTATCCGGTTCGGCCGCGAGGGCTGGAGGACGAGGAGAAGCCCTGGTGGCAGCGAATGTGGAACCAGGCGCGTCCCGGCACCAGCGGCGACCCGGCCTTCGACGATCTGAGGGAAATGCTTGGCGCGGTCGTCAGCGAGGGCACCGGCCGGGGAGCGGCGCTCGCGGTCCCCGCCTTCGGCAAGACCGGAACCACGCAGGACAGCCGCGACGCCGTCTTCATCGGCTTCGCCGAGGATCTCGTGGTCGGGGTCTGGGTCGGCAATGACGACAACAGCCCGCTCGCCGGCCAGATCGCCGGCGGCGGCCTTCCGGCCCGGATCTGGCGCGACTTCATGACCAAGGCGGTCGGGACGGCGCCCGCCCGCAAGCTTGCCCCGCCGCTCGCGGCTCCGGTTCCGGCGACCGGCTTCAACGGCTCGGTCACCCTGCCGATCGAGGGAACCGACGGCTTCGAGCTGGGGGTGCAGGTGGACGACAGCGGGGTCACGATCACCGGCGACGGCCTGCCCTTCCCGATCGAGGACCTGCCGCCGCGCGGCGAGCGCGAGCCGGCGGACAATCCCCGCCGCGAGCCACGCGAACCGGAGTTCGACCGCGAGCCGAGCGAGCCCGTCTTCGAGCCGCGCGACGAGCGCCCGCCGCCGAGGCGCGAACCGCCGCCCGACGACGGCCAGGGATTCTGAAGCATGGGCGCCGACGGCAAGCAGGAGATGGCTCACGCGCGGACGGACCTCGCCGAGGACCGGACGGCGCTGGCCAACGAGCGGACTTATGCGGGATGGATGCGGACCGGCTTCGCTTCGGTGGGCGTGGCGCTCGGCTTCCACGCGCTTTTCCAGAAGATGGAGCCGGCCTGGATGCCGCGCTCGATCGCCACCGTCTTCCTGGTCATCGGCGCTCTGATCTTCCTCGGCGCCTCGCGTCGCGCCGCGTCGGTTATGGAACGGCTGAGCACGCACGAAGTGAAGACGGTGAGGCTTCGCAACCTGCGAATCCTCACCGCCGCCATCCTGGTCGCCATCGGCGCCCTGATCGTCGCCATATGGACGCTCCGCCTGAGATCCTAGAGAACGCGCCCAATCCGTCACCCCAGCGAAAGCTGGGGTCCATGCAGGGTCGCCAGCTCTGCAGCAGCATGGATGCCAGCCTTCGCTGGCATGACGGGGTAATTCAGGCTTAAGCGATAACGCTCTAATAGCTGCGGGTGGCGCCCGATCCGCGGTTGCGGCGGTCCCAGAGCTTCTTGGCGACCCAGGCGCCGCCGACGGCGAGGCCGAGCGGACCGAAGGCCCGGCGGGCGATGGTGGGCGCGAGGGCTCCGACGAGAAGGCCGGTGCCGCCATTGTAGCGGCTCGCAAGCTTGCGGCCGAGGGCGGCTCCCGCGATTTTGCCGATCATGTATTTGCTCCTTGAAAGGGTTCGCAGGAAAAGCGCTGGAACACCGCACTTGTTCCCTCTTCCCCCCTCCCTGCAAGGGAGGGGCCGGGGGTGGGTCCGCCGCAGGCGGCCGAAGCTCGGACGCCCGAAAGTCTCGCTCTGCTCGCCTACCCACCCCTGACCCCTCCCTTCCAGGGAGGGGAATCATGGCAGGAACAGCTCCGCCGCTGCCTCGACGATGGAGTCGGCGTCCAGCCTGTACTCCCGATAGAGGTCGGGAAGCGTCCCAGTCTGGCCGAAGCGCTCGATTCCGAGGGGACTGACCCGGTGGCCCATCACCCCGCCGAGCCAGGACAGGGAGGCCGGGGCGCCGTCGAGCAGGGTGACGAGGCCGGCGCCGGGGGCTAGCGGAGCGAGCAGCCGCTCGACGTGCGAGGGCGCGCTCCCCTTCCCTCCCCAGCGGCCGCGTCGGCGCTCGCTCCAGCCGCGGTGGAGCAGGTCCGGCGAGGTGATCGAGAGCAGGCCGAGGCCCGGAACGTCGTCGCGGAGCGCCTTCCAGGCGGCGAGCGCCTCAGGCGCCAGGGCACCGGAATAGACAAGGGCCGCTTCGGATCCCGGCCCCGGCTGCCGCAGCCAGTAGCCGCCGGCGAGGGCGCCCGCCTTCCAGCTTTCGTCGGGACGCTCGGGCTGGCGGAGCGTGCGAGTCGTCAGGCGCAGATAGACGCTCTCGCCCTCCGGGGACTGAAGAAGGCGGAAGGCCTCTTCCATGAACAAGGCGAGCTCGTCGGCGAAGGCGGGTTCGTAATGCCTGAGGCCGGGCTGGCCGAGCGCGATCAAGGGCGGGTTGATCGACTGGTGGGCGCCGCCCTCGGGCCCGAGGGTCACGCCCGACGGGGTCGCGACGAGCAGGAACCGGGCGTCCTGGTAGCAGGCGTAGTTCAGCGCATCGAGGCCACGGGCGATGAACGGGTCGTAGACGGTGCCGATCGGGAACAGGCGGGTTCCGAACAGGTCGCCGGCGAGGCCCAGAGCGGCAAGCATCAGGAACAGGTTGTTCTCGGCGATCCCGAGCTCGATATGCTGGCCCGCTTGCGTGGCGCCCCATTTCTGGGCCGAGGGGATTTTCGAGGCGGCGAAGACGTCGGCGAGCGCGCTTCGGCGGAAGAGGCCGCGCTGGTTCACGAAGGCTCCGAGATTGGTCGAGACGGTGACGTCGGGCGACGTCGTGACGATCCGGTCGGCAAGGGCGCCGCCGGCCCGGCTGAGGTCGAGCAGGATCCGGCCGAACGCCGCCTGGGTCGACTGCTCCTCGCCGACCGGGGCGGGAATCGCCGGCACCTCGACCTGGTTCCAGGGCCGCTCGCGCTTCGCTCTGGCGATTCGGCTGCCTTCGACCAGCGCCTTCACGCCCTCCGCCGAATTGCCGCCGAGCCCGGCCCAAAGCTCCCATTCCTCCCCTTCGGCGATCCCCATCGCCGAGCGAAGGGCGGCGATCTGGCCCGGGTTCATCAGACCGGCATGATTGTCCTTGTGGCCCGCGAAGGGCAATCCGAAGCCCTTGATCGTGTAGGCGATGAACAGGGTCGGCACGTCGTCCTGCGCGCCGTCGAACGCCTCGACCAGGCTCGCCATGTCGTGGCCGGCGAGGTTGGTCATCAGGGCGGCGAGCGCCTCGTCGTCGCGCCCGGCGAGGAGCGGCTTCGATTCCGGGGCCTCCTTCAGCAGCCGCTCGCGCCATGCCGCGCCGCCGAGATAGGTGAGCGCGGCATAGTCGGCGTTGCCGACCGCCTCGAGCCAGGCCCTGAGCGCCTCCCCGCCCGGCTCGGCGAAGGCCGCTTCCAGTGCCTTGCCGTATTTGAGGGTCGCGACCCTCCAGCCGCAGCTGGCGAAAATCTCGTCGAAGCGTCGGAACATGCGCTCGGCCGTGGTCGAGTCGAGCGACTGGCGGTTATAGTCGACGATCCACCAGCAATTGCGGATGTCGTGCTTGTAGGCTTCGATCAGGCATTCGTAGATATTGCCCTCGTCGAGCTCGGCGTCGCCCATCAAGGCAATCATCCGCCCCGTATCGGCCGGAGCGAGCTCGCCATGGGCGACGAGATAATCCTGGACCAGGCTGGCGAAGGCGGTGACGGCGACTCCGAGGCCGACCGAGCCCGTGGAGAAATCGACCGGGATCCTGTCCTTGGTCCGGCTCGGATAGCTCTGCATCCCGCCGAAGCCCCGGAAATTCTCGAGCTGCTCGCGGCTCTGGCTTCCGAGCAGATAGTGGATGGCGTGGAGCACCGGTCCGGCATGGGGCTTGACCGCGACCTTGTCGTTTGGCCCGAGCGCATGGAAATAGAGCGCCGCCATGATCGCCGTCATCGAGGCGCAGCTCGCCTGGTGGCCGCCGACCTTCAGGCCGTCCGGGCTCTCCCGAAGATGGTTGGCGTTGTGGATCGTCCAGGCGGAGAGCCAGCGAAGCCGCTCCTCGATGAGGCGAAGGGCGTCGAGATCGGGCGCGGTGGTCTTCTTCAGCATGGCATCGCCCTTAGCGCTCCGGATCGGGCAGCGACAGTGGCACCCGGTAAGTTGAAGAAGTTGAAGGTTGCCCGCGTTCCAGAGCGGACGCCCTGGAGGAGTTGCACAGGGGTCGCATTTTTTCGGACGCAGGCCAACACGGAGTCACGGCTCGATCCTGTCCCCGGAGCGGTTCTGCCCGGCGAAACGGCGCGCTGAATCCCACGCCGCCGCGAAGCTTCGGCCCTGGGGGTGGCGGCGCAGGGCCTGGGCGGATTGGCGGGTCTTGCCGAGCCGCTCGGCCGCCTTGGCGGGGCTCAGGCCCCGGGCGATGCCGATGACGAAGCGGATCTGGAGAACCGGGGTCCAGCCGTCGCGGCGGGGACGGACGGGGACGGGGATGAAGTGGAGGAAGGGGAAGCGGGACATGACTGAAAGGTAGCATAAAAAGAACGAAACGAGAACATACTACTTAAATCCTCCCCGAGTTTTTTCGGGGAGGGGGACCGCGCGAAGCGCGGTGGAGCGGCTCTTCTCAAGCTGGGAAGAGCCCCTCCACCATGCTTCGCATGGTCCCCCTCCCCCGCAAATGCGGGGGAGGATTTGGGTCAGGCGAAGCGGTTCGCGCCTCTGGCGACGCTCATCGCGTGGCGGGTCGCCAGCCGCGTCGAGCGGCTCCGTACCGTGTCGAGCGACAGCCACTCGCCGACCGCGCGCTCGCGGGTCAGGGTCAGGGTCAGATAGCCCCGGCTCCGGACGTCGGCCCATTTCAGGGCCGGGTTGCGGGCCCTCAGCGCCCGCGCCACCTCGGCCGGGGCGATTCCCGGCGTATAGGCTTCGAGGCCCGGAGAAGTGACGCTGTGAACCGCGAATTCGGCGCCGGCGGGGGTGTCGGCGAGGTCGAGATCGAAGGCCCAGCCATTGTGGCTGTCGCCGGACAGGACGACGAGGTTCGAATCGGAGTCCAGAGCCGAGCGGAGCAGGCGCTCGCGGGCGGCGGGGTAGCCGTCCCAGGAATCGAGATTGAGCGGAAGTCCGACCTCGGAGGCGGCGGCGCCGATCGCGGTGACCCGCTTCACCTCCTCCGGCGCGTCGGAGCGAAGCCAGCCCCGGGCCTCGAGCGGCAAGGCGAAGCTTCCCATCACCGTTTGCTGGGCGAGCAGCTGCCAGCGAGTCCCCTGCCGCGCCGAGCGCTCGAGGCCGGCCGCCAGCAAGGCCTCCTGTCCGAACCCCATCATCGTGCGCTTCGGATCGCGCCAGAGGCCGTCGCGGAAGCGCATCAGCGACGCCTTGAGATCCTCGCCGCGGCGAAGCGCCTCGGCGAATTCGAGCGGGCGGCTGCGCGCCGTCAGCCGGGTTTCGGGCCGGAAAAGGGTCGCGAGATCGCCGATCTCGTAGCTTTCCCAGACATCGTCCGAGACGGGCAGCCATTCGCGATAGGCGCGCAACGCGGCATATTTGCGGGCGACCCACGAACCCTCCGTCGCCGGATCGTGATTCTCGGCGCCGCCCGACCAGGCGTCGTTCGCGCTTTCATGATCGTCCCACATCATCACCATCGGCGCGGAGGCGTGGAGACGCTGGAGATCGGGATCGGCCCGGTAGGCGGCGTGGCGGAGGCGATAGTCGGCGAGCGCGACCGTCTCGCCGGCGGGGTCCAGCCTCCGGCCGGGCAAGGCCTCGCCCGGCGACGGATATTTGCCGCTTTGATATTCGTAGAAATAGTCGCCGAGATGGACGAGCAGATCGAGGTCGCGGCGCGCGGCGGCGTGCGCGTAGGCGTTGAAATGACCGAAGGCGAGGTTGGCGCAGGAGAAGACGCCCAAAGTGAAGCGGGGGGTCCGGCCTTCCGGAAGGGTTCGTGTACGGCCGGCGACGGCGGCGGCGCCGTCGTGATTGTGGAAGCGATAGCGATAGGAGCGACCCGGCCTGAGGCCGCGAGCGATTACCTTGACGCAGAAGTCGCTGTCCGGCGTCGCCTCGACTTCACCCTCGGCGATGGTGCGCCCGGGACCGTCCATCTCGTAGACCTCCCAGCCGAGCCGGGAGGAGTCGCCGCGGATCGGGACGTGCCGGGTCCAGAGCATGACGGAATTCTGCCTCGGCTCTCCGCTGGCCACGCCGTGGGTGAAGCCGCGGGCGGTGGCGATCCGGGCGACGCCCGGGACTGCGAGGGCGCCGAGGCCGAGCGTGCCGGCCTTGAGGAGAAGGCGGCGGTCGAGGTCGAGGGTCATGTCGGGAGTGTGGCGGGGATGCCCCCCTCCCTGCAAGGGAGGGGTTGGGGGTGGGTAGGCAAGCGTAGCGAGACTTTTACCGACTCGGAGTTTCGGCCGCCTTCGGCGGACCCACCCCTAACCCCTCCCTT
>JBAWCC010000225.1:0-4166 GCA_049590095.1 Allosphingosinicella sp. | reverse complement strand
GGACTGAATCATGCTCGACACTTCCCGCCGAACCGCCTTCGCCCCCGAGCACGAGCAGTTCCGCGACTCCGTCCGCCGCTTCTTCGACCGCGAGCTCATCCCCCATCTAAGCCGCTGGGAAGAAGAGGGAATCATCGACCGCGCCTTCTGGAACAAGGCCGGCGAGGCGGGGCTGCTCTGCCCGACCGTTCCCGAGGCATATGGCGGCCCGGGACTCGATTTCGGATTCAACGCCGTCATCGACGAGGAGCTGGCCTATGCCGGCTCGACCGCCGGGATCACCCTCCACTCCGACATCGTCGCCGACTATCTCGTCGCCTACGGTTCGGAGGAGCAGAAGAAGCACTGGCTCCCCCTCATGGTCTCCGGCGAGGTCGCCACCGCGATCGCCATGACCGAGCCGGGCGCCGGCTCCGACCTCCAGGGCATCCGGACCAGCGCGAAGCGCGACGGCAATCATTATGTCCTGAACGGCTCCAAGACCTACATCACCAACGGCCAGCATGCCGACCTCGTCATCGTCGTCGCCAAGACCGACCCGACGGCCGGCGCCAGGGGCGTCTCCCTGATCCTGGTGGAAGCCGATCGCGAGGGCTATGCGAGGGGCCGCAACCTGGACAAGATCGGCTTCCACTCGCAGGACACGTCCGAGCTCTTCTTCGAGGACGTCCGAATCCCGATCACCAACTGTCTCGGCGAGGAAGGCTCGGGCTTCGCCTATCTGATGAACCAGCTCCCCCAGGAGCGCCTCTCGATCGCCTGCGCCGCCCAGGCCGCGGCCCAGCGCGCCTTCGACGAGGCGGTCGCATTCACCAAGGACCGCAAGGCCTTCGGCAAGACCGTCTTCGATTTCCAGAACACCAAATTCACCCTCGCCGACCTCGCCGCCAAGCTCCAGGTCGGCTGGGCCCATCTGGACTGGGCGATCCGCCGCCACGTCGCGGGCGAGCTCACCGCCGCCGAAGCCAGCGCCGCCAAGCTCTGGCACACCGAGCTCCAGTGGGAGGCTTGCGACGCCTCGCTCCAGCTCCACGGCGGCGCGGGCTATATGAACGAATATCTGATCGCGAGGCTGTGGCGGGATGCGCGGGTGACTCGGATCTTCGGGGGGACCAACGAGATCATGAAGGAGGTTGTGTCGCGGTCGATTTGAGCGGTTTCGATCCGGATCCAGTGCCGGAATTCGGCCCCGAACGCCGGTCCGGGCCCTTCCTTGGGGCGCGCGCGATGCTCGAGGAGGCAGCTTTCTCCTCTACCTTAGCGTTGCCGCTTCCTGAGCAGTCGCCGAGAAAAGGGAAATTGGCCGGATGACAACGGCGCAGGGACGTGGGGAGCCGGGATGGTATGTCCGCGAGCTCGGCCCCGGCGGAGACCGCCAGCTTTGGTACATCGCCGAGGACCAGGCGACGCGCATGGACGTGACCAATCCGAGCGGGGGCGCGGGAAGCTTTTTCGAGTCGAAGCCGGGCGAGACGATTTGGCAAGCCCTGGCCCGGATGACCTCCTGGTTCGACGGCGCGGGCACTCCCGGCCCATTCCACCGCTTGGTCCTCGAGCCCGGTCGATATCATCGGCGCATCGCGCGGCCGCTTGCACTGGCCGGGGAACGGACGCTCAGGCTGCCCGGCCTGGCGGAGGACAGGCGCCATATCGCTGGCGCGCAAAACCAACTCGAGGCGCTGATCAGCGACCTGCGGCTCATTTGCCGGGTCGTCCAGCCGACGCCGGCGACGCTTCGGGTGCATGGGCATGCAATCCGCAATCTGCTGATCCTTGCCGCGACCGAGGTCGAGATGCACTGGCGGGGTATCCTAAGGGTCAACGGCAGGACCGCCGAGGGGGGCACGGCCCGATATGTCAGACTCGCCGACCCGCTGAGGCTCCGGGATTTTACCGTCCGTTTCCATCATTGCCCCGACATCGATCCGGTTAATCCGTTCGAGCGCTGGGACATCGAGAAATCCTCCCAGTCGCTCAACTGGTACTCGGCCTATAACGGGGTGAAGCATAACCGCGAGTTCGAGTTCGAGCGCGCATCGCTGGCCCACGCGCTGGATGCGGTGGCTGCCTGCGCGGTAATGCTGGTCGCGCAGTTCGGGGACGAAGCACTGACCCCCGGGCTTTCGAGCTTTCTGTCGGTCGAGGCGCCGAACTGGCCGCTTGAGAACATGTATATCCCGCCGCAGAACGGCGGGAATTGGGAGCCCGTCCCGTGCCCGAACCTAGTCTAGGCTGATCGCTTCATCCGTGCTTGGGAGAATGGACGGGCCCCTGGTCGACTGCCCCTTTCACCGACGATGTACTGGGCCCTAGGACTTATCTGCCCTGGCGGCTTGTCCGACCCCAGGAGTAGGTGACAGGTGGCGCGCGACCCGGTTGCACAGATCGATGAACTGAGCCGGCGACATGAAGCTTTTCGCGCTATTGGTTTCCCGGGTGCAAAGCTCATACTTCGCTCGCCCCAGGCCTCTCACATGATCGAATGAGGGCATGCATCTGCGAAGCGTCAGGAAATGGCGATTTCCCTTCAGATGCGATTGCTTGTCCGTCCACCCCGCCCGCATGTGCCGAACGAAGAAACGAGAAGCAGAATAAGGATCGCGACCGTTGCTGTCATGGGCCGCGCGGTGCAGCGCCAGCTTCAGATCCGCGCGCGCGGCGAAGGAAGGGTTCCCGCACTGCCTTTCACGCCGCCAGATGGAAGTGGCCTGCGAGTCCAGCCAACGGCCGTATTCCGACTCCGTGATCCTTCGACGTTTCAGCCATTCGGGGCATTCGTAGCTGTTCATCCGGCCATTTTCGCTCGACCTTCTAAAAAAAGGCTGAAGGTTCCCCGGAAGGTTCATTCCTTCCCGGCCCGGGCATTGGAAAGACGTGCTGCGCGTCCGCCGGCCAATGCAGGCTGCCGCTGTCTTTCGAAACCAACCGCTTCACGCTTTGGTTACGCCGGAGCGGTAGGGAGATCGAAAGCGGGGAGAGCGACATGTCTGAAACTGCATTGCGGGCGTTCCTGACCGCCGACGCGAACGAGGCCACGGCGGGGCGCTCCTCCATCGACGCCATCCTTGAAGCGGTTCGGCGCCACCTCGGCATGGAAATCGCCTTCACGTCCCGCTTCATCGAGGATCGTCGCGAGTTCACGCATATCAGCGCCGCCATCCCCGTGCCTTCGGCACCCGGAGACAGCGAACCCCTGGACCAGAGCTATTGCTGGCACATCCTGGGCGGCAGGCTGCCGGAGCTCATCCGGGAGGCGGCCGAAATTCCTTTCGCCCGCACCCTCCCGATTACCATGGCCCTGCCCGTCGGCTGCCACATCAGCGTGCCGCTGAGGCTGAAGGACGGCAGCGTCTACGGCAGCTTCTGCTGCCTCAGCCGATCGGCGGACCATTCGCTGACCCAGCGGGACCTGGCGACCGTGAAAGCCTTCGCGGATCTCGCCATCGACCAGATCGAGAGCGAGCGTGAAGCCGAAGCCGTCCGCCGCGCCCGTGTCGAGCGGATCGAGCAATCGCTCGCTTCCCGGCAGCCGACCATCTATCTCCAGCCCATCCATCGTCTGGGCGACGCCGAGCCCGTCGGAGCCGAAGCGCTCGCCCGCTTTCCGGACTTCGAGACGAGACCGCCGAACCTCTGGTTCGACGAGGCCTTCGAAGTCGATCTTGGAGTAGAGCTGGAGCTGGCGGCGATTCGGCAGGCCCTAGGTGCCCTTCCCTATCTTGCGCCAGGCCAATATCTTTCCCTCAACCTTTCCCCACCAACGATCCTCTCGGGTTTCGCCGAGCCGCTGCTGGCGGCGGCGGGCGGCCTCCCGCTGGTGCTGGAAGTGACCGAGCATCACCGGGTCGACGATTATCGCGCACTGACGGCGGCGTTGGACCGGCTGCGCCCTTACGCCCGGATCGCGATCGACGACGTCGGCGCCGGTTATGCGGGTCTGCGGCATATCATCGCTCTTCGGCCCGACATCTTGAAGCTCGACATAAGCCTCACCCGCGACATCGACCGCGACCCGGCGAAACGCGCCCTGGCGGTGGCTCTGGAAACCTTCGCGGACCAGATCGGCTGCGTCGTCGTCGCCGAAGGCATCGAGCGGCCCGAAGAGCGGCGGATTCTGCACGAACTCGGAATCGCCTACGGCCAGGGCTGGCTCTTCAGCCGTGCGA
>JBAWCC010000224.1:0-17192 GCA_049590095.1 Allosphingosinicella sp. | reverse complement strand
CCCCGCCCGCGGCTCGCGCCCGGCCGAGGCGCCGCGGCCTGCCGCGCCCGACGAGGACGACGTCCTGGAGCTTCAGGATCCGGTCGGTGAGGGCCAGGGCCTCGTCTCCGACGACGCCGCCATCGCCAGCCGCCAGTCCCTCGCCGCTCTCGCCGGCCTTCGCGAGCGTGGAGCCGAGACCGTCGCGGGCGACGATTCCGCTTTGGGCGCCGCGGTCCGCGAGATGCTGAAGCCGCTCCTCAAGGACTGGCTCGACCGCAACCTTCCCGACATGGTCGAGGAGCTGGTCACCCGCGAGATCGCGAGGATCACGGGGAAGAGCCTCTAACGTCGCCCCAGCGAAGGCTGGGGTCCATGCTGAGTCGGAATGGATGCCAGCCTGCGCTGGCATGACGTGAATCAGTCCGCTAACGCCCGCGCTATGACCGAGCTTCCCAAGACCTTCGACCCGGCCGAAATCGAATCCCGCTGGTATGCCCACTGGGAAGAGCAGGGGCTTTTCCGCCCCGAGCGGCCCGAGGCCGAGCCCTTCACCATCGTCATCCCGCCGCCCAACGTCACCGGCTCGCTCCATATCGGCCACGCGCTCGACAACACGCTTCAGGACATCCTCATCCGTCACGCACGGCTCCAGGGGAAGGATTCGCTCTGGGTAGTCGGGATGGACCATGCCGGGATCGCCACCCAGATGGTGGTCGAGCGGCAGCTCGAGGAGCGGCAGGACAAGCGGACGAACTACACGCGCGACCAGTTCGTCGAGAAGGTCTGGGAATGGAAGGCGGAGAGCGGCGGCCAGATCACCCGCCAGCTCCGCCGACTGGGCGCCTCCTGCGACTGGGAGAACGAGCGTTTCACCATGGATCCGGGCTTCTCGGCCGCGGTGCTCAAGGTGTTCGTCCAGCTCTACCGGGAAAAGCTGCTCTACCGGGACAAGCGCCTGGTCAATTGGGATCCGAAATTCGGAACCGCCATCTCCGACCTCGAGGTCGAGACCCGGGAGGTGCAGGGCCAGTTCTGGCACCTGCGCTATCCGCTGGAAGACGGATCGGGCCAGATCCTCGTCGCGACCACACGTCCGGAAACGATGCTCGCCGACATGGCGGTGGCTGTGCACCCGTCGGATGAGCGCTACACCCATCTGATCGGGAGCAAGGTTCGGCTGCCGATCACAGGGCGTCTCGTTCCGATCGTGGCCGACGAGCATGCCGATCCCGAGCTCGGCTCGGGCGCCGTAAAGATCACGCCCGGCCACGATTTCAACGATTTCGAGGTCGGAAGGCGCGCCGGCTTCAAGGCGGCCGAGATGCTCAACATGCTGAGCGGCGACGCCAGGATCGTCCAGACGCAGGACGGGCTCGTCCCCGACGAGCTGATCGGCCTCGACCGTTTCGAGGCGAGGAAGCGGGTCGTCGAGATGCTCGAGACCGAGGGCCTTCTCGAGCGGGTCGAGGACCGGATCATCCAGACTCCCTATGGCGACCGCTCGGGCGTGGTGATCGAGCCGTGGCTGACCGACCAATGGTATGTCGACGCCAAGACGCTCGCCGGGCCGGCGATCGAGGCGGTGCGTTCGGGCAGGATCAAGGTGGTACCGAAGACCTGGGAGAAGACCTGGTTCAACTGGCTCGAAAACATCCAGCCCTGGTGCGTCTCGCGCCAGCTCTGGTGGGGGCACCAGATCCCCGCCTGGTACGACGATCAAGGGAATGTCTTCGTCGCCGAGACGGAGGCGGAGGCCCGGGGCGAGGCGGGGGAGGGAGTCCGGCTCCGCCGGGATTCCGACGTTCTCGACACCTGGTTCTCCTCGGCCCTCTGGCCCTTCGCCACGCTCGGCTGGCCCGAGGCCGCGGAACTTCACCCCTCCCCTGAAGGGGAGGGGCTTTGGAAGCCCAGGCCGGGAACCGAGCTTGCCCGCCACTATCCCAACGACGTGCTCATCTCGGGCTTCGACATCATTTTCTTCTGGGACGCCCGGATGGCGATGCAGGGGCTTCACTTCATGGGCGAGGTGCCCTGGAAGACGCTCTACCTCCACGGCCTGGTGCGCGATTCCAGGGGCGCGAAGATGTCCAAGTCGAAGGGCAATACGGTCGATCCGCTCGGCCTCATCGACCGCTACGGCGCCGACGCCCTTCGCTTCACTCTGGCGGCGATGGAAAGCCAGGGGCGAGACATCAAGCTCGATGAGAAAAGGGTCGAAGGCTATCGCAACTTCGCCACCAAGCTGTGGAACGCCGCCCGCTTCTGCCAGGCCAACGGTATCGGCGCGAGCGCCGGGCTGGAGCCTCCCAAAGCCGACCTGCCGGTCAACCGCTGGATCGTCGGCGAGACGGTGAAAACGGTCCAGTCGCTCGATCTGTCACTGGCCGAGCTTCGCTTCGACGAGAGCGCCAACACACTTTATCATTTCGTCTGGGCGACCTTCTGCGACTGGTATCTGGAGCTGATCAAGGGCCAGGTCGACGAGGAAACGAAGCAGGTCGCCGCCTGGGTGCTCGACCAGATACTGGTCATGCTCCACCCGTTCATGCCCTTCATCACCGAGGAGCTGTGGAACGCCAGCGACCGGCCCTATCCGCTGATCGTCGCGAAATGGCCGATGCCGGACGCGCGCGCGCTCGACCCGGAGGCAAGCGAGCAAGTGAATTGGCTGATCGGACTAGTTAGTGGCATTCGAACGGCGCGGACGGAGCTAAACATACCGCCCGGCACAAACTTGGCACTTCACGTCATGGATTTAGGGCCAGACGTGGGCCTGCGGGCATCTTTGAGCAGCGGAAGTCTAAAGCGTCTTGCAAGAGTCACGCTAACCGGCGGAAGCTTCGATGGTCCGGCAGCATATATCGTGTCCGACGGTGCTACCTATGCAATTCCGCTTGAGGGCGTCATCGACATCGACTCCGAGCGCTCGAGGCTCGCCAAGGCGGCGGAGGCCGCGGAGAAGGAGCGGGACTCGCTCGCCGCCCGTCTCGCCAATCCCAGCTTCGTCGAGCGGGCGAAGCCGGAGGCGGTGGAGAAGGCGAGGGCGGACCATGCGGAGAAGGCGTCGGACTCGGAGAAGTACCGCGCGGCGCTGGCTCGGCTGGGGTGAGCTCCCCTCCCTGCAAGGGAGGGGCCGGGGGTGGGTCCGCCGAAGGCGCCGAAACTCCGAGCCCCGATCAGTCTCGCTGCGCTCGCCTACCCACCCCTGACCCCACCCTTGCAGGGAGGGGAAACTTACGCCGGCACGACCACCTCGATCGCGTGCTCCGCGACCTGGGCCACGACCGGAGTCCTGGCAAGCACCTCGCCGTCGATCGAGATCCGCTGGCGGGGCCGGGTCTCGACGGTGAGTTTGGCGCCGTGGAACTCGCGGGTCGTCCGGTTGCGGGTGGGAAGCTTGAAATATTTGGCGAACCAGTCCCAGATCAGGCTCGAGGCTCGGCGGCCGACCACGGCCTGGACGATGATCTGCCCGCTGTCGACCTCGGCGCTTTCGATCAGCTCGACTCCGCCGTGATGGCCGCCATTGGCGATCCGCACCTCGGTCGCCCACAAGGTCTCCTCGAAGCCCTCGCCTCGGACGGTCAGCCGGAAGGCGTGGAACCGGACCAGGCACCAGAGCGCCCAGATCAGATAGCCGACCCGGCCGAGATAGCGCTTCAGATTGTGGGGAACGCCCTCGCCGATCATCGGCGACAGGCCCATCGCCGCGCAATTGGCGAAATAATCGTCGTCGATCATGCCGAGATCGATCCGCCGCCTTTGCCCGGTCGCGATCACCTTGATCGCCCCGTCGAGGTCGAGAGGGATTCCCAGCGTCCGGGCGAAGCTGTTGGCCGTCCCGAGCGGGAGCAGGGCGAACACGCAATCATGGTCGACCAATTCGTCGACGGCGCAGGAAAGCGAGCCGTCGCCGCCGCCGACGATCACCATCGGAGCTCCGCTCCTCACCGCCTCCTTGACGGTCGGCACGAGCAGGCTGGGGTCGCGAAGCGCGAAGGCGCTCGTCAGCTCGATCCCCGCCGAGTGGAGCTTGTCCGATGCCTCGCGGAACAGCGCCTGCCCCTTTCGGGAATGGGCGTTGACGACGAGGACGGCCTGTTTGGGAACGGGCTTGTTCAAGGTCATTAGGTGGCAACGCCCGCAAGGGCGCGCAAGTGCCGCCTTTCAATTCCTCCCCGGGAAATCCCGGGGAGGAATTCAGGTCACGGCGTCGTATCGGCCAGGTTCGACTTGTACTTCTTGTTCGCCTGGCGGTCGTGGATCTCGATATAGACGTAGCTGGGCGGGATCGTGCCTTCCTCGGTCGCGAACCAGATCTGGCCGAGGTCGCCCGGGCTGCCCAACGCGCAGAAGCCGTAGAGCCGCTTGCCGCGCGAATCGAAGAAATCCACCCAGGAGCGCGACGCATTGGTGTTGGTCCCGCAAGGCGGCAGGGCCGGAGCGGCGACGAACATCGCGGCCGGATACTGGTCCTTGTTGAACACGTCGTAGCGATGGCGGACCCAATTCTTCCCGCCCGCCGAATAATATTCGAGCCCGGTCAGATAGAGGATCGGGTTGGGCTGGGCCGACGCCGGCCCGGTCCCGGCGAGCGTCGCCGCGGCCATGATTCCGGCGCGCAGCGCGAGCTTGCTGGTCAACTTCATCGGCCG
Source organism: Allosphingosinicella sp. (assembly GCA_049590095.1). Lineage (GTDB taxonomy): Bacteria > Pseudomonadota > Alphaproteobacteria > Sphingomonadales > Sphingomonadaceae > Allosphingosinicella. Next base: position 12,555 of record JBAWCC010000224.1, on the reverse strand, counting down.
CCCCCTTTTCATCCCCATGAGTGAGCTCGGAAGTGGAGTTTCGAATATGAGGATGACACCGTTTCGGGACCGACACAAGCGGAGGCGGAGTTGGCCGCGCCCCGCTTTGCAGGGGCGCCAAGGGGCGTTACAGCCTCGATTCATGAGCCACGCCGCTTTCCCAGCCCTCCGGCTCCGCCGAACCCGCGCCGCCGCCTGGAGCCGGGCCCTGTTCGCGGAGACGGTGCTGACCCCGGCGGACCTGATCTGGCCCCTGTTCATCGCCGGAGGGAAGGGGGCGGAGGAGCCGGTCGCGAGCCTCCCGGGAGTCTCGCGCTGGTCGGTGGACCGCCTCGGCGACAGGGCGCGCGAAGCCCGCGACCTCGGAATCCCCTGCATCGCTCTCTTTCCGAATACGCCGAGCGCGCTTCGCACCGAGGATGCCCGCGAGGCCCTCAATCCCGACAACCTTATCTGCCGGGCGGTTCGGGCGGTGAAGGACGCCGCGCCCGAAATCGGAGTGCTGACCGACGTCGCTCTCGATCCCTACACGGCGCACGGCCATGACGGACTGGTCGACGGGGCCGGCTGCGTGGCCAACGATCCAACCATGGCGATGCTCGTCGAGCAGGCCCTGGTCCAGGCCGCGGCGGGGGCGGATGTCGTCGCCCCCTCCGACATGATGGACGGGCGGGTCGGAGCCATCCGCGCGGCGCTCGAGCGCGAAGGCCATTGCGACGTCCAGATCATGGCCTATGCCGCCAAATATGCGAGCGCCTTCTACGGTCCGTTCCGGGACGCGGTCGGCTCGGGCGGGCTGCTCAAGGGGGACAAGAAGAGCTACCAGATGGACCCGGCCAATGCCGAGGAAGCGCTTCGCGAGGTCGCACTCGACCTCGCCGAGGGCGCCGACAGCGTCATGGTCAAGCCCGGTTTGCCCTATCTGGACATCGTCCGCCGGGTGAAGGAGCGCTTCGAAGTGCCGGTCTTCGCCTATCAGGTGTCCGGCGAATATGCGATGATCGAGGCCGCCGCCGCGGCCGGCGCCGGGAACCGCGACGCTCTCGTGCTCGAGACCCTGATGGCCTTCAAGCGGGCGGGTTGCTCGGGGGTGCTCACCTACCACGCGCCGGTGGCGGCGAGGCTTCTGGCACGGTGACCTCGGCCCAGGCTCAAGCAGTCGAGGCTTCCTCGCGGGAGCGGTTCGCCAAGCCGCTTTTCCTGCTGACGGTGCTTACCGGCTCCTTCCTGCTCTTCCTAACCCAGCCGATGATCGCGCGCATGGCGCTGCCCCGGCTGGGCGGTGCGCCGGCGGTGTGGAACAGCGCGATGCTGGTCTATCAGGGCCTGCTCCTCGCCGGCTATGCCTACGCCCATTTCCTCGCCCGGCTTCGGCCTCGGCGGCAGGCGGGGCTTCACCTCGCATTGTTCGCGGTCGCCGCCCTGTGGCTTCCGATCGGGGTCTCCGGCGCGATGCTCCCCGCCGACGCCGTCCCGGCCCTGTGGGCGCCCTGGTTCCTGGCCAGCTCGATCGGCCCGCTCTTCTTCATCGTTTCCGCCCAGGCGCCGCTAATGCAGCGCTGGTACGCTCTGGAGGGCGCTCGCGGCGATCCCTATCCACTCTACGCGGCGTCCAATCTCGGAAGCTTCGCCGGCCTGCTCTCCTATCCCTTGCTGGTCGAGCCGCTGCTGACCCTGAACCAGCAGAGCCTGCTCTGGTCGGCGGGCTATTTGCTGCTCGTCCTGATGGTGGTGGCCTGCGCTCTCACCGTCCCGGCCGCGGCGGTCGAGGCGATACCGAAGGCGGCCGGTCCGGCGCCGTCGTGGCGGCGGCTGCTCCTTTGGGTCGCGCTGGCCGCGGTGCCGTCGGGCCTGATGCTTTCGACCACGACCCACCTCACCACGGACATCGTCGCGATTCCCTTGCTCTGGGCGTTGCCGCTCGCCCTCTATCTCCTGAGCTTCGTCATCGCCTTCGCCCACCGGCGAGGCGCGGCCAATCTGGTCGTCGCCATTGCCCCGCTCTTCCTGCTCGTCGCCGGCGGTTTCGCGTTCAGCGGCGGAACCGAGCACCCCTTCTTCACGGCGACCCTGGGGCTTCTGCTGCTCTTCATCATCGCCGTCGCGCTCCATTCCGAAATGTACCGGCGGCGGCCCGAGCCGGCGCACCTCACCGCTTTCTACCTCGCCATGGCGGTCGGCGGAGTGCTCGGGGGGGCGTTCTGCGCCATCCTCGCTCCGACCCTGTTCGACTGGGCCTATGAGCATCCGCTGCTGATCGTCGCCGCCGCCTTGCTGGTGCCGCAGGCGCCCTTCATCCCCTGGGCTCAGGACATGCCGGCGCCTTTGCGCTGGCTGCTGGCGACCGGGCTTCTCGCGCTTTCCTGGGCGATCGACCGCAATTGGGGGCCGTTCACGAGCGACGGCGCCGCTTTGGCCGGAAGCGTCCTCATCTCGCTCGTCGCTCTGGCCTTCATCGGCCGCCGCTGGGTCTTCGCCGCCGGGCTGCTCGCCCTGATGCTGAGCTACGGCGGCTGGACCAAGCTCGAGGAAAGCCGCGAGGGGCTTCGAACCCGCTCCTATTTCGGAATCTATTCCGTGGTCACCCGGCGAAATCCGCCTTCGCGCCAGCTCACCCACGGCACTACCCTCCACGGAGTCCAGAATTTGACTCCGGGAGGCGAGACCGAGCCGACCTCTTATTACGCCCGCCGTTCCGGCGTCGGCCATGCGATGGACGCTCTACCGCTCTTCCACGGCCCCAACGCCTCGGTGGGCGTGGTCGGCCTCGGCACCGGCACGCTCTCCTGCTACGCCCGGCCCGGGCAGGACTGGCGCTTCTTCGAGATCGATCCGGCGATGGTCCGGATCGCCCGGAACCCGGCCGATTTCACCTTCCTCTCGCGCTGCGCTCCCCAGGCGAAGGTGGTGCTCGGCGATGCCCGGCTCAGCCTTGCCCGCGAGCCGGCGGGCAAGCTTGATCTGCTCGCGGTCGACGCCTTTTCGTCCGACGCCATCCCGATCCACCTACTCACTCGAGAGGCGCTACAGGTCTATCGCCGGGCTCTGAAGCCGGACGGGCTGCTTCTCATCCATATTTCCAACCGCTATCTCGACCTCGAGCCGGTGCTCGCCGCGGCGGCGAAGCGGGACGGCTTGCACGCCGCCGCCTTCGATTATTCCCCCGGAATGGAGGAGACGAAGCGCAATCTGTCGCGCTCGATCTGGGTGGCGATGACGAGGGACAAGGACAGCCTGATGACCCTCAGGATCGCCAGCGCCGAGGACGCGCATTTGTGGCGGCCGCTGCTCGGTCGGCCGGGCTTCCCCGGCTGGACCGACGATTATGCGAGCATCCTGCCTTTGCTCGAGGGTTGGAGCGCATGGCTGCCCGGAGTCTTGAAGCCGTGACGATCGAGACCAAGCGGCTTCTGCTGCGCGAGTGGCGCGAGGAGGATATCGAGCCCTTCATCCGCCACCTCAACGTCGAGCCGGTGATGCGCTGGCTCGGCGGCGTTCGAACGCCCGAGCAGCAGGAGACGGTGGTCCGCGAGCGATTCATGGCCTGGCAGGTGGATCGCGGCTTCACCTTCTGGGCGGTCGAGCGCAAGGAGGATGAAGCGCTGCTCGGCTTTTGCGGGCTCAAGATCGCCGACGATCCGCAAAGCCCGGTCGAGGGCGAATATGAGATCGGCTGGAGGCTTCGCGAGGATTGCTGGGGCCGCGGCTATGCGAAGGAGGCGGCTGAGGCCTCGCTCGATTTCGCCTTCGGCCGGTTGGGAGCGGAGCGGGTGGTCGCGCTCACCGTCGAAGGGAATGCGCCGAGCTGGGGGCTGATGCTCCGGCTCGGAATGGCCCGGCGGCCCGAGCTCGATTACGCCACCGCCTTGTGGGCCGATGGTCCGGTCATCGTCTACGAGATGAGGCGCGAGCAATGGCGAAGCTGATCCCATTCGGCGGCAAGGCGCCTTTTGTAGACCCGTCCGCTTTCGTCGCCCCGGGGGCGGTGCTGATCGGCGACGTCGAGATCGGGCCCGAAGCCAGCATCTGGTACAATTGCGTTCTGAGGGGCGACGTCAACCGGATCCGGATCGGCGCCCGGACCAACATCCAGGACGGAAGCGTCCTCCACGTCGATTCGCCGCGCCCGGGCAATCCGGGCGGGCTCCCGACGATCATCGGCGAGGAGGTCCTGATCGGCCACATGGCGATGGTCCACGGCTGCATCCTCCACGACCGCGCCTTCGTCGGCCTGGGGGCGATCGTCATGGACGGCTGCGAGATCGAAGGCGGCGGGATGCTCGCCGCCGGCGCCCTGCTCACCCCGGGCAAGCGGATCCCGGCGGGCCAGCTCTGGGCCGGACGCCCCGCCAAATATGTTCGCGACCTGAGCGAGGAAGAAATCGCCGGACAACAGGCGGGCGTCGCGCATTACGTCGCTTTGGCCAGGCTCCACGCCGCGGCGGTGAGCGCCGGCTGAGCCGCTTCACCCGTCACCCCAGCGGAAGGCTGGGGTCCATGCTGAGTCCGAATGGATGCCAGCCTTCGCTGGCATGACGAGCGGGATCAAAGGCCGATCAGGCTTGCCCCGAGCCGCTGAAGGCGGTCGGCCTGGGCGGAGGTCAGCGCCTGCATCTCTTCCATCGCCCGGCGAAGCCGTTCCGAATCCCCGGAGCCGAGCGTTCCCGCGCTGATTCGCTCGACCGCCAGCTGGTCGAGATCCGCGACCGCAGCAGTCGTCCGCGCCCGCGCCGACTCCAGCCGCGACAGGGCCTGCTGAGCCTCGAGCCAGCTGTCGCTTCCCGCAGCCCCCGATCTGCTCGCAGCCGCCTGCGCCGCCGGCAGAGCCGAGTCGAATTCCCCGGCCCCCGTCCTGGCCGCCGCGAGCAGCCGGTCGATCTCGGCCGCAAGCGCCGGATTGTCGGGCTGGGGAATGGGCTTCCGCTCCTCCGCATCCTCGGCATAGGCCTTTTCGGCCGGACGCGGGGCGAGGGACGGGTAGGGGCCCGGCGCCGCGCAGCCCGCCGCGGCGAGGAGCGGTACGAAGATCGCGAGGGCTGGGCGAAGGGGGGCCATGGCTCCTCCTAGGCGGAGCGTCCATGCCCGGCAACACCGGCCTCCGCCGGCGCAGGCACCGGCCTCCGCCGGCGCAGGCGGGCTTGCGCCCCGCCGCCCTTGCCCCTATGTCCCCGTCTCCCGCGCGCCCATAGCTCAGCTGGATAGAGCACCAGACTACGAATCTGGGGGCCGGAGGTTCGAATCCTTCTGGGCGCGCCAATTTCCCACCTTGCCTCGCAAGCCCTTCGCTTCCGCTGCTTCGGCAAATGCCCCGGCAGGGCAGCGATGCACGCGTCAAGGGCAAGAACGAGCTCGAAGACATCCTTACCCGTTCGGCCGGCCGGCAACAGGGGGACAGTAATCAATCCGGATATGTACGGTCGCAATCTTCCGCCAAAGAGAGCTGGAATAAAATCAAGTACATGGCTGAAGAAGAAACGCTCTTGGCGCGGTTCGTCCTCTCTGAGTCGAACCGACATTGTATTCCACGCGATTCGAGTTAGGTTTCGGCTTCGATCGGCGCGGGAGGAAAGTGCGATGGCGATGCGGTGCGACGTGGCGACCTTGGGCGCGGGATGGAACAAGACCCTGGCCAATTACGCTCTGGCGGTTCGGGCACTGGACCAACTGGAGTTTGGCGACCGCAACAGCTGGCGCTTTCTCGGAGCGATGCACGGGTTCGACGCGGGGCAATGGGAAGGGCTCGGCTTGATGGTCTCCGGGGAGCAAGCCCCGGCCGACATCGACGGCGACTACGGCAACCAATGTCAGCATGCGAGCTGGTACTTTCTCCCCTGGCACCGCGGCTATGTAGGCGCCTTCGAGGCGATCGTCGCTGCCAAGGTCAAGGAGCTGACCGGCGACGAGTGGGCACTGCCTTATTGGAACTATCTCGACTCGACCAACCCCGACGCGCGCAAGCTGCCGGAAGCGTTCCTGGCCGACACGATGCCGGACGGGACGGAGAACCCGCTGAAATATTATCGCGGCACGCCGATGCGCGACTCTTCCGTCACCGCGATCGAGCCCGGGCCGTTCGACAAGTTCGACCTCGATTCGATGGAGGAGAGCGATTTTCTGGTCGGCAACCAGGGCGGGATCGGTTTCGGCGGAGGAATCTCCGGCGGGTTCATCCAGTTCGGCAACTGGACCGGGGACCTCGAGCAGAACCCGCACAACATCGTCCATGTGCTGGTCGGCCAAAGCGGCGGCTGGATCGGCGATCCGATCACCGCGGGAGTCGATCCGCTGTTCTGGCTCCATCATTGCAACGTCGATCGGCTGTGGCAGGCCTGGATGGGCGCGCCCGACAAGCATATGGTCGACGATCCGCGCTGGAACCACGGTCCGTCCGACCGCGCCTTCATCATGCCGGTCGTGGGCGGCGACCGGCCGGGGATCGGCTTCGGTGGACAGGATTGCCTTGCGGGGGGTGAATTCTACCCGGAATATGACGATCTCACCAAGGGGACCGGGGTAACGCAGGGAGCCGAAGCCGTGACTCGCGTCAGCATGGGGCCATCGGAAAGCCAGACGGTCGAAGTGATCGGAGCGAGCGCCGGGCCGGTCCGGGTCGGCGCCGAGCCGGCCGTGACCGAAATCATGGTCGACACCCGGACGGCCGATGCCGCGGTGTCGTCGATGGGGGCGATCGAGCCGGGCGAGGAAGTCTCGCGATTGTACCTCGCCTTCGAATCGGTGAAGGGCGATCTTCCGTCGGGCATGCTCGATGTCTTCCTGGATCTGCCGGAGGGCGCGACTCCGGAGGAAGGGGCCGGGCACCAGGTCGGCAGCGTCGCCCTGTTCGGGCTCAACGTCGCCTCGAGGCCGGATGGTCCGCACGGCGGCAACGGCCTGAGCTACACCGTCGACATCACCGATCAGGCCGAACGCTTCGCCGCGGCCGGATTGGGTGAAGGCCTGCTCAAGGTCACTCTGCGGACCCGTGCCGGCCATTCAGGCGAAGCGGCGATCACGGTCGGCCGGGTCAGCCTGCTCAAGCGCACCGGCCGGGTCGGCTGATGCGCGGGACTCGGCGGTGACGGGCCTGATCGCGCATTTTCGCCGACCGCCCTGGCCGGCGTTGTTCGGCCTCGGCGCCGGGGGGCATTCGGTCTGGCTGCTGGGCTCGATCGGAGTTCTTCCGGCCGCGGTGTGCGCAGCCGGGGCCGGACTTCGGGCCGGGGGCGGCGAGCTCTGGGCAAGGGTCGCCGCCACGCTCTCGCTCAACCCGCCCGGAACCCTGCTCCTGGCCTGGGTCGTCATGCTCGCGGCGATGATGCCGCCCTTGCTGGCGGCGCCGATCGTCCATGTCCGTCAGTCGAGCCTGGCGCGGCGCAGGGGGCGCGCCGTCGCCGGTTTCGTCGCGGGCTATGCGATGGTGTGGCTCGCAATGGCCGCCCCGCTCGGCCTGCTCGCTTTGCTCGCGGATCTGGCGTTCGGCCCGGCGGCCTTCCCGCTTGCGGTCGCCGCGGCCCTGGCATGGAGCTCGAGCCCCGCCTGTCGTCGGCTCCTCAACCGCGCCCATCGGCCGCGGCCGCTCAGCCTGCTCGGCCTGCGCGCCGACCGCGATTGCCTCGTCTTCGGGGTCGAGCACGGCCTGCTCTGCGCCGCAACCTGCTGGGCATGGATGCTGGTGCCGCTGCTCGCCGGCGCCTGGCATTACCCGGCGATGCTGGCGGTCGGGATCGTCCTTCTGGCCGAGCGGCTGAGCCTGCCGGGTGCGATACGCTGGCGCATTCCTCCGGCCCTGTCGTTCGTCCTGCGTCCGCGGGCTCGGAGCTTCCAGCGCGCATCGGCGCCGCGCCATGGCTAGGCGCGCCTGCCTGGCGATCGGGGTCGGAACGGTCGAACCGCCGGAACCGGGCTCGAGGATGAAGTTCGGCTACCTCAGCGGCGCGCCGATCGCGGCCAGGAACCTCGGCGAGTGGGCCCGAAGGGCGGGCTTCGGAGATTCCAACGTCCGGATCGTCACCGACGAATATGTCGGCAACAAGCCCAATCCGGTCACCTGCGAGCGGGTCCAGGCCGCGGTGGATGACCTTTTTCCGAAAGGCGCGGAGCCGGTCGGCCATTTCATCCTCGGCTTCTGCGGCCACGGGCTGACCGATGAGAACATCAAGGCGATCTCCTGGCTGTTCAGCGACTCGCTGGTTCGGAAATACCGGGTGAAGGCCGACCGCTTCTATTCGGAGCTGCTCCTGAAGGGGATCGAGCGACTTACCCTGATCAGCGATGCCTGCCGCGAAGCGCCCAGGGAGGCGGATCTTCAGCGGCTCGACGCGGTGCGCGGGATCGTCGTCCAGGGCAAGCAGGTCGACAGCCCGCGCTTCGACAGCCTGGTCGCCTGCCAGGACACCGAGCTGGGGTTCATGGTCGCCGAGCAGAACAATCGGGCCAGGCCCGGCAAGTGCGTGTTCTCCGGAGTGGTCGCCGACGCTTTGTGGGGAAACGAGCCGTCCGCGTTCGATGGCGACCGGATCACGGTGCGCAGCCTTGGCGATTGTCTTCAGGAGCGCACGCCCAAGGTGGCCGAAAAGTATCGGCTCCAGCTGTTTCCCGATTGCACGACCAACCCGGCGCCGGCGATCCTCTACGACAGGGCCGCGGCACCGGCGGGCCCGCCGGTCCTTCAGGAATGGCCGGCCGTGGGTGGGGCATCGGTGATGGGGATGATCGAGGAGGCGGCGGCTCCGGTCGACGTGGGCGAGGCGCTCGAACGGTTCAACGCCGACGCCGGTTTTCGCGCCGAAATGGTCGGCGCCGGCCGTGCCTCCTTCTCCGACGGAGCGGAGTTCACGGGCCTGCCCAAAGCGAGCGCCACCGCCCTCGCCGGGCTGGTCGCGCTCCGCACCGACCGGGCCGGATTCGGACCGAAGGCGAAGCGGTTCGAGCGAGGCCTGGTCGGCCGGTTGGCGGCGGATGCGGCGAAGACCGCGCGCGGCAAGGCCAGCGGCGACGTCCGCCGAAGCCTGAGCCAGCTTCACACCCCGCAGCGGCAAGGCCGTTCCAACCTGATCGTCGCCGAGGCGGGAGCCACCTTGTGGACCAGGAGCGGCGCCGAACCCGGTACCCGGACCCGCGCCCGCGAGGGGTTCCGGGCGCCCGACGTCTCAACCGGCTCTCCGTACCTCGTCGAACTGCGCGACGGGAGCTTCGTGCCCTGGGTTCCCTACGGCGATCTCTATACAATATTGAAGCGCAGCCGCCTCGGCGACGTGTTCCAGGCTTATGGCAAGCCGGTTCCGGGGGAGTCGGCCAGCTTCAAGAGCAGCGTCCAGGCGCTGGCGGATTTCGCGTCCGGCAAGATCGAGCCCGGGGACGTGGGCAAGTTCGCGGCCGACTTGCGCCGGAACAAGCACCGCGACCCGGTGCTGGGGGTGATCTCCGCCTATCTCTATCGCGCCGTCGCGGACTTCGACAACATTCGGCGGATGGCCGCTCACTATCTGGACAATTCGCAGCCGGTTCCGTTCGACATTGTCGTGCTTGGGGAAATGAAGGTCAGGCGAAAGGCGGGCGGCGGCTTCACGGTTCACGTTCCGGCGGTGGAAGAAGGGGACAGGCAAGCGGCGCGGGGGCTGCCGGCCTGTGCCTTCGAATCGACTCCGAAGCTGGAAGGGACGGTGGCGGGATGGTGCCCGTGGCTCGGTCTCGGCTGGGACTATGTCGGGGAACCGCGCAAGGAGTGGGCGGTGCTGGTCGAGGGCCTCGCCGAGCTTGCCCGCTCGGTTCGACGTCGCGGTTTCACCTGGTTCCCGAAGGATGAGGGACGAATGCTGGCGCGGCGATGGGGGCTGGAGGTTTCGACTCGCCACAAGGCGTGAAGGTTGCGGCGAACCCGTCGGGAAGGCGGCCGGCGTTGCACCTGGAATGACAGGCGCCTATTCGGCCCGTCGGTGTCGGCGCTTCTCGCTGCGGATCGAACCGGGAGACCAGGCATGAAGACCTATTTCCCCGCGGCGGCGGGATGATCTTCTTCCGTCTCGGGGGCAGGCTGACCGGATGAGCCTCGCGCGCGTCCTGGTCCGTAGAATCCTCACCTCCCTCCACGGCCTTCGCCGATTTGTGTGGAAGGTGACCGGGCCGGGCCGGGCAGGGGTCCACGCCGTGCCGCTGACCGGGCAAGGCAAGGTGGTGCTGGTCCTCCTCACTTACGCTCCCGGCTGGCGGCTGCCCGGCGGCGGCCGCAAGCGGCGGGAGGCGCCGGAGGCGGCGATGCTCCGCGAGCTGAGGGAGGAGATCGGCCTCGTCGGGCACGGATCGATCGAGCGGCTCGAGGACATGGGGCCGGACCCGGCCCTTCCCGGCGACCGCTCCGCGCTCTTCCTGGTCCGCGGAATCGTCTACCGGCCGCGACGAACCCTGGAGGTGGAGGAAGTGCGCGAATTCGACCCCCACCGGCTGCCCGACGAAGTCACGCGCTGGACGGCCGCCGTGATCGAGCGGTGCGGGCTTTAGGGCATATCGACATTAAATCGAGTCGGCTGCTCTTGATTCCTCCCCCGGATTTCCGGGGGAGGGGGACCGCGCGAAGCGCGGTGGAGGGGTTCTTCGAGCGCTGGGAAGAACCCCCTCCACCATGCTTCGCATGGTCCCCCTCCCCGCGAAATCGCGGGGAGGATTTAAGGCTTGTCTACCCCCCCTCTTGCCCCGCCGGCTGCCGGGTGAGGCAGTCGATCAGGCTCCGGAAGGGAAGGGGCCGCTCGAACGAAATTCCGGCGCGGCCGTCCCGGCACCACAGGATCCGGCCGGCCACCGGCGGAATTCCGGGCACGATCACGCTCGCCTCGCGGCCGACATGCCCGGGCTCGGCGAGCTCCACCTTGATCCCCCCTTCCGAAACGTCCTTCGCCTGCGCGGTGAGGCAGGTTTCGCCGAGGCGAAGGACCACTTCCGCCGCGAGCTCCAGCCGCGGCGCCCGGTAGGGATGCCCGCGGTCGCGCGCCGCCAGGGTCTCGCGAACCAGATCGCGATCTTCGAACTCGAGTCCGGCCAGACGGTCGGAGGACCATTCGACCCGGACCGGGAAGCGGTGGTCGGAGTTGAGCTCGAGCATGAGCCGGGCGCCTTCCTCGAGGCTCCCGTCGATTCGCACGATCGCCCCGCTCTCCGCCAGAGCCAGGATCTCGATCGGGCTCTGCTCGCCTTCGCCGATCAAGGTACCCAGCCGGAAGAAGAACAGATGCCGAGGCTCGGCCCAGATCGGGGCCTGAGCGCGCGGTTCGTCCGCCCGCTCGTCGCCCGCCTCGGGAACCTGTGCCAACGCGTCCATTTCTCGCCTCCGCTGCTAGGGCGGTGCTGATGCGGCCCGGGCTGCTGCCGGACGGTGAAAGGATGAGGCTAAGGCGGTGGTAACTATCCGCTTCCAGTTCCCCGGCGAAGGCCGGGGCCCAGCTTTGAGGCGCCGGGACTGGACCCCGGCCTTCGCCGGGGAACAGGGCTTCTTCAGTCGCTTACGCGCTCCGGCTTGCCCTTGCGCCTGGTCGAGGCGAGCTCCTCGAGTTCCTTTTCGCTCATCGACGACTCCATCTGCTTGGAAGCGCCCTGGAGCTTGCTTTTCGGGGCGTCGCCGCGCTTGGCCGACAGGGCGGCTCCGGCGGCCTTCTGCTGCGCTTTCGATTTGGCAGGCATGGTTTGTCTCCCTAAGGCAGTCGCTGCTGGAACGGGTTTCGCTCGGCGAGGGTTCCTTCCCGCTCACACGCAACGAGGAAGACGCAGAGAATGGACGTGGACGAGATCGAATGGTGGGAGTTCGACTCCGCCGGGGAGATGGCCGAGCAGGCCGCGGGGGATATCGGTTTTGTCATCGAAAGCGCGATCGAGGCGCATAAGGGCGCCCGGATCGCCTTGCCCGGAGGCTCGACCTCCGACCTCATCTTCGGCCGGCTCGCCAGGTCGAAATCGATCGACTGGTCGAAGGTGACGATCATGCCGACCGACGACCGGCTCGTTCCGCTCGGCGATTCGCTCAGCAACTATCGCAAGCTCGAAGGCTATTTCGCCGCCCGGGGCGCCGAGCTGGTCTCGCTGGTCGACGAGACCGCGCTGGGCGACCGCCAGGAAGCGGGCCGGCTCGCCGATGCCCGGCTGTCGCTGCTCGGCTGGCCGCTCGACCTGGCCTGCCTCGGAATGGGCGCCGACGGCCACACCGCGGGCATCTTCCCCGGCCCCGATCTCGATCGCGCCGTCGCCGGCCCGCGCGAGCGCCGCGCCGTCGGAGTGAAGCCCGATCCGATGCCCGAGACCGCGCCGGTCGAGCGAGTGACCCTGACCGCGCCCGCGCTCACCTCGGCCCGGGCGATCATGGTCGTCATCGCCGGCGCCGGGAAAAAGGCGATGCTCGAGCAGGCGATCAAGGAAGGCCCGCTCTCCTCCGCCCCCATCGGCCGGGTCCTCGCCGCGATCGAATCGCCCATCGACATCTTCTGGAGCGCGGAGGGCTGATTTGCCTCCCCATCGAAGATGGGGAGGGGGACCACCCGAAGGGTGGTGGAGGGGTCGCCGCCGGGGACTCAG
>JBAWCC010000223.1:0-25357 GCA_049590095.1 Allosphingosinicella sp. | reverse complement strand
GTGCCGAAGCCTGAAGCGGCACCGCTCGGCCCGCCTCCGGACGCCCGGTGCTCCCGACCGCGAAGCCGGCGACCGCGAAGGCGGCCAGAGCGACGACGCCGCCGGCCGAGCGCATCGGGCTCGAGCGATGCTTGCCCATCATCCTGAGGCGGCGCTTGAGCTCGCCGGCGGGATTGAGCGCGCAGGCGGCGATGAGGCCGGGCCGGCTCGCGGACTTCACCAGGGCGCGGGCATAGTCGCATCTTTCGTCGAGCGAGGCGATCCGGGCGACTGCGGCGTCGCAGGCCAGCTCCTGGTCGCTCCGGAAAGCGCGGAACGACAGCCATGCGACCGGATTGAACCAGAAAATGGCAAGAACCAGCGTCGCCGCCAGGTTCCACCATATGTCGCCGCGCCTGTGGTGAACGAGCTCATGCTCGAGCGCCAGCCGCCGCTCCACGGGGTTGTACCGTCTGGAAAAATCGCCCGGCAGGACGATCCGCCGCTCGATCACTCCGATGGCGAGCGGGCCGTCGATCGCCTCGCTGATCCAGGTGCGGATTCCGCCGAACAGGGGCGGCCGCGCCGGGCGCGACGTCTCCTTTATCCGCTCCAGGAAGGCCCGGTAGCCAAGCCATTGCAACATAAGGAAGATGACCGCACCCCCGACCCACATTGCGAGCATGAAGGGCACCCACTGCCCGGGTCCGGCCTCGGCCGGCAGGGGTGCGGCCATTTCCGCGGCCGTCGGGATGAAGAATATGACGGGCGGAAGGAAGAGGTCCGGCGCCAGCTGCGGCAGCGGCGGAAGGACCAGTCGAAGCGCGGGCACCGCCCACAAGGCATAGGCCCAGCCGGCGCCGAAGCTGCGCGCGACCGGGCCGCGAAGCAACAGCACCATCATCATCAGCAAGGTGACTGCGACCAGGGTCTCGATCAGCCAGGCGATCACGACTTGAGCGCCTTGAGGAGCTTCTCGATCTCGGCGATGTCCGCAGGGCTGAGCTTGTCGCGGGCGGCGAGCTGGGCGACGAGGGCCGGCACCCGGCCGCCGAACATCCGGTCGATCAGCCGCCCGGATTCCTCGGCGACATAATCCTCGCGGCGGATGGCGGGGCGGTAGAGATAGCGCCGCCCATCCTCTTCGTGAGCGAGCACGCCCTTGGCGAGCAGGCGCGAGAGCATGGTCTTGACGGTGGCGAGGCTCCAGCCCCGCTCCTCCGGGACTCGGGCGGCGACGTCGGCGGCGGTCAGCGGCGCCTCGTCCCAAAGCACCTCCATCACCGCATATTCGCCTTCGGCGATTCTCTCCACGGCTCACCCTCCCTGTCGATTACACATGTAATTCTGCCTGCGGCGCTGAACGGCGGATGAATGATATTGTCATGTCACGGCCGGTGTCGGATCGCTTTACAATAAGCAAAAGCGGTTAAATCCCGTAAACCATTGCGAAGCCCGGAAATCCGCCAACGGCACGCTTTGGCACAAGGCGTGTATCCTTATCCGCGTCCACACGCATCCACACGAACAGGGGCGGACGAGCGGTCTTTCTGGTCCCGCCGTCCGCCCCTTTCTTTTGCTCTCACCCCCTCAGCAGCTCCGCCGTTCCGGCATCGGCCGGAAGGAAGGCCTCGATCGCGAGCTCGGACAAGGTAATGTCGATCGGAGTTCCGAACACCGTCGTCATGGTGAGGAAAGAGAGAAGGTGCGGCCCCTGGCGCACCTTCAGAAGGATCGCCACTCCGTTCGACTCGCCCGGGCCGCCGGTTCCTCCCGGATAGGCGCGAAGCTCGTCGAGCAGCGCCGAAAGCACCGGATCGGCGCTGACGTCGATCTGCTCCTCGAGCCGGCGGAAGACGTAGGAGCGCCATTGCGCGAGATTTTCGATCCGGGTCGCGAGCCCTTCGGGGTGGAGGCTCAGCCGAAGCACGTTGAGCGGCGGCTCGAGCAAGGCCGGAGCCACGTCCGCGAGGAACGGCCCGATCCCGGCGTTGGCGGCGACCAGGTTCCAGTGAAGGTCGACGGCCAGCGCCGGATAGGGTTCGTAGGCGGCGAGGACCTGGTCGACCGCCTGCCGGGCCGCGGCGAGGGCGGGATCGTCCAGGCTCCGCCCCGGCACGGCGGGTGCGAAGCCTCCGGAGACGAGGAGGACGTTGCGCTCTCGCGGCGGGATCCTCAGGCGTTCCGCGAGCCGAAGCAGCATCGCCCGGCTCGGCCTCGACCGGCCGGTCTCGATGAAGCTGAGATGCCGGGCGGAAATCCCGGAGTCGAGGGCGAGGTCGAGCTGGCTGAGGCGCCGGCGGGTGCGCCAGGTTCGGATCTGGGAGCCGACAAGGTCGGCGGGTCGGGTGGCCATGGCCGAGCCTAACCCAGCCGGACGGGGAATCCCATTACCTCCCAGGTAATCGACAGCATGACCTCCAAAGGCCGATCAGGAGCGGGCGGCGCTGCTCGTGGCGCCCTTCGGAAGAAAGGATCGGACCCATGAATTCTCCCGCTTTCCTGAGGCGCGTGCTCGCCCTCGATTCCGCCGGCTGCGCCATGATCGGCCTCCTGCTCAGCCTGGGCGCCGCGCCCCTCTCCGGGCTGTTCGGTCTCGGCGAGAGGCTGCTGTTCGGCGCCGGCCTTCTGCTCCTCCCGCTCGCCGCCTTCATCGCCTGGCTGGCGTCGCGACCGACGCCGCCGATTCCGCTGGTCTGGTTGGTCGTCGTCGGCAATCTCGCCTGGACGGCGGAGAGCTTCCTCCTGATCTCCATGGAGGGCGACCGGATCACCGCGATCGGAACCGCCTTCGTGGCGGCTCAGGCGGCCGCGGTGCTGGGCATGGCGCTTCTCGAATATGCGGGGCTCCGGCGGATGCGGGCGGCGGCCTGAGGCAATCGTCATCCCGGCGAAAGCCGGGACCTCGGGGAGACCCACCGAGACTTCTCGTCCCGGGACCCCGGCTTTCGCCGGGGTGACGACTCTCCGCCCCGTCCCGCTACGCCTTCGCGACCTGCTTCTCTTCGAAGAGCTGCTGCAACTCCCCCGCCTCGTACATCTCCGTCATGATGTCGGAGCCGCCGACGAACTCGCCCTTTACGTAGAGCTGGGGGACGGTCGGCCAGTCGGAATATTCCTTCACGCCCTGGCGGATTTCCGGGTCCTGGAGGACGTCCACCGTCTCGAAGCCGACTCCGAGATGGTCGAGAATGGAGACCGCCCGGCTCGAGAAACCGCATTGCGGGAAGAGCGCGGTGCCCTTCATGAACAGGACGACGTCGCTCTTGTGGACGATCTCGTCGATCCGGGTCTTGGTGTCGGACATCTTTACTGTTCCTCAATCGGGGGTCGCGGTGGAGAGTTGGAGCGCGTGCAGGGCGCCGCCCATTCGGCCTCCCAGCGCCTCGTAGACCCGCTGGTGCTGGCGAACGCGCGGCATTCCGCGAAAGCTTTCGGCGACCACCCGGGCTGCATAATGATCGCCGTCGCCTGCAAGATCGGTAATCTCGACCCGGGCGTCGGGGATACCCTGCCGGATCAGAGCCTCGATCTCGTCCGCGGCCATGGCCATCAGCCCTGCGACTCCATCAGCTGGCGTCGGGCCTCGACGGTCTTGTGCTCCAGGGCCTCCCGAATGCGGCCCTCGTCGCACTCGACTCCCGCCGAAGTCAGGTCGCCGACCAGCTTGCGAATGACGTCCTCGTCTCCGGCTTCCTCGAAATCGGCGCGCACGACGTCGCTGGCATAAGCGTCGGCCTCCGCCTGGCTGAGGCCCATCAGCCCGGCCGCCCACTGCCCGAGCAGCTTGTTGCGGCGCGCCACGATCCGGAACTGCATGTCCTGATCGCGGGCATATTTGGTCTCGAAGGCCCGTTCGCGGTCGTCGAAAGTGCTCATGACGCTCCCTTGCTGTGCTTTCGAGTCAGATAGGCGTGGCGCGGGGGAGGTGCAACGGTCCGTCGTCCCGGCGAAGGCTGGGGCGACGAGATCACTGCATCGTCACCACGAGCTTCCCCACCGCCTTGCGCGCCGCCATATGGGCGATCGCTTCGCCGCCCTGCTCGAGCGGCCAGGTCCGGCTGACCCTGGGCGCGATCTTCCCCTCGCGCCACAGGCGGAACAGGGTCTCGATATGGGCCGCATTGGCCTTCGGATCGCGCGCCGCGAAGGCGCCCCAGAAGACTCCGCGCACGTCGCAGCTCTTCAACAGGGTGAGGTTGAGAGGCAGTTTCGGGATCCCGGCCGGGAAGCCGACGACCAGGTAGCGGCCTTCCCAGGCGATCGAGCGCAAGGCCGGCTCGGCATAATCGCCCCCGACCGGATCGTAGATGAGGTCCGCGCCGCCCGGCCCGACCGCCTCCTTGAACATCTGTGCGAGCGCCTTCGAGCCGTCCTTGTCGAACGGGCCCGACGGATAGACGATGGCGAGGTCCGCCCCCGCCTGCCGGGCGACCTCTGCTTTCTCCTCGGAGGAGACCGCGGCGACGACGCGCGCGCCATAGGCCTTGCCCAGCTCAACCGCCGCAAGGCCCACTCCGCCGGCGGCGCCGAGGACGAGCAGGGTCTCGCCCGCCTTCAGCCGGCCCCGGTCGAGCAAGGCGTGGATCGAGGTCGCATAAGTGAGGATCAGGGCCGAGCCGTCCTCGAAGCTTCGCTCCGGCGGAAGCGGAACCGCCAAAGCGGCCGAGATCACCACCTTCTCGGCGAGGCCGCCATGACCGATCATCGCGATCAGCCGGTCGCCCTCGGCCCAGCCGGAAACCCCCTCGCCCACCGTCTCGACGACGCCTGCGACCTCGCCGCCCGGAGCGAAGGGCCTCGGCGGCTTGAACTGATATTTGTCCTCGATGATCAGGACGTCGGGATAGTTGATCGCGCAGGCCCGCACGCGGACGAGCAACTGGCCGGGGCCGGGCCGGGGATCGGGTAGCCCGGTGAGTTCGAGCGTCTCGGGTCCGCCGACGCCGTTCGACAGCAATGCCTTCACGTTAACTCCCCAGAATCAATTCGACGCCGATTGCGTTCGCTGCTCTTATCAGAGAGGCATCGAGTGTCGCCATGGGAAGCCTGCGCCTGTCGGCCAGCTCCAGATAGGCCGCATCGTAAAGCGATAGCCGCTGGTCCCGCGCGAGCGGAAGCAACACGGACACCGCGCGGTCCTGGTCCAGATCATCGATCTCGGCATCAAGGTCTTGCAAAAAGGTGACGAATTCCTGGCTTTGTGCCGGGGCAGACCGGTTTCGACGTTCGCCGCGCAACAACGCGCTGATCACTTCGAGTAGCCAATGTTGCGGCACAGCGACGCCGTCGGCGAACGCACGGTGAGCCAATGCCCGCACTTCGGCCGAAGCTTCATCCTCGAAATGCCACGCCAAGGTCGTCGAAGCGTCGAGCACGAAGCTCATTCGTATTTCCGGCTTTCCTTGATGAGCTGCGCGACCGTCAGATCAGGGCCCAGTCGGATATCGTGCTCCTTGCGATAAGCCTCCCATTTCGCGAGAGACTGGAGTCGTTCCTCGCGCGTCAACTCGCGTTTTACCGGCGCAAGCTTGGCCACCGCTCGGCCGTGGCGACGGATAATGATCGTCTCGCCCGCTTCAGCGCGCGCGAGCAATTCCGAAAAACGCGACTTGGCATCGGCTACCCCGAATTCCGTTGAGCGGACGTCCATTTCTTACCCTTTCGACTGGCCATAACTTGGGCCAGAAGCAAGCCATCGTCAACTCACTTCGCCGACTTCGGAAAGGCCGGAAGCTTGGCGATGTCGGCCGGCTCGTGCTGGATGATCACCTTCGCCTTCAGATTGGCGGCGATCCGGTCGAACCGGTCCGAGGAGGCGAGCGTGTCGGAACGGTCGTGGTTGAACGGCGGGACTCCGCGAGTCTTCACCTGCTCCGTGAAATGATATTGGTCGCCGGAGAGCAGCACCGGACCCGAGGCCAGCCGCACGAGCAAGGCGTAATGGCCGGGCGTGTGGCCGGGAAGATCGAGCATCACCACCCGGCCGTCGCCGAAAATGTCCTTGTCGGCCGTGACCTCCTCCAGCTTCCCCTCGCCGCCCAGCCAATGAGCGAGCGCCCTGGACGAATCCGCGTCGGGAGACGGAGTGGTCCTGAGAAGCGCCGCATCCTCCTTGCCGATGAGCAGCCGCGCCTGCGGGAAGCGCGCCGCCTGGCCGACATGGTCGAAATGCCAGTGGCTGATTCCGATGGTCTCAATCTGCTCCGGGCGGACCCCGATCTGGCGCAGCTGGTCGAGGACGCTGCGCTCGAGGCGGATCGTCTGCCCCGGGCTGTCATAGGGTTTGGCGATGAGCGCCTCGTCGAGGCCCGTGTCCCACAGCATGTACTTGTCGCCGTGGCGGATCAGGTAGCAGCTTCCGACGATGTCCTTCGGACCCGGCGGATATTGGAAGGTGTCGGAGAAGAAGGCGCCATATTGCTTGATCACGAACTCGCCGCAATGGAGCCGCCACAGCGCGATCGGCGCCTCCGGAGCCGCCGGCGCCTGCATCGCCCCGAGACCGAGCCAGGCGGCGGCGAGGATGGTCATCTTCCTGATCATGTCGGTGCCCCTTCTTTGGGCGAAACATAATGGGGATCGTGGATGAAGGGCAATGGCCGGCCCCGTCGTCCCAGCGAAGGCTGGGACCCCGGCGGGCGAAAGGCGCCGGCGCACTTCACCCTGCGGGATCCCAGCCTCCGCTGGGGCGACGCTAATTCTCGTACTTCGCCGTCGTCTTCGCGGCCACTTCCTCCGCGGTCACTCCGGGCGCAAGCTCGATCAGCTTGAACGGGCTGTCAT
This sequence comes from Allosphingosinicella sp., assembly GCA_049590095.1. Taxonomy (GTDB): domain Bacteria; phylum Pseudomonadota; class Alphaproteobacteria; order Sphingomonadales; family Sphingomonadaceae; genus Allosphingosinicella. Next base: position 18,592 of record JBAWCC010000223.1, on the reverse strand, counting down.
GGTCGGGCCGGTGGAAGACGCAAAGATCGGTGACGATCATGTCGACGACGTTCCTGCCGGTGAGCGGCAGGGTGCATTCGGGAATGAACTTGGGGTCGCCGCTTTTGCTATTGTGCTCCATGACGACGATGATCTTCTTGACCCCCGCGACGAGGTCCATCGCCCCGCCCATCCCCTTCACCATCTTGCCGGGAATCATCCAGTTGGCGATGTCGCCGCCCTCCGACACCTCCATGGCGCCGAGCACGGTGAGGTCGATATGGCCGCCGCGGATCATCGCGAAGCTCTGCTCGGAGCCGAAATAGGAGGAGGAATCGAGCTCGCTGATCGTCTGCTTGCCTGCGTTGATCAGGTCCGGATCGACCTCGTCCTCAAAAGGGAAAGGCCCGATCCCGAGCATCCCGTTTTCCGACTGGAGGGTCACCTCCATCCCCTCGGGGATGTTGTTGGCGACGAGCGTCGGGATGCCGATTCCGAGATTGACGTAATAGCCGTCGCGAAGCTCCTTGGCGGCGCGGGCGGCCATTTGGTTGCGGTCCCAGGGCATGCAGTGCTCCTTACCAGTAGCGCGATACGGCGAAGTCGTCGAACAACGCCTCGTTTGAAACCAGGCGCATGCCCTCGATCTGAGCTTGCGCTATCAGCATACGGTCCCAAGGGTCCTTGTGCTTGATCGCAAGCAACCCGGCCCTCTGCCCGTGCTCCGCCTGAATCGGCAAGGTCGAAAACCCGCAGCGATCGACCTCGTCGATGAAATTCTCGGCTAGAGTGGGGCTAACCTTCAATTTCCCGAGCCTGTACTTGGTAGCGATCTCGAACGCCGACGCGGCACTGACATAGACGTCGTTTGCGCCTGCCTCGATTCCGCCCCTCGCCTTGTCCGAAAGCAACTCCGGTTCCTGCGCAGCCCAGATCAGGGCGTGCGTATCGAGAAGCAGTCTCATGCTTTCGGTGAGTGATACAGTGGATCGGAAGGAAGCGATTCGCCATTCCAGAGATCGAGCTCGTCGTCCGGCAACGGATCCCAGAAGCCGTAGGCAAGCGGGTCGCTCCCTTGGCTATCGTGCCGCAACCAGCCGAGCTGACGCTTCTTGGCGCGTACCGGCTCCAGCGGCACGATCCTGGCCACGGGTTTGGAGCCTCGAGCCACGATCACCTCGCCGCCAGCCTCAACCTCTGAGAGGAGGCGCGAGAGATGGGTCTTGGCCTCATGCACCGTCACGATCGACGGAGCCGTCTTTTTGAATGGGCTCGAGCTCATGACTAAGCTACTTAGTCAACTTGGCGACGCACATCAAGCCGCCTCTCTCTGCCGCACCGTGCGGAACTCGATCTTCTTGTCGTAAGGCGCGCCGAGGATCATCCTCTTCACGTAGATCGAGGGCAGGTGGATGCAGTCGGGGTCCAGGCTTCCGACCGGGACGATCTCCTCGACCTCGGCGACGCAGACCTTGCCCGCGGTCGCCATCGGCTGGTTGAAATTGCGGGCGGTCTTGCGGAAGACGAGGTTGCCGGCCTCGTCGGCCTTCCAGCCCTTGATGATCGAGAGGTCGGCTCGAATTCCGCGCTCGAGCACATATTCCTCGCCGTCGAAGACCTTGGTCTCCTTGCCCTCGGCGACGATCGTCCCGACCCCGGTCTTCGTATAGAAGCCCGGGATTCCGGCGCCGCCGGCCCGGCAGCGCTCGGCGAGCGTGCCCTGCGGGCAGAACTCGACCTCGAGCTCGCCGGCCAGATATTGCCGCTCGAACTCCTTGTTCTCGCCCACGTAGGAGGAGATCATCTTGCGGATCTGGCGGGTGCGCAGAAGCTTGCCGAGCCCCTCGTTGTCGATCCCGGCATTGTTCGACACGAAGGTCAGATCCTTCACTCCGTTGTCGCGGATCGCATCGATCAGCCGCTCCGGGATTCCGCACAGGCCGAAGCCGCCGGCGCAGATCGTCATTCCGTCGAACAGCAGCCCGTCGAGGGCCGCGGCGGCATCGGGACAGGTTTTCTTCATTCACCGCTCCTCGCTGAACCGGTGGGCGATAGGCGGACGAAGCAAGCGAGGTCAATCCGCCGTGCCGTCATCCCCTCTTGACAGATGCAAGCATTGCAGAGTACTTTGCGTTATAGAGTTCTCTGGAGCGAAAGCATATGACCAGCGCCGACTCGACCCACGAAGACCTCCGCTATGTCCGCCGGCTTGCCGAAAGCGGCGCCCACGCGCCACTTCTCGGCGGCCGGTTCATGGCTTGGTGGGGGCTGCTCCTGACCGCCGCCTATATCGCCCATCATCTCGCTCTCACCGGAGCGATCGGCGACGGGAACCGCATTTTCGCGATCATCTGGATCGGCTTCTCCGTGCTCGGAATTGCCGGTCAGCTGGTGCTGGCGCGAAGCATGCCGGCAAAGGCGGGCGCCGGCTCGGCCGGCAATCGCGCGACCCGGACGGTCTGGATGGCCGCGGCCGCCGCCATCGGCTCGATGTTCGCGGGCTGCATGGCCGCTGCGGGCTCGGGGGCGGGCCCGGCGGCGTTCGACTGGATCGTTCCGGTCGCCTTCGCCGTCTATGCCTGCGCCCTGATCGTCACCGGCTCGCTGGCCAGGAGCCGCCCGACCGTCGCGGCGGGCGTGGCCGCGGTGGCCATGGTCGGGCTGTTCACCGCCCTCATCCTGTCGCCTGACCGCTATCTTCTCGCCGCCGCCGGAGTCGCGCTCACAATGCTCCTGCCCGGCCTCGTCCTGCTCAGGGCCGAGCCGCGCTGATCCGATGGCGGAAAATCCGTTCGATCACAGCCGTCTCGACGATGTCATCCACGGCCGCATCCGGCTCGGCATTATCGCCTATCTCGCGGCGGTCGAGACGACCCTGTTCACCGAGCTTCGGGACAAGGTCGGGGCGACCGACGGCAATCTCTCGGCACACATCGGCAAGCTCGAGGAGGCCGGATATGTCAGCGTCGCCAAGAGCTTCTCGGGTCGCAAGCCGCAGACCCGGCTCACCCTTACCCACCGAGGCCGCCAGGCCTGGAACAACTGGCTCGACCGGATCGAGAAGCTGACCCGGGCGGCGGCGGGCAACGGATAAGGAGACGAAGATGACGAAGATCCTGCTCGTGGCGACCCTGATCGCCTCCGCCGCCTCGGCCCAGCCCGAATCCGCGCCCAACCCCTCGGCGGGACCCTGGGATCCCGCCGCCCGGATGGCGGCGCAGCGCGAGGCGATGAAGGCGCTCGCCTTTCTCGACGGCGAGTGGCGGGGCACGGCTCGGGCCGAGGAGGCGCCCGGCGAGATGCGCCATACCGAGCGGGTGGGAACCTTGCTGGACGGCACCGTCAGGCTGGTCGAGGGCCGAGGCTATGATTCCGCCGGCAAGACACAGTTCAACGCCTTCGCGATCATCTCCTACGATCCCGTCAAGCGAAGCTATTCGATGCGCTCCCACGCCATGGGCTATGCGGGAGACTATCCGCTGACCGTGCGCCCCGACGGCTTCAGCTGGTCTCACCCGGCCGGGCCCGGCGCGGTCGTGCGCTACACGGCGACGGTCAAGGACGGCGAGTGGCACGAGGTTGGAGAACGGGTCGGCGGCGATTCGCCACCGGCGAAGACGGTGGAGCTGCGGGTACGCCGGATCGGCGCCGGCGGCTGGCCGGAGAAGGGCGCGGTGCCGCCTCGGTAGAGCTGGGCTCCGGCTTTCGCTGCCTCCTCCCCTCCCTTGCCGGGAGGGGAGGGCTCGCCTCAGCTCCTCAGCTTCGCCAGCACGCCCTGCAGCTGCATGGCGTTGGACATGTCGCCCTCGACCTTGAGCTTGCCCTGCATGAAGGCGGTCATTCCGTCCAGCTTGCCGTCGCTCATCGCCTGCCAGTCTTCCCAGGCGACCTTGATCGTCGTGTCGGCCGGGCCGTCCTCCTCGGTCACCTGGCCGGCGGCGCCGTCGAGCATCACCGCGCCTTCCGGGCCGAAATCGAGCTTCACCCTCTTGCCGGGAAGCCAGGCGCTCTTCTCGTTGAGGGCCGCGGCCATTTCGCTCTTGTTCATGGGTCTCTCCTCCCGCTGGGTTCGCCTTTCTCACTACTTTACGTAAACGTCAGGTCAAGAGGGCGGGAAGCGGGCCGTCATTGCGAGTGGAGCGAAGCAATCCAGTGCGGCCTCGGGCACAGTGCTGGATTGCTTCGTCGCTTCGCTCCTCGCAATGACGGGTTCTTCCCATTCCACCGCAACGCGGTTAGTCGCCCGCAATGGACGCCGCCGAAGCCATTCACGCAAAGTTCGTCGCCCGGGTGCGGGACGGAAACCTGCCGCGCCGCACCAGCGAAGTCCGGCCGGCCGAAATCGGCCTTTCTCCCGAGGCGATGGTCGAGCTCTTCTACAGCCAGGTCGCGAGCCGCCAGATGGACCGCCTCTCGCGCCGGCTTCAGGCGCGGGGCGAGGGCTTCTACACGATCGGGAGCTCGGGCCACGAGAACAACGCCGCGCTCGCCGAGGCGCTGCGGATCGACGACATGGCCTTCCTCCACTACCGTTCCAACGCCTTCCAGATCCACCGTTCCAAGAAGCTTCCGGGCCAGACGCCCTTGTGGGACATGCTGCTCAGCTTCGCCGCCTCGGCCGAGGACCCGATTTCGGGCGGCCGGCACAAGGTGATCGGATCGAAGCCGCTCTTCATTCCGCCGCAGACCAGCACCATCGCCTCGCATCTCCCCAAGGCGGTCGGCGCCGCGTTCAGCATCGGCATCGCCAGGATGCTTAGGCTGGACGAGACCGCCTTACCCTGCGATTCGATCGTCCTCGCAAGCTTCGGCGACGCCTCCGCCAACCATTCGACCGCCCAGGGCGCGTTCAACACCGCCGCCTGGGCCGCCTTTCAGGGCACGCCGATGCCGATCGTCTTCCTGTGCGAGGACAACGGCATCGGGATATCGACCCGCACTCCGCCGGGCTGGATCGCGGCCTCGTTCCGGAGCCGGCCGGGGCTCGACTACGTCCATTGCAGCGGCCTCGACATGGCCGATTCCTGGCGCGGCGCCCGCGAGGCGGCCCGGATCGCCCGGACCCGGCGCCGGCCGGTCTTCCTCCACATGGATTGCGTCCGGCTCTACGGCCATGCCGGCTCGGACGTCCAGGCCACCTATCTCAGCAAGGCCCAGATCGAGCAGGACGAGGAGCGCGACCCCCTGCTCTACAGCGCCGCCTTGCTGATCGAGGAGGACCTGATGTCCGGAAGCCAGATCCTCGACATATACAACGAGACGGAGGCCACACTCGCCCGAGTCGCGGAAGAAGCGATCACGCGGCCCAAGCTGACGACGAGCAAGGACGTGATGGCGAGCATCGTTCCGCCAAAACGCCCGCCGGCCCGGGCCAACACGCCGACGCCCGAGCAGCGCGAGGCCCTGTTCGCCCGCGACCGGAGCATGATCGACAAGCCGCAGCACATGGCCCGCCTGCTGAGCTGGGCGCTGGCCGACCTGATGCTCGCTCATCCCAACATCATCGTCGCCGGCGAGGATGTCGGGCCAAAGGGCGGGGTCTACAACGTCACCGCCAAGCTCCACGAGCGGTTCGGATCGTGCCGGGTGATCAACACTTTGCTCGACGAGCAGTCCATCCTCGGCCTCGGAATCGGCGCCGCCCATAACGACCTGCTCGCGATCACCGAGATCCAGTTCCTCGCCTACGTCCACAATGCCGAGGACCAGATCCGCGGCGAGGCGGCGACCTTGAGCTTCTTCTCCAACGGCCAATATACCAACCCCACCATCATCCGGATCGCGGGCCTCGGCTACCAGAAGGGGTTCGGCGGCCATTTCCACAACGACAACAGCCTCGCCATCTTCCGCGACATTCCGGGCCTTATCCTCGCCTGCCCGAGCAACGGCGCCGACTCGGTCGAGATGCTGCGCGAATGCGTCCGGCTGGCGCTGGAGGAGCAGCGGGTCATCGTCTTCGTCGAGCCGATCGCGCTCTACATGACCCGCGACCTTCACGAGGAAGGCGATGCGCTGTGGACCTCGACCTATAAGGCGCCGGGCTCGGCGAGGCCGATCCGGCTGGGGGACGTCGCAGTCCATGGCGACGGCACCGACCTCGCCATCGTCAGCTACGCCAACGGCTATTACCTTTCCCGCCAGGCCGAGCGAATCCTCGGCGAGCGGCATGGCGTGAAAGCGAGGGTGATCGACCTGCGCTGGCTTGCGCCCGTGAACGAGGAAGGGCTGCTCGACGCGGTGGCGGGCTGCGAGCGGATTCTGATCGTCGACGAATGCCGCAAGACCGGGTCGCAGAGCGAGGCCCTGATGGCCCTGTTCGCCGAACGCGCGCCCGGGGTCCGGACCCGGCGGATCACGGCCGAGGACAGCTTCATCCCGCTCGGCCGCGCCGCGACCCTGACCCTCCCGAGCCGCGACTCGATCGTTGCTGCGGCGCTGGAGACGGTCCGTGGCTGAGCGGCGGAAAGCGCTGGTCGTGTGTCCGGGCCGGGGCACCTACGGCAAGGCCGAGCTTGGCTATCTGAGGCGATTCCATGCAAATCGCGGCGATCTCTTCACATTGTTCGACCGGCTTCGCTCCGAGCGCGGCCAGCCGACCATTTCCGAGCTCGACGGCGCCGACCGCTTCAGCCCCGCCCTGCACACGCGCGGCGACATCGCCTCGCCGCTCATCTTCGCCGCCTCCTACGCGGATTTCCTGGCCCTCGACCGCGATCGCTTCGACATCGCGGCGGTCACCGGCAATTCGATGGGCTGGTACAGCGCGCTCGCGGTCGCCGGGGCGGTCGATGCCGAGCAGGGCTTCCGGATCATCGACGCGATGGGCGAGAACAGCCAGGCGGGGGAGCCCGGCGGGCAGGTCCTCCTCACCCTCGTCGGCGAGGACTGGCGCGAGCTTCCCGGCCTTCGCGAGCAGATGCTTGCGCTCGCCGCCGCGATCCATGCCCGCGACGGCTGCAGGCTCCACGTCTCGATCGAGCTCGGCGGGATGATCGTCTTCGCCGGCAACGAGCCCGGCCTCGCCGCGCTCCTCGCCGAAGCGCCGCCGACTCCCGCCCGGGAACCGCTCCGGCTGGTCAATCACGGCCCCTTCCACACGCCGCTCATGGCCGGCTCCTCCGAGCGCGCCCTAGAGCAGCTTTCCGTCGGCTGGTTCCGCTCGCCCGACGTTCCGATGATCGACGGCCGCGGCCATATCTGGAGGCCTTTCGCCGCCGAGCCGCGCGCCCTCCACGATTACACCTTCGTCCACCAGATCCTCGAAACCTACGATTTCACCCGGGCGATCCAGGTGGCGGTCAAGGAGCATGCGCCTGATCGGATCGTCCTGCTCGGCCCCGGCGACACGCTCGGCGGCGCCATCGCCCAGGCCCTGATCGCGATCCAATGGACCGGCCTTCGCTCGAAGCACGACTTCCAGGAGATGCAGGCGGCCGACCCATTCCTGATCTCGATGGGCCGCGAGGACCAGCGCGCGCTGGTCGCCGCCTAGGACTTTTCCTTGGTGCCTGGCACGTGCCAGGCACCGAAGTTAGAAAGTCAAAGGCCGTAGAAGCCGCTTCCCTTCAGATTGCGCGCCAGCCGGGCCAGACGCCGCGTATCGCCGACCAGCTTCGCATCGCAATAATCGCCGACCATCTGCGCCTGGGCTTCAAGCCGCGCTCCGGCGAAGGGCGTCTCGCCTTCTTCGTAAAGATACAAGGCGCGGGCGTCGAACCGGCAGGCGGCGAGGTCGCGGGCGTAGCGGGCGAAGAAGCGCGGGACGCCCAGTTTCGCATATTGCCAGACGTGGGTCATTTCGTGGTGGAAGAGCGATCGGGCGAAGACGCCCGCCTTCGAATAATCGTCGCTGTAGTGGGTTCGGAAATAGATATTCCGGCGCAAGGTGATCGCGGTGTTGCCGTTCCTGAAGGCGATCATCGCCGCGACGTTGCGGCCGGCGCCCGAGCGAAGGCGCACCCGCGCATAATCGATCCGGTCGCCGAACGCCTCTTCGAGCAAGCCGATCTCGCCCGCCTTGAGCCGTCGCATCTCAGCCCTCCAGCGCCAGCAGGGCGAAGGTCGCGAGCCAATGCTCGCCCATATAGTCGCCGGCGACATGGGGGAGGCTCGAGTCGAGATGCTCGTCGGCGGTGCGCCGGGTGAGCTCCGCCAGCTCCGGCCCGAGCGCCGGGGCGAGCTGGCGCCAGCACCAGGCGCGGCTGAGGTTGAGGCCGTCGAGATGGGCGATCTTGCCGTCCGACCGGTCGGAGACGGTGGCCGGGGTGAACAGGCTGCGCGGCTCGCCGGCGGCGAGGTCGGGGAGGAAATAGGCGAACCAGCTCTGGAATTGGTCGTCGCCGTGCGTCCGCCGCATGCACAGGGCTTCGGTCAAAGCGGAGGAGAGGAATTCGTCGCCGCCCGGCTCCCAGGCCCGGCAGTCGCGGTCTTGCCCGTACCAGGTCCGCGCCCGCTCCCGGATCCGGCCGGCGAGCGACGGATCGTTCGCTTCGGCCCATTCGAGCGCGAGGATCATCGCGAAGGCGCTGTTGAAATGGGTTCCGACCCGGATCGGATAGGTGAGCCTGGGCAAATAGAGCTTGAAGCGATCGGAGAAGGCCCGGGCGAGCGGTTCGAGATCCGCCGCCCAGGGCCGGTCGCCGTGGCGCTGCGCCTCGGCGTGGAGAGCGAGCAGCCAGGCCCAGCCATAGGGTCTTTCGAAGCCGCCCGAATAGGCCCTGTCGAGATAGTCGAGCTCGCCGGCGACCTTGCCCGGGGCGAGCATCTCGTCGGCCAGCGTCTCCACCTGGCGAGCTACCGGCAGATCGGGAAAGAGCCGCCGAAGCCGGAGCATCAGCCACCAGCCGTGGACGCAGCTGTGCCAGTCGAAGCTTCCGAAGAAGATCGGATGGAGGTCCCGCGGGGACTGGACGTCTTCCGGCCCGTCCATGACGTGGTCGAGCTTGTGGGGGAATTCGCGGGTGACATGGCCGAGCGCGATCCCGGCGAAGCGGGCGGCGGTTTCGGGGGTGAGGTGGTGCATGGTTATCCCGTCATTGCGAGCGAAGCGAAGCAATCCAGCGCTGCGGCCGTTCCATCCGCCGCGACTGGATTGCCGCGTCGCTGCGCTCCTCGCAATGACGGATCAGCGCCACGCGAGGAAGTAGATGAGCAGGATGTTGATCGCGAGCATCGGCAGCGCCGTTCCGATCTGCGCCTTGATCACTCCGTTCTGGTCCTTGAGCTCGAGCAGGGCGGCCGGCACGAGGTTGAAGTTCGCGGCCATCGGGGTCATCAGAGTTCCGCAGAAGCCGGCCAGCATCCCGATCGCCCCGATCACCGCCGGATCGCCGCCATAGCCCTGGATCAGAAGCGGCACTCCGATCGCCGTCGCCATCACCGGGAAGGCGGCGAAGGCGTTGCCGGTGAGGATGGTGAACAGCGCCATTCCGAGGCCGAAGGCGACCACCGCGGGGAAGACGGTTCCGTCCGGGATCACGGTCAGGATGAGCCCGCCGATCGTCCGGCCCACGCCAGTGTCGGCGAGGACGACTCCCAAAGCGGCGAGCATCATCGGGAGCACCGCCGCCCAGCCTACCGCGTCGATCAGCCGCCGCCCCTCCTGGAGCGGAGCCAGCGGCGGCGGCTTCAGCCAGGCGAAGATCGCCGCGAGCGCGATCAGGACCCCGGCGCAGAGCAGGATGAAGGTCTCGCGATTCTTCTCGAACAGCCCGGTCTCGAAGAGCGGGGTGTAGAGGTAGAGGAGGGTTCCGGTCACCGCGACGACCAGCACGATCAGGATCGGAAGGAACAAGGCGTTGCCGAAGCGCTCGCCTCTCGCCTCGCGTTCGGAATCGCCCGTTTCCGGAGCGCCCCGGCCGATCAGCTTGAAGCCGGCCAGCGCGGCGAGCGCGAGGACGATGCAGCCGTTGGCGAAGTCGCCCAGCCAGGAGCCCGCGATCAGGCTCAGGGCGAACAGGCCCCAGAAGGCGGCGTTGCCGAGGCGCCTGGGGTTCGTTCTGTCGACGGCGCTGAGCAAGGCGAAGGCGGCGAACATCGCTCCGACCAGGTAGAGAACATGCTGGCCGGTGATCATGGCCGCGCCTCCCCGCTCCCCGGCGAACGCCGGGGCCCGGATCCGGAGCCGTCACTGGGCCCCGGCCTTCGCCGGGGAGCAGCGAGGGAGCGATCGAGAAGCATCAGCCGCGTGCTGTGGACGATGAAGGCGGCGATCGCGGTCGGGATTGCCCAGACGGCGAGCTCGAGCGGCGAGAGCGAGATGCCGTAGGCCTCGAGGGTCTGCTGGATGAGGACGATCGATCCGATCGCGAAGAAGATATCCTCGCCGAAGAACAGGCCGACATTGTCGGTCGCCGCGGCATGGGCCTTGACCTTGTCCCTGGTCGCCTCGTCGAGCGGCCCGTGCCTGTTCTCGGCGGCGGCGACCGCCATCGGAGCGACCAGGGGACGGACCGTCTGCGGATGGCCCGCGGTCGAGTGAAGTCCGATGGCGGAGATGGCCTGGCGGTAGAGGAGGTAAAGGATGAGCAGCCGGCCGACGGTCGCGGCCCGGAAGCCGGAGATGACCGCCCTCGCCCGTTGCTGAAGGCCGTAGCGCTCGAGCAGGCCGATGACCGGAAGGACGATCCAGGGGACGGCGATCAGTCGGCTGTCGTTGAAGGCCTTGCCGAGCTTGGAGATCACCTCGACCGGATCGAGACCCGCAAGCAGCCCGGTCGCGATTGCCGCCACCGGCACCACCACCATCGGGTTGAAGCGCAGCGCGAAGCCGAGGATGATGATGAGGATTCCGAGAAGGGGGAGATAGGTCATGGCCGAGCCCCCGTCATCCCGGGCTTGACCCGGGATCCATGAACACGGGCATCTCCTAAAAGGGCAATGTTCATGGATTCCGGCCTTCGCCGGAATGACGGGACGGGCCGTATCCCCCTCCCCCCGGAGTCTCGATCACGAACAAATCTCCCTCCCGCATCTCCGCAGACGCGGTCGCACCCAGGGTCTCCACCGTGCCGTCCGCCCGGATCACCTGGTTCACCCCCGGCTCCGCGTCGCCTCCCCCCTCGATCCCGCGCGGAGCGACCTCGCGCCGGTTGGAGAGGATGTTGGCGCGCATCCTCGTCCGGAAGCGGATGTGGCGCTCGACCCCGTCGCCGCCCTTGTGGGCGCCCTCGCCACCGCTCCCGCGGCGGATCGCGAAGCGCTCGACCAGCACCGGAAAGCGCGTCTCGAGTATTTCGGGGTCGGTGAGGCGGCTGTTGGTCATATGGGTCTGGACCGCGCTCGCTCCGTCGAAATCGGGGCCGGCGCCGGCGCCGCCCGCGATCGTCTCATAATATTGGTGCTCGGCGTCGCCGAAGGTAAAATTGTTCATCGTCCCCTGGCTCGGCGCCAGCGCGCGGCAGGCGGCGAACAAGGCGTCGGTGATCACCTGGCTGGTCTCGACATTGCCCGCGACGACCGCGGCGGGATAGCGCGGATTGAGCATCGAGTCCTCCGGAACGACGAGCGTGATCGGGCGAAGGCAGCCGTCGTTCATCGGGATCGCATCGTCGACCAGGGTTCGGAAGACATAGAGCGTCGCCGCCCGGCAGATCGAATAAGGCGCGTTGAAATTGTTCGGCTGCTGGGCGCTGGTGCCGGTGAAGTCGACGACCGCCGAACGGCCGGCGGGATCGACCCGGACGCTGACGCAAACCTCGGCGCCATTATCCATCGCATAGCGGAAATCGCCGTCGCTAAGACGCCCGATCAGCCGCCGTACCGCCTCCTCGGCATTGGCCTGGACGTGCCCCATATAGGCGTCGACCACCCCGCGCCCATATTCGCCGGCCACCCGGCGCATTTCGGCCGCTCCGCGGGCGCAGGCGGCAATCTGGGCCTTGAGATCGGAGACGTTGCGATCCGGGCGCCGCGCCGGCCACGGGCCGGAGGCGAGCAGGGCGCGGATCTCGGTTTCGAGGAAGCGGCCCTCGTCGACCAGCAGAGCGTTGTCGATCAGGACCCCTTCGTCGGCGATGGTGCGGCTGTCCGGCGGCATCGAGCCCGGAGCGATCCCGCCGATGTCGGCATGGTGGCCGCGCGCCGCAACGAACCAGGCCGGAGCGGAATCGCCCTGTTCCGCGAAGACCGGCATGATCACGGTGATGTCGGGCAGATGGGTACCGCCGCGATAGGGGGCGTTGAGGACGTAGACGTCGCCTTCGCGGATGCCGCGACCGTCCCTTCTCTCTGCGCGCGCCTCGATGATCGTCCGGATCGAATCGCCCATCGAGCCGAGATGGACCGGGATGTGGGGCGCGTTGGCGATCAGGGCGCCGCCGGAATCGAACAAGGCGCAGGAGAAATCGAGCCGCTCCTTGATATTGACCGAGGAAGCCGTGTTCTGGAGCGCGACCCCCATCTCCTCGGCGACCGCCATGAACAGATTGTTGAAGACTTCCAGCATGACGGGGTCGGCGGAGGTGCCGATGGCGTGGGTGGTTTCGCGGGGCACGGAGCGAGTGAGGATGAGGTTGTCGAGGGGGTCGACCTCGGCCTGCCAGCCGGGTTCGACAACGGTGGTGGCGGAGGGGTCGATTATGAGGGCGGGGCCGGTGACGAGGGTGCCGCGGGCGAGGGTGGAGCGGTCGAACAAATCCTCCCCATGCGAAGCATGGGGAGGGGGACCACCCGAAGGGTGGTGGAGGGGTAACTGGAACAGGTCTGCGCCATCTACCCCTCCACCATGCTGCGCATGGTCCCCCTCCCCATCTGGCGATGGGGAGGCCAAAGCTTCGACGATCGCCGTTTCCACGACCACCGCCGTCTCGGGCGACACGAAGCCGAACCGCGTGCGGTGCGCCTCTTCGAACGCCGCCCGCATCTCGTCGAATTCGCCCGCCTCCACCTCGAGGCTGGAATCGCTCCCCTCGTACCTCAACGCCGCCCGCCGCTTCAGCTCGACCGCTTCGACCCCCTGCCGCCGCAGCGCCGTCTCCGCCTCGCCCGCCAGCTCCTCGAGCACCGCCTCCAGCGCCTCGCTCCCGATGCTTCGCTGGCGAAGCTCGACCATGTCGGCGAGACCCATCCCGTAGGCGCTGAGCACTCCGGCGAGCGGATGGATCATCACCCGCTCCATTCCGAGCGCGTCGGCGACGAGGCAGGCGTGCTGGCCGCCGGCGCCGCCGAAGCAGGCCAGGGTGTAGCGGGTGACGTCATGGCCGCGGGCGATCGAAATCCGCTTGATCGCGCTCGCCATGTTGTCGACGGCGATCCGGACGAAGCCGGCGGCCGCTTCGAGCGCCGACATGCCGGCCTCCGCCCCGATCGCCTCGCACAAAGCGTGGGAGGCCGCTGCGTCGATCGGCTGGTTGCCGCCGGGTCCGAAGACGCAGGGGAAATGCTCGGGCCTGATCTTGCCGAGGACGACGTTGCAGTCGGTGATGGTAAGCGGCCCGCCGCGGCGGTAGCAGGCCGGGCCGGGCATGGCGCCGGCGCTGTCGGGACCGACCCTGAAGCGGGTCCCGTCAAAATGGCAGACCGAGCCGCCGCCCGCGGCCACCGTGTGGATCTCGAGCATCGGGGCACGGACCCGGACTCCGGCGACGACGGTCTCGTTGGTTCTCTCGTACCCGCCGGCATGATGCGACACGTCCGTCGAGGTGCCGCCCATGTCGAAGCCGATCACCCGGTCGAATCCGGCCTCGCTCGCAGTCTTCGCCATTCCGACGATTCCGCCGGCGGGACCGGAGAGGATCGCGTCCTTGCCCTGGAAGGCGGAAGCGTCGGTTAGGCCGCCCGACGATTGCATGAAGAAGAGGCGCGCTTGTGCTCCCAACGCCGCGACGACGCGGTCGACGTAGCGGCGAAGGACCGGCGACAGATAGGAGTCGACGACCGTCGTGTCGCCGCGCCCGACCAGCTTGATCAGCGGCCCCACGCGGTGGCTGGCCGAAACCTGGGTGAAGCCGATCTCCTCCGCCAGCGCCGCGAGCGCCGCCTCGTGCGCGGTCCAGCGCCAGCCGTGCATCAGGACGATCGCGACCGCCCGATATTCCGCCTCGTAAGCGCTCATGAGAGAGGCGCGTGCGGCTTCGAGGTCGAGCTTCCGAAGCATTTCGCCTTCCGCGGTCACCCGCTCGTCGATCTCGATGACGTGGCTGTAGAGCGCCTCGGGCAGGACGATCCGCCGGGCGAAGATGTCGGGCCGGGCCTGGTAGCCGATCCGCAGAGCGTCGCCGAAGCCCCGCGTGATGGCGAGGAGGAGCTTCTCGCCCTTGCGCTCGAGCAAGGCGTTGGTGGCGACGGTGGTGCCCATCTTCACCGAGTCGAGCGGAGCATCGCCATGTTCGGCGGTCATCCGCCTGATCCCCTCGACGGCGGCGTCGTCATATTGCTCGGGATTTTCCGAGAGCAATTTGGCGGTCAGAAGCCGGCCGTCCGGCGCCTGGGCGACGATGTCGGTGAAGGTGCCGCCGCGATCGATCGAAAAGGACCAGCCTTTCGTCATCCGCGGCGGCTTTTCGAATTCAGGCGCCGAGGTGCGCGTAGAGGACCATGCAATAAAGCATCGGGAGCGAGAGGATGAGGTTGGTTCGGCTTCCCATCATCGCGACCGAGGCGGAGCGCGCCTTGACGTCGTCGGCCGCGGGGACGATCCCGAGCGCCTTTTTCTGGTTCGGCCAGATGATGAACCATACGTTCGCGGCCATGATGATGCCGAGCCACATGCCGATGCCGATCGTCGTGTAATTCTCCTGCAGGCCCAGCGCCCGGGCCGAATAGCCGCCCTCCTTCATCTCGCCGGTGAAGAGGCCGAGGATCACGGTGGCCAGCGCCGCCCAGCGGAACCAGAACAAGGCGACGGGCGCGATATGCTTGGTGACTCCCGGCTTCAGCTCCGCCGGCACCTTGGGCATGGTCGGGATCTGAACGAAGTTGAAATAATAGAGCAGCCCGATCCACAGGATTCCGGCGAATATGTGCAGGTAGCGCATGAATTGCGACCAGTCGTAGCTGCCGTCGCCGATCAGGCCGCCGTGAAGGCCGAACATCGCCGCCAGCATCAGGACGACCCCGATGACGAGCGCGAGATGGAAGTTGCCGAGTATCTTCGCCATCGAAACCCCCTGTGGTTTACCGGTTGGATGAGTCTCTAACGCAGGGGGCGGAAGGGGGACAGCCACTTTTCCGCGCGGCCGGTGAAGTTTGTCGCCGCCCTGCGGAAAAGCGACTGTTCCCTCACTGCAATCGCCACATGATGCTCTGGGAAAGCGGCGTCCAGATGCCCGTCCTGACCCCGGCATGACGCATTGCGGCCCCGGTCCAGCTGTTACAGGTGTAGACGGCGCTGTACGGGCCGACCGCCTCGTAGAACATGTCGGACGTCCCGTAGCCGCGGCCCAATATGGGCATCGTCCGCCCCTCAGCGTCGTACTGGAAGCTCGCTCGGGCGAATTGGACCAGCCGGCGATATTCGTCGCGCCGGAGCTTGATCGGCCTCGTATCCCCGCTCGCCTTCGGATCGTGATCGTGATCGGCGTGCATCAGGCTCCGTCCCTGGCCGAAGACGGCGAGGAAGGCGTTCTTCATGGTGAGGTCGCCCCAGGTCGGGGTTTCGAGGTAGAAGGTTCGGTTGCCGTAGCCGAGCGCCACGTAATTGCCGTTGCCCCAGCCCCTGTCCTTCAGATGGCCTCCGGGAACGAGCGGGCGCCAGTCCATCTCGGGCGTGACCTTGGGCACCAGGATCCAGGTATGGACTCCGTTGGTTCGGACGAAGACCGTCACCCCCTCCCTCGCTTCCTGCCAGCCGCGATTGGCGGGGACCGCGCCCAGGATCAGGGCGGCGAGGAAATAGAGGATCGGGACGGCGAGAAGGGCGGCGAGGGCGCGTAGGGCGATGCGGGTGGCGCGTTTCACCGGGCCAGCCTAGCGCTTGATGAAGCCGCTGCGAAGCGCCAAGCCCAAGGCATGTCGCGAGAGCATCTGGAAGCGATCTGGCGAGCGGGAGTGGAGGCATGCCTGCCCGAGCGCGTGCTTCCGCCGTATCTCCCCGAGCCGCCGCCGGGCCGGACCATCCTCCTCGCGCTCGGCAAGGCGGCGGTGCCGATGGCTCGGGCGGTGGAGGCGCGCTGGAAGGGCGATCTGTCGGGGCTGGCGGTGGCTCCGCCTGGCAGCGCAGGCTCGCTCAACACGATCGAGAGGATCGGCGCCGCCCACCCGGTGCCCGACGAAAGCAGCGTCGCCGCGGCCGGACGGCTGCTCGCGCTCGCCGCGGGTGCGGGCGAAGGGGATCTCGTCCTCGTCCTGCTCAGCGGCGGCGCATCCTCGCTCGCCTGCCTGCCGGGGACCGGGCTGGCGCTGGCCGAGACTCAGGAGCTGACCCGGGCGCTGCTTCGGTCCGGGGCGAGCGTGAGGGAGATCAACTGCGTCCGCCGCCACTTGTCGCGCTTCAAGGGCGGACGGCTGGCGCTCGCGGCGGCGCCCGCCACGCTGCTGACTCTCGCCATCTCGGATGTCGTGGGGGACGCCCCGGAAGACGTCGGGTCGGGGCCGACGGTGGCCGATCCTTCGAGCATCGCCGAGGCGCGGGCGATTCTCCGGCGTTACGGCGTCTCCCCGCCCGAGCGGGGCTGGTCCGAGAGTCCGAAGCAGGTGCCGGGCGCCTGGCGCCTCGTCGCTCACGGCGGCACCGCGACGGAGGCCGCGGCAGCGATGGCCCGTCGGCTCGGCTACGCGGTGCGACTGCTCGAATGTGAGGGCGAGGCGCGCGAAGCGGGACTGGAACATGCGGCTCTCGCTCTCCGGACCGGGCCGGGCACGGCCCTCATCTCGGGCGGCGAGCTCACAGTCACCGTGAGCGGCTCCGGGCGAGGCGGCCCCAACCAGGAATATGCGCTCGCCGCGGCTCTCGCACTGAGGGGGCGGGCAGACGTTTGCGGACTCGCCGCCGATACCGACGGGATCGACGGAGACAGCTTGGCGGCGGGCGCCTTCTTCGACGGCGGCGCTCCGCCGGGCGGCGAGGCGGCGCTCGAGGCGAACGATTCCGGCGCCTGGTTCGCCCGCACCGGCGGCCTGTTCGTCACCGGACCCACCGGGACCAACGTCAGCGACTTGCGCATCCTGCTCGTCGCTCCCTAGGAAGCTTCGATGAGCGAATGGACGATTGGAATCCTCGGCGGCTCGGGCCTTTACGAGATGGAGGCGCTGGAGGAGGCGCAGTGGATCGGGGTCGACACGCCCTGGGGGGCGCCGTCGGACGAATTGCTGGTCGGCCGGCTGCACGGAGTCAAATTCGTCTTCCTGCCCCGCCACGGCCGCGGCCACCGGATCCCGCCGAGCCAGGTCAACGCAAGGGCCAATGTCGACGCCCTGAAACGGGCCGGCTGCACCGACCTCGTCGCCATCTCGGCGGTCGGATCGCTCCGGGAGGCGCTCGCGCCCGGGCGGTTCGTCGTCGTCGACCAGTTCATCGACCGGACCTTCGCCCGCGAGAAGAGCTTCTTCGGCCCCGGCCTCGTCACCCATGTCTCGATGGCCGATCCGGTCTGCCCCCGGCTCTCGGCGCTGCTCGCCGCCGCGGGCGGGACGGCCGGGGCGGAGGTCGCCATAGGGGGCACCTACCTCGCAATGGAGGGGCCGCAATTCTCGTCGCGGGCGGAGAGCGATCTCTACCGGAGCTGGGGCTGCGACGTGATCGGGATGACCGCCATGCCCGAGGCCAAGCTCGCGAGGGAGGCCGAGCTTCCCTATGCGCTCGTCGGAATGGTGACCGACTACGATTGCTGGCGCGCGGGCGAGCAGGCGGTCGAGGTCTCGGCGATCATCGCCCGGCTGACGGCCAATGCGGACCTCGCCCGGCGCTTGGTGGAGGATCTGGCAAAGGCTTTGCCCAGCGAGCGGGCGCCCTCCCCGATCGACACCGCGCTCGACTCGGCGATCGTCACCGCGCCTGAATCGCGCGACCCGTCGCTGCTCGCGAAGCTCGATGCCATCTGCGGCCGGGCGCTAAAAGGCTGAACTCATGTTCTTTCTTTGTTCTTGTATTGCAGGATTTTTCCTACTATAATCGAGCCGTGGCCGAGTCGCGTATCGGCGGGCTCTTTGACATCGTGAAAGCTAAGCAAGGCCGCGTCCTTGGACGGCACCCGCGCGTCAGCCGTAGAGCTTCGCTACCCGCTCGGCGCTCATCCCGAAACGGTAGAGCGCGAGGCAGAGGAGGTTGCGCGCCGAGCGCCGGAGCCAGCCGCCGCTGCGCCAGCGGGTCGCGGAGGTGACCGCCTCGACTCCGAGCCGCTCGAGCCGCCGCCCGCCGATCCGGCGGACGAGATCGACATCCTCCATCAAGGCCAGCGGCCGGTAGCCGCCTGTCTCGTCGTAGAGGCGGCGGGAGAGGAGGAGGCCCTGGTCGCCGTAAGGCAAAGCGAGCAGCCGAACCCGAAGCGCCACTCCGGCCTCGACCAGCCGGGCCCGGCGTTCGTCCGCGTCGAGCCGGAATCGGAAGCAGGCCGCCTTGCCCGGATGGCGCGACCGGTGCCGCTCCGCCGCTTCGCGCCAGCCCGAGGCGAGCCTCGTGTCGGCGTGGAGGAAGAGAAGCCAGTCGCCTTCGGCCAAGGCGGCGCCCGCGGCGAGC
>JBAWCC010000222.1:0-12266 GCA_049590095.1 Allosphingosinicella sp. | reverse complement strand
AAGCCTAGTCTGTGCGCTTCCCAGCCGGCGCATGAGCTTCAGGTCCGCATCGCACAGGTGCAAGGCGCTGTCCGCCCAGACTTCGACGATCGCATTCAGCTCTTCGAGGGTGACCGGATCGGAAAGGCTCGAGGCATGATAGATCCCGCGGTGCCCCGCGTGGCGGCGGCCGTTCTTGGCGATATAGGCGCGCACCGCTTCCTCGCCGCAGCCCGGCTCGGCGAGGATGTGGACGAGACCCATCTCATGCATCTCTTCCGCCGAATAGAGGCGGTTGGAAAGCATCATCTCCTCGGCGCGGGCGAGGCCGATCTTGCGCGACAGCAGGCTGTGCGCCCCCATTCCGGGGAACAGGCCGAAGGCGATTTCCGGGAGGCCGAAGCGGGATCCCTTTTCGGCGACCACGACGTTGAAGCTCAGCACCGCCTCGAAGCCGCCGCCGAGCGCGTCGCCCTGGACGAGCGCGATGGTGACGATCGGCAGCTCGAGCCGGCGCATGTTGTTGTGGAGAATCGAGACGCAGTCGCGGCCGTAGCGGATGAGGCCTTCGCGGTCGCCGCCTTCGATGAACCGCGCGAACAGCTCGAGATCACCGCCCAGGTTAAAAATGCCGGGGAAGCGCGATCCGAGGACGAGATATTTGAGGCCCTCCCGAGGATCGGCGAACTCGCGCCCGATTTCCGCCTGCCAGCGCTCGAAGTCGCGAAGCATGGCGCGGTTGAAATTGGGCCGGTCGACCGGCGTCATGTGGGTCCACAAGGCGCCGGATTCCGCCTCCCAGCGGACCTCGAGCTGGCCGAGGTCGAACAGGCGGGTGCCGGCCGGACGCTCGCGATGCTGGAGAGGCCGGATTCCCGTTCGGCTCTCCCCGGTGATCGCTACCGGGATCGCCTCGTCGTGCACCGGAAGGCTGAAGTGTTGATTCATCGTTATGCCCCAAGCATTTGGTGTACGCATTGATAAGCATATAAGCGGCTGTGGAACAATTGGGCGCGGGCACGTTTTGGGCGTTAACCGTTTAGGTGTTGCCCCAGGGGCTCGTATTGGTCCGAAGTTGGATCGTCAAATATCCATTTCGGATACAAATTAAAATGGTTGAGAAACAAAGATTTCGTTTCTAACTCCTACACGATGGGCGAACTGGAATGCGGGGGAAACTATGACCGGGAGACTTGGACTGTGCCGAGGCGCCGAGAGGCGCATGTTGCTTTTCGGGACGACCGCGATCCTGGTTATGACCGTTTCCGGCACCGCCGAGGCGGCGGGATTCTATCTTCAGCAACAATCGGTCAGGGGCTGGGGCCGGGCGAATTCCGGAGAAGTCGCCGATCAGGGCCCGGCGTCGCTATGGTGGAACCCGGCGGCGATCGCCGGGGTCACCGAGCGCGAAGCGACCTTCGGCGCCATCGGCATCCTGCCTTCGGGCAAGGTCGACGACGCCGGCACCCTGATCGACCGGCCGGGCGCTCCGCCGGCCCCGGTGGCGGGGCCGTCGCAACTTCGCGATCCGATCCTGCGCGGAATCGCCCCGAACAATGCTGTCGCGCTTCCGCTCGGCGACCGGGTCGCGGTCGGGCTCGCCGTCACCGCTCCGTTCAGCTTCACCAGCGACTACGACCCGTCCGGCTGGCAGCGCTATTCCGCGATTCGCAGCCGACTGCTCACCCTCGATTTCCAGCCGTCGCTCGCGGTCGAGGCGACCGACTGGCTCGCCGTGGGCGCCGCTCTCAATATCCAGTATAGCGACTCCTGGCTTTCGAACGCGCTCCCCAATCTGGCCCCCGGCTCGGCCGACGGCCGGCTCCGGCTGACCGGCAACGGCTGGGACTGGGGCTGGACCGCCGGAATCCAGCTCCGCCCGTCCGAGCGGGCGACGGTCGGGATCGCCTACAAATCCGCGGTCGATCACAAGCTCGAGGGTCCGGTCGACATCAGCGGCCTCCAGGGCCCCCTCGCAACGCGTAACCTTCGGCAGCGGACCGTCGCCCGATTCACCACGCCCTGGCAGCTCATCGTCGGCACCCGGCTCGGGGTCGCCAGGGGCCTTACGGTCAATGCCCAGGCCGTCCATTTCGGCTGGAGCAAGTTCGACCGGATCGAGATCGCGGCTCCGATCAGCAACGCCATCGTCCAGAATTACAAGGATACGTGGAGCGTCGCGGTCGGCTTCGACCAAGCGGTCGGCGAGCGGCTGACCCTTCGGGCCGGAGTGCAGATAGACCCGACCCCAACCCGCGATTCAGGCCGCGATCCGCGCGTGCCCGACGCCGACCGGGTCGATTACAATGTCGGGGCGACCTTCCGGATGAACGGGCACATGTCGCTCGACGCCGCGGCCAGCTATACCGATCTCGAAAACAGCCCGATCAGCCGCGACGAGCGATTCTACGCCGGCACTCCGGCGCAGACCGACATATTGACCGACGGCCGGGCCCACGGCCAGCGCGTGCTCATCTTCGCCTTGGGCGGCCGGATGAAATTCTGACGGCAATTCCTCCCCGAGATCTCTCGGGGAGGAATCAGGCTCCAGCCTCACCTGATCGTCGTTACGCTTTAGCTCCCCGAGCCGCCGCTGCCCCCCGAAGAAGGCGCGCCTGCGCCGCCGCTCTTGGCGCCGCCGCTCGAACTCTTGACGGAGCCGCCCTTGCCGCCGGAAGCCGCGGCGCCGGACTTCTTACGCCCACCGCCGGACGCCGAAGCCGCCTTGCCGCGCGTTCCGCCACCCGCGGAAGCTGCCGAACCGGCTGCCTTGGCTCCGCGGCCGGCGGCACCCGAAGCAGCGCTCTTCGCCCTGGTGCCGCCGGCCTTGGCGGTACCGCCCGCGGCCTTCGCGCCGGATTTTCGGGTCGAGGCTTTGGCCGAGGCCTTGCCGCGGCTCGAGGTTCCGCCGCTCTTGGTTCCGGACGACGAACCGGCGCCCGAGCTCGCGGCGGTGCCGCCTTCCTCGCTTCCGGCAAGGAGACGCCGGACCGCATCGGTCGCCGCGGTGACGATCGCCGCTCCGATCTTGCTGGCGCTGTCGGCGGCGGCCTCGGCCGTGTCGAGGGCGTCGCGGCCGGCGTCGCGAACGCTCTTCCTGACCCGCGCATTGGCGGTAAGCGCCGCGGCGGCGGTGACGAGGCCGGCGGCGAGCATCGAGCGGGCGACCGGATTCTGGGCCAACTCGGCGGCGCGCGCGCCGGCTTCCTTGAGAGCGTCGGGAAGGGGGCCGCCCGAAGCGCCTTTCGCCTTCGATTCGCCTGAGCCGTCCTGGCCCGAACCCTTTTTCGCCATGTCGGCCTCCTGATCTTGTAACTGATGCGTAACAGACTCGCGGAGCGGCGAGTAGTTCCTTTTCCGCGCCCCTCACGGCAAGAAGGGCCGCCCCGAGGGACGGCCCTTCCAATCTTTCGTTCAGGGTCGGCACCTAGCTCTGGCCGCCCTCGATCCCGCTCTGGCCCTGGCCGCGGTCCTGGTGCGATTGCTGGTCCTGCTGGAAGCCGCCCTTGTCGGACTGGCCACCCTGCTGGCCCGGCTGAGCCTGGCCCTGGCCCGACTGCTGGTCCTTCTGGAACTGGCCTTGGCCGCCCTGCTGGTCCTGCTGAGACTGGCTCTGGCCGCCTTGCTGGTTCTGCTGAGACCGATCCTGGCCGCCCTGCTGGCTCTGCTGGGTGTCGGAATTGCCCCGACCGCCGCCTTGGGCTTCATCGAAACCCTCGCCGCGCGACTGCCCCTCGGAGCTTCCGCCGCCCTGGCGAAGTTCGCCGCCGCCCTGCTGGTTCTGCTGGCTTTCCTGGTTCCGGCCGCTGCCGTAGCCGCCGCCGCCGCTTCCGCCGTCCTGATTGTTCTGATTGGCCATGATCATGCTCCTGGCTGAAGATATTGGGAGCTTGTTCAACGTCGGTCGAAAGGATCGGCTCCAGCCTCCGCGCCGGAACGGTGCCGCCATGCGCCGCACCGCATTCTCCTCCCCGCCGCTTCGCGGCAGGGAGGATCAAATCTTCTCCGCCCGGCCGTTGTCGTCATAGCGGTAGGGCTCTCCGTCGGGGTTGACGGCTTCGCGGCCCGGCTGGACGACCGGCCTCGAATCGTCGCCCCGGCCTTTGTCCTCGGCGAGATCCTCGGGTATTTCGTTGTGCCGGGCTTCGTCGCTGCCCGGGAGCGGATGGCCCTTGCCGGTCATGTCAGACCCCCTCGTCCGGGTCGACGGGGCGATCCTTCGCCTCACCGGCCGTGCGCGGACCGTGCGGCGGCTCCGCGCCGGAACCGGCCATCGGATCCTGGTCGTAATCCTCGCCCCTGTTGCCGCCGCCGCCGCCGCCGGCGCCCGAGCCGGAGCCGTGGACCTCGCCGGTCCTGGGGTCGAAGGTGGCGGGGCTGCCCCGCTCGCTGTCGTCGGCCATGTCTGGGCTCCTGTTTTGCGGTCTTTGAACGTCTCGCCGCTTATTCCCGTTCCGGCACGGACCCTTAACGACCCGGCGGGGGTTTAGCCGACGAACCCCAAGCCAAGGAGAAAGCCATGTTCAACGAACATGACGTCACGGTCCTCAACAGCCTCATCGAAACCACGATCGACAGCGTCGACGGCTATCGCCATTCCGCCGGCGAGGCGGATAGCGGCACCTTCACCGAGATGTTCCGCAATCGCGCTCAGGAGCGCCAGCAGGTGGTCGAGCGGCTGCGCGAACGAGTTCGCGAGCTCGGCGGCGAGCCCGAGGACGAAGGCGGCCTTCTCGCCAAGGCTCATCGCCAGTTCCTGTCGCTTCGCGACGCCGTCACCGGCCGCGACGACAAGGCTGTGATCGCCGAGGTCGACCGCGGCGAATCCTATCTCAACGGAAAGTGGGAAACCGCTTTGGCCGACGAGGGCCTGACGGTCGAGACCCGGCGCCTGATCACCGAATGCTACCAGTCGGTCCGCTCCGGCCACGACCAGTGGGAGCAGATCCACAAAGGCGTCAACGCCGGCTGAGGCTAGTCTTGCTTCCCTGCCGCGACTGCGGCGGGGAGGGGGACCATGCGAATCATGGTCCCCCTCCCCATCTAGCGAGGATTCAAGAGATCCACCCGCGCTTCCCTGCCTTGCATCAGCTTCTTCTCCTGCTGCTGGCGCTGGAGCTGCTCGTCATAAAGCTGGGGCGCGCGGCCCTGGTCCGGGGTGAGCTTATCGGTCATGGCGCCTGAACGCCCGGCCCGCGGGCGCCGTTCCGAAGCGGCAAACAAGTTGAAGGGCCGCCGCACCCGAGTGCGACGACCCTCCGACATGGTCAGCGGCCGGATGCTCCAGCCCGGAAGACCTGGAAGGCTAGGCCTTCATCTCCCGAACGAGCGGAACCGACCTCACTGCTGAACCATGAGACATCGGATCACCTCCTTTCGCTTGTTGTGGCAGCCACGAAGATGAATCATCGCGAATCGCCGCGCAAGACTTGTTTTGATCTTTTTCGGCCTTAATCTCTCCGCTTCGCCCGCGCCGAGAGGCGAGCGCGAACATTTCACCCGCGGCAATCCTCGACGACCCGAGCCGGCTCCGGCCAGGCCGGCAGGATCAGGGCCGGCAGCCCCGCCGCCTCGACCATGAAACGGCCGCGGCTGAACGCCATTTCGTCGAGCAGCGGATCGGCCGCCTGGAGCGCCGCTCCGGCGGGCAGGAGGCGCTCGCCATAGGTGGTGCGAAAGCGAAGCGGCCCGGATGCTCCCGCGCGCGACAGGACGACCTGGCGACCCGCGCCGTCGCAGCGCAGGCTGAAGCCCGCATAGCGGGCCTCGGCGGCACCGGGATCGTAGCTCCAGTCGCCGGGCGTCAGCGGCCGGTCGCGCCAGTCGCCGACGCTCGTCTCGACCGGCGGCGGAGCGACGATCGGCGGCGGCGCCTGGCGGACCGACGGGGCGCGCTCGGGCACCGGCGCCGGAACGGACTTGCTCGTGCAGGCGGAGAGCATGGCCGTTCCAGCGACGCAGACCGCGATCGACTTCATAAAGTTCATGCCTTGCCCTCAGCACGGCCTCGGCTGCGATGCCAAGCGGAAAGCCGACCGGCGGTGCATTTCGGGCGGCGGGGGCGCCCGTCCGACCGACCCTCACATGTCCGGCGCCTGACGGGGGCATTCATGGGCTATTCAATGCTTTGCCGCTATGCCACCCCTCGAACAGCAAAAGCAGTAGCCCCCATGCGTATCCTTATCGCCTCTCTCATCGCCGCAACGGCCCTCGGCGCCTTCGCACCGGCCACGGCCGGACCGCGCGGGCGCGACCAGGAATCCGCTTTCAAGGGCACCCAGTCCGGCCGGATCATCCCGCTCCGGGCGATCGAGACCCGGATCGTCCCGCAGATGCGCGGCTTCGCCTATCTCGGTCCCGAATATTATGCCGAGACCGGCTACTACCGCCTCAAATTCCTTCGCGGCCAGCGTGTGGTGTGGATCGACGTCGACGCCCGCAGCGGCGAGGTGATCGGCAAGTCGGGCTTCTGACGGTTCCGACGCCCTTCAGGCGGCGAACCGTCACCCCAGCGCAGGCTGGGGTCCCGGCGGGTGAAGGGCGCCCGCACATTTCACCCCCCGGGGTCCCAGCCTTCGCTGGGACGACGGGAACGGCAATGAAACAATTGGCCATTGCGCTGGTTGGGCGGTTAGTGTCACGCGCACATTGAAAACAGGGGAGTGCGATGCGGGTCCTGATCGTCGAAGACGAGCCCAATCTGGGGCGCCAGCTGCGGGCGACGCTCGAAGGCGCCGGCTATGCGATCGACCTCGCCACCGACGGCGAGGACGGTCATTATCTCGGCTCCACCGAAAGCTACGACGCGATCATCCTCGATCTCGGGCTTCCGGAGATTGACGGGCTCACCGTGCTAGATCGCTGGCGCAAGGAGGGAATCGCCGTTCCGGTGCTGGTCCTGACCGCGCGCGACAGCTGGTCAGACAAGGTCGCCGGGCTCGATGCCGGCGCCGACGATTATCTGGCCAAGCCCTTCCAGACCGAGGAGCTGATCGCCCGGCTCCGAGCGCTCATCCGCCGCGCCTCGGGCAACAGCTCGTCGGAGCTGACCGCCGGCGACGTCCGCCTCGACACCCGCTCCGGCAAGGTCACGCTGGACGGCGAGCCGGTCAAGCTCACCGCCCAGGAATATAAATTGCTCTCCTACCTCATGCACCACAAGGGCAAGGTGGTCAGCCGGACGGAGCTGATCGAGCATATCTACGACCAGGATTTCGATCGCGATTCGAACACGATCGAGGTCTTCGTCACCCGGATCCGCAAGAAGCTGGGCCCCGACGTCATCACCACCATCCGCGGCCTCGGTTACTCGCTGGAAGATTGAGGGCGGGGATGGGAACCGTCGCCCCAGCGAAGGCTGGGGTCCCGGGGGGTGAAGGACATCGGCGCCTTTCACCCGCCGGGATCCCGGCCTTCGGGTCCCATCAATGTACTATTTTGATGGGGTCCCTCCCGGGATGACGAGCGCTACACCCTGCGTTCATGGGTCCCGGATCAAGTCCGGCATGACCCTGCCATGAAACGCCTCCGCCTCCCCCGATTCTTCCGCCGAGTGCCGGGCGCCGCCCGAACCGGCTCGCTGACCGGGCGGATGATCGGGGTCTCGGCCTTGTGGATCCTCGTCCTGCTCGGGGCCGGCGGCTACGCCCTGGACCGGGTCCTGACCTCGGCCATCACCCGCAATTTCGACTCCCAGCTCGAATATGTTCTGACCGCGCTCATCGCCTCGGCCGAGGTCGGGCCGGAAGGCGAGGCCTTCCTGAACCGTCCTCTCGCCGACCAGCGCTTCCTCGAGCCTTATTCGGGCCTCTATTTCCAGATCAGCGCCGTCGCCAACAAGCCGGCGGGCGCTTCCGACGACATCGACCTGCCGTCGCGCTCGCTGTGGGACCGCAAGCTCCAGGTCGCCAATGCCCATAACGACGTCGGCCTCCACGTCTACGACAGCCGCGAGCTCGAGGGCGAGACCTTGCGCCTCGTCGAGCGCGACATCCAGCTTCCGGGCTCTCCGACCCGCTGGCGCTTCCAGGTCGCCCAGAGCCGCGAGGATCTCGACGACCAGATCAGCGTGCTCAGGAAGACCTTGCTTCGCTCCTTCGGGATTCTCGGGCTCGGCCTACTCGTCCTCGCCGCACTGCAGGCCCTCTACGGCCTGTGGCCGCTGCGTCGGGTCCGCCGGGCCATCGCGGCTATCCGCTCGGGGGAGAAGTCGCGGATCGCCGAGCGCTTTCCGACCGAGATCGAGCCCCTTACCGAGGAGCTGAACGCCCTTCTCGAGCATAATGAGAAGCAGGCCGAGGAGGCGCGCCGCCACGCCGGCAACCTCGCCCACGCCTTGAAGACCCCGCTGACCGTCATCACCAACGCCGCCACGGCCAGGGCACCCGACCTCGCCGAGACCGTCTGCCGCGAGGCGACGACGATGCGCCGCCAGGTCGACCACCATCTCGCCCGAGCCCGGGCCATCGGCCGCCGTTCCTCGGCCCAGGCCCGATCGCAGGTCTGGCCGTCACTGGAGGCGGTCGAGCGCGCCGTCACCCGGCTCCACGACAATGTCACCGTCGACCTCGCCGGGGACAAGGCCGCCTCGGTCCGGGTCGAGCGCCAGGATCTGGACGAGATGCTCGGCAACCTCATCGAGAATGCCGCCAAATATGGCGGCGGCCGGGTCTTCGTCACGGTCAGGACCGCGCCCGAATGCGTCGAGATCGAGGTCGAGGACGACGGCCGCGGAATTCCGGAGGAAGAGCGTTCGAGCATCTTCGACCGCGGCGCCCGCCTCGACACCGGCAAGCCCGGCACCGGCCTCGGCCTCGCCATCGTCCGCGACGTGGCGCAAATCTACGGCGGCTCGATCCACCTCGAGGAGAGCGAGGATCTGGGGGGATTGCTGGCGCGGCTGAAGCTGCCCTTGTGCAACTAAGCCTTGCGGACGGGAACGGTAAGACGTATCTTACCGCTATGACGATCCAGACGAAAGTGTCTGCCAAGGGGCAGATAGTCATCCCCAAAGCCGTCCGGGATGAGTTGGACTGGCCCGCCGGCACACGGCTGGAAGTCGTAACCCTTGGAGGTGCAGTGACGCTGCGGCCTGTGGCGGAAAAGCGGCGGCGCCTGACCTTGGAGGAATTCGAGCGGCGCCGACCCAAATATGAAGGGCCGCCTGTGTCGCTCGAGGAGATGGACGAGGCCATTTTGCGCGAAGCTCAACGGCGCTGGCGGGAGAAGGAAGCCCGGAGCCGGTGATCGCCGTCGATACGAATATAGTCGTTCGGCTTCTGGTAAGGGACAATTCCGAACAGCGCGCCAAGGCGCGAGCCCTGCTCAAGTCCGGCATCTTCATTTCAAGAAGCGTGCTCATGGAAACCGAATGGGTATTGCGCTCTAGCTACCGATTGAGCCGTCAAACCATCAACGACGCCTTGGCGGACCTGCTGGCGCTGGACGGCGTGCACGCCAGCGACGTCGCCATGCTCGACTGGGCGCTCGACCGCCACGGCGCCGGAGCTGACTGGGCAGACATGCTGCACCTAATAGACGCACAGCCTTACAAGGCTTTCGCCACGTTCGATCGGGGGCTATCGCGCGCGGCAGGCGCGGAGGCGCCTGTTGCCATCGAGGTGCCGAAATGACTGCCACAATTCACTCGCTCGGCCCCGCCCGCTCCCCCTCGCTAGACCCGATGATCCAGCTCGTCTCGTCGGACCTGAACCACGTCAACGCCGTCATCCTCGATCGAATGCAGAGCCCGGTCGCGCTGATCCCGGAGCTGGCCGGCCATCTCATCGCCGGCGGCGGCAAGAGGATGCGGCCGATGCTCACTTTGGCCAGCGCCCGGCTGCTCGACTACCAGGGCACCCGCCACCACAAACTCGCCGCCGCGGTCGAGTTCATCCATACCGCCACCCTGCTCCACGACGACGTTGTCGACGGCTCCGGCCTGAGGCGCGGCAAGCGCACCGCCAACATCATCTGGGGCAATCCGGCCAGCGTCCTGGTCGGCGACTTCCTTTTCTCGCGAAGCTTCGAATTGATGGTCGAGGACGGCAGCTTGCGGGTCCTCAAGATCTTGTCCCGGGCCTCCGCGGTGATTGCGGAAGGGGAGGTCGACCAGCTCACCGCCCAGCGCCGGATCGACACCGGCGAGGACCATTATCTGGAGATCATACAGGCCAAGACCGCGGCTCTGTTCGCCGCCGCCTGCCGGATCGCGGCGGTCGTCGCCGAGCGCGACGAGAAAGTGGAGACCGCTCTCGACTGCTACGGCCGCAATCTCGGGATCGCCTTCCAGCTGGTCGACGACGCGATCGACTATTCGTCCGATCCGGGGACCATGGGCAAGGGCGTCGGCGACGATTTCCGCGACGGCAAGGTCACCCTTCCGGTCATCCTCGCCTTCGCCCGAGGCTCGGCTCCCGAGCGCCGCTTCTGGCAGGAGGCGATGGAGGGAAGCCGCACTTCCGAAGAAGACCTGCGCCACGCCATCGACCTGCTCGATCAAAGCGACGCCCTCGCCGACACGATCGACCGGGCCCGAACCTACGGGCAGCGCGCCATCGACGCGCTGGGCGCGTTCCCCAACGGCAAGGCGAAGTCGGCGCTGGTCGAGGCCGTCGAGTTCGCCATCGCCCGGGCTTATTGACCTGTCGTCGCCCCAGCGAAAGCTGGGGTCCATGCCGACTCGTCAGTCGCGCGGAACTCTGTATGGATGCCAGCCTTCGCTGGCATGACGACAACCCTCCCCATCCACGCGGTCCTTCCGGACCTGCTCGCAGCCCTCCGCCGCACCCCCAACGCAGTGCTCGTCGCCCCGCCCGGGGCCGGTAAGACCACCGCCGTCGCCCCCGCTTTGCTCGGCGAGCCCTGGTGCACGGGCGAGATTCTCCTCCTCTCCCCCCGGCGCCTCGCCGCCCGAGCGGCGGCCGAGCGGATGGCGGAGCTTGCCGGGGAGCGGGTCGGTGAGACGATCGGCTATTCGACGCGGCTCGATTCGAGGCGCTCCGCCCGTACCCGGATCCTCGTCCTCACCGAAGGCATTTTCCGGAACCGGATCCAGGCCGATCCCGAGCTTGCCGGGGTATCGGCGGTCTTGTTCGACGAGGTCCACGAGCGAAGCCTCGACAGCGATTTCGGCCTGGCGCTCGCCCTCGACGCGCAAAGCGCGCTTCGGCCGGACCTGAGGCTGGTCGCCATGTCGGCGACCCTGGACGGGGAGCGTTTCGCGGCCCTCATGGCCAGAGGGGACGAGCCTGCTCCGGCGATCGAAAGCGAGGGGCGAAGCCACCCGATTGAGCTTTGCCACCTCGGCCGTTCCGCCGAGAGGAGGATCGAGGACGAGATGGCGGCCGCGATCCGGCGCGCCCTCGCCGAGGCCGAGGGCAGCCTGCTCGCCTTCCTCCCCGGGGTCGCCGAGATCGAGCGAACCGCGGAGCGGCTCGAAGGCCTGCCCGCCGGCATCGACCTCCACCGGCTATACGGAAGCCTCGAGCCCGGCGCCCAGCGCTCCGCAATCGCAGCGCCTCCGCCCGGCCGACGCAAGATCGTCCTTGCGACCTCGATCGCCGAGACCAGCCTGACCCTCGACGGAGTCCGGATCGTCGTCGATTCCGGCTTCGCCCGCCGCCCCCGCTACGATCGCTCCGCCGGGATCACCCGCCTCGTCACCGAGCGCGCCAGCCGGGCCGCGGTCACCCAGCGCGCCGGGCGGGCGGGGCGGCAGGGGCCGGGGACGGTCTACCGTTTGTGGGAGGAAGCCGCGACGGCGAGCCTGCCCCGCTTCGACCCGCCCGAGATCCTCGAGGCGGACCTCAGCGCGCTGCTGCTCGACTGCGCGCTCTGGGGGGTCTCCGATCCGCGCGAGCTCAAATGGCTCGACCCGCCCCCCGCCGCCGCCGTCGACGAAGCGCGCCGCCGTCTCCTCTCCCTCGGCGCCCTGGGCGATGACGGGCGCCCGACCGCACACGGCAAGGCGATCGCGGCTCTGCCGCTGCCGCCGCGACTCGCGCATATGCTGGTCGAAGCTGTCGCACGAGGCTGGGGCCGGACGGCGGCCGAGGTGGCGGTTCTGCTGTCGGAACGCGGGCTCGGCGGAAACGACGTCGACCTGGAATCGAGGCTGAGGCGTTGGCGCGGGGAGCGGGGTCAGCGCGCGGAAGCGGCGCGGGGGCTGGTGAAAAGATGGGAGCAACTCTTAGCCCCTCCCCTTCAGGGGAGGGGTTGGGGTGGGGGTGGTGCAGGCGAGCGTACGGCATCTACACCTCCCCCACCCCCGGCCCCTCCCCTGAAGG
>JBAWCC010000221.1:0-17631 GCA_049590095.1 Allosphingosinicella sp. | reverse complement strand
GAATAGGGAATGACCGTGAGGATCGACGAGATCGTGACCGACATGGCCGACGAGCCCGCGGCCGATCGCGGCGCCGGCGGCTCCGCGAGCTGCGCTGCGAGCCCGGTCGAGGATCTCGACCGCCTCGAACATGAGCTCGAACGGCGGCGCCACCGGCTCGCCCGTTTGTGGGCGGACTGATCCGATGGCCCTCGCGGACCCCTTCCTCTACACCGCCTCCCCGACCGTCGAGATCGGCGGGATGAGCTATCCGCTCGTCGCGAGCAACCTCGAGCGGATGCGGGTCACCGAGGCGCTGGGCGGCCTCTCCTCGCTCGAGCTGGTCCTGACCGACAGCGTCACCCGCGAGGACGGAACGATGGGCCATGCAGCGGGCGCCGGCTCGCCGCTCGTGCTCGGCGCAGGAATCCGGGTCTTCGCCGGAGCCGCCGAAGTCCGCGCCTCCGAGATTTTCGACGGCCAGATCACCGCCATCGAGAGCGAGCTTCGCGATTCGGGCGCTCCGACCTTCACGATCCTCGCCGAGGACCGGCTCTTTCCGGCCCGCCGCAGGCGCCGGACAAGATTGTTCGAAGACAGCACGCTGTCGAGCGTGATCGACACGATCGCCTCGGATTACGGCCTGACCGCGGAGCCCCGGGACGGCATCGACCAGGCGGCCCGCGACTGGATGCAGCTCGACGAGACCGACCTCGCCTTCCTCCGTCGGATCCTCCATCTTTGCGATTGCGACGTCCAGATCGTCGGCGACAAGCTGCAGGTCGGCCGGGTCGGCAAGGATCGGCGCAGCCTGGTCGCCCTGACGGCGGGCTCGACACTCAAGCAGGTCCGGATCACCGCCGACGTCGCCGAGCAGGTCAGCGAGATCCGCCTCGCCGCCTTCGATCCCGGCGCCGGCGAACCCGCCGACGCTGCCAAGAAGGCGACGGGCTTCGGGCCGGGCGCCGGCAAGACCGGCGCCGACCTTCTCGGCGAGAAGTTCAGCGCGGTGACGATGCATATGGGGCGTTCCGGCCCGGTCGCCGACGCCGAGGCCGACTTGCTCGCCCAATATGAGGCCGACCGTCGAGCCCGCGCCTTCGTCGCCGCCCGGGGCACCGCGCAGGGCAATGGCGAGCTCCGGGTCGGCAGCTGGATCGAGCTGAGCGGAGTCAACGCCCAATTCGCCAACCAATATTCGGTCGTCCGGGCCGTCCACCGCTTCGACCGGGCCAAAGGCTACGAAACCGATTTCGAGGCGCAATGCGCCTATCTGGGAGAGCCGGCATGAACGCGGTCGGCCTCTTCCCGGCGGCGGCCCACTGGCTCACGGGAACCCACATCGCCAAGGTGACCAAGGTCGACGACCCCGACACCCTCGGTCGGATCCAGGTCCAGTTGCTCGGCCCGGATCCGGACGGCGAGGCGAAGATCTGGGCCCGGGTCGCGCTGCCCTATGCCGGGCATAATTTCGGCGCCTTCCTAATCCCCGACGTCGGCATGGAGGTCCTGGTCGTCTTCCCCGCCGGCGATCCCGCCCAGCCGATCGTGATCGGAGCGCTGTGGAACGGCTCGACTTCGATCCCCGAGACGATCGGCGGCGACCGGGTCGACCGCTGGACGCTGACCGGAAGGAACGGCACCCGGATCGCCATCGTCGAGGAATCGGACGGTCAGGAGACGGTCGAGATCAGTACGCCGGCCGGCGCCATCGCCACCCTCACCGACCGGGACGGCGGCAGGATCGCCATCGAGGTCGGAACCCACTCCATCGTGATGGAAAGCGCCGGCATCACCATCGACACCAGCGGCGAGTTCAAGGTCAAGGCCGCCAGCATCGCGATGGAGGCGCCCTCGGTCGACGTGAAGACTCCGCTGGCGACCTTCACCGCGGCCGTCGACTGCAAGACCCTGACCTCCACCGCCATCACCTCCACCACCTATTCGCCCGGCGCCGGGAACATCTGGTGAGCGTCGCCGCCCTCCATCCGGCCGAGCGCCGCCGGATCGCCGCGATGATGCCGGCCGAAGCTCCGCACGAGGTCCGGCTTCGGCCGCTGGGCAATGGCGACTTCAGGACTCTCATCGCCACCAGTGCCGAGCGGCGGTTCGTCGAGGCTTTGTTCGAGGACCTGACCGCGCCCGACTGGCAGGCGCGTCTCGCCGCCATGCGCGGCATTCGGCGGGGGACGGACGGAGTGCTCGAGCTCAGCCTTCCGATCCACCGCAAGTTCCAGCTCGCCTTGTTCGAAATCGTCTGCGAGCAGCCCGGCTTTCCCCGGCTCGATCCGGCCAGGCTCGCCTCGCAGGGCATGGTCCTTCGCCGCCACGTCCCGTCGGGCGCCCCTCTCGCCTGGGTGCGCCGAGGCAAGCAGGCGCTCGGCTGGAGGGCCGTCGACGAGACGCTCGATCCCGATCCCGCGATGCGCGGCCGGGTCCACCCGGCCAATTCCGGCGTCCGTAGCCTGATCGCCCGGCAAAGCCCGGCGATCCCGGTGACGGAGGAGGTGATCGACCTGTTCCCCGCTCCGCCCCGCGTGTGCGAGGCGCTGAAGCGGACCGTGCTGTTCGGCATCGTTCCGGTGATCGGAAGCGAGCGAAGCGACGATCCGCCGCCGGCGCTCGATTATTCCAGCCATCCGCAGCGGGCCGATTTCGAGGCGCATCTCTCCGGATATCTGAAAGAGCGGGCGCCGCTCGCGCTTCCGCGCCCGGGCCAGCCGCTCGATCCCGAATGGAACGTGCTCGACCCCGTCGGAACCGGCGAAAGCGATCGCGGGCAGCTCAATTCGCTCGGTCTCTTCCTCCAGCAGGCGATGGTCGAGCTCGACGCGCTCGGCGGCGGAGCGGCGGCGAACGCGCTGATGGCCGTGCTCGCCGAAATCCGGCTCGCCACCGCCCGCGACGGCCGCGGAGAGATTGCCGCCAGCGTCGACGCCGCCACCTTCGTCCGCCGCACCGGCCCGATCCTGATCGAGGGCGCCGCAAATGGCGACGGCTTCGCGATGCCGCTCGACTGGCCGCGAATGGACTCCGCGCTCGGCGCTCGCCTCACCTCCGCGGCGCTCGCCTGCCTGACCGAGCGGCATGGCCAGGTCCAGACTCCCGAAGGCCAGTTCGACGACCCCGCCGATCATTTCACGATCCGCCCCTTCGTCCGGGTCCGGGGCCATGACGGCTGCCCCGACCGGCTCGTCTGGGGGCCCTATAGCGAGCCGTTCCGGGTCTGCGCCTGGTGGGACGGCGACGGCCCCGGCACCAAAATCTCTCTCCCCGATTTCGGCCAGCTCAAGAAGGTGAAGCCCAACGTCGCCTTCGAGATGCCGCCGGCGCTGGCCAATCTGCTCAAGGGCCCGCCCAAGGATCTCATGGACGGCAAGGGCAACACTTCGGGGCTCGAGCTCGGCTGGCTGTGCAGCTTCTCGATCCCGATCATCACGCTCTGCGCCTTCATCTGCCTCAACATCTTCCTGTCTTTGTTCGACCTGTTCCTGAAGTGGATGATGTTCATCAAGATCTGCATCCCCATCCCGAAGAAGTCCGACTCATGAGCGGGCCGATCCTCACTTCGTCGAAGGGCGCCCAGTTCCGCCCGCCGCTTTGCTGGCCGCTGATGCCCGTGCCCGACGCCGAGGGCCGGATCCGCTTCCCGACGCTGGAGGACAGCATCCGCCAGCGGATCGAGGCGGTGCTCCGGACCAGCCCGGGCGAGCAGTTGATGAGGCCCGCCTTCGGCGCCGGCCTCGAGCTTCTCGTCCACCAGCCCAATACGGCAGAGGTCCGGGCCCGGGCCCAGGAGACGATCCGCCAGGCGATCGCCGTCTACGAGCCGCGAGTGACACTCGACCGGGTCGACGTCGTCGCCGGCGCCGATCTCCGCGAGCTGCTCGTCACGATCAGTTATCGAATCCGGGCGACGGCCTCCGCCGGGCAGGTCTCCGCGCGAGTCCCGGTGGGAGCCGCCTGATGCCGATCCGCCCCCCCGCCCTCGACGACCGCGGCTTCAACGACCTCGTCGCCGATCTCGTCCGCCGGATCCCGGCGCACACGCCCGAATGGACCGACCCGCGCGAGGGCGATCCCGGCCGCACGCTGATCGACCTGTTCGCCTGGCTCGGCGACACCATCCTCTATCGCGCCAATCTCGTCCCGGAGCGCCAGCGCCTCGCCTTTCTCCGGCTGCTCGGCCAGCAGATGCGCCCGGCGATCGCCGCTCGCGGCCTCGTCCAGGTCTCGATCGGCGACGAGGCCTGGACCCAGCCGTTCACCGTGCCGCCCCGCACGGCCATCGCCAAGCCGGTCCATTTCGAGATCGAGTCGGAGCTGGGGATCCTCCCCGTCGAGGGCGCGGCCTATATCAAGCGGCGCCCGGACCGGCGCGAAAGTCGGCAGCTCGCGGACCTGCTGCCCGATCTCCAGCAGCTTTACGGAGTCTCGCGGGCCGCCTCCGGCTACGTCACCACCCCCGTCTTCGTGAACGGCCTGGCCGAACCCGAGGGCCGCGATTTCGTCGCCGACAGCCTCGACAAATGCCTTTGGCTGGCGCTGCTGGCGCCGACGCCGGAGGCTGCGACCGTCGCGGCGGTTACCAGGACGCTCGGCGGAGGCGACGACAATCGCCGGGTCGCGATCACGCTTGGGGTCGCTCCGGCCCTGACCGCTCCGGGCACGCTCGAAGCGGTATCCGCGCGCGCCCCCATCCCGCACGTCTGGGAAATCTGCTCCGGCAAGGAGCCCGGCGACCGATATCTTCCGCTCGAGCTGCTCTCCGACGGCACCGCCGGCCTGACCCGTCCCGGGGTCGCCCGCCTGCTCCTCCCCGGCGCGGACGATTTCGGGGTGCCCGACAATGACGTGCTCAGGCAGGTCCGGGCCGGCGTTGGCGACCGGCCGCCCCGGATCGACGATCCGGTGACCGCCCGGCGGCTGGTCGCCTGGATCCGCCTTCGCCCGCTGGCCGAGGCCAGGTTGAGCTCGCTCAAGCTCTCCTGGGTCGGGGTCAACGCCGCCATGGCCGACCAGCGCAAGACATTGGGACGCCAGCAGATCGGCCGGGGCACCGGCGCCTCCGGCCAGGAATATTCGCTCGGCGCCGCCGGGGTCGATCCCTCCACATTGCTCATCGAGGTCGAGGAGGAGGAGGGGATGCGCGCCTGGCGGCAGGTGCCGGACGTTCAGGCCGCCGGCCCCCATGAGCGGGTCTACAGCCTCGACAGCGAGGCCGGCACGATCCGCTTCGGCGATTCGGTGCGCGGGGCCGTCCCGGGCGCGGGCCGGGCGGTCCATGTCGGCTACATGCGGGCGGGCGGCGGCATTGCCGGCAACCTTCCCGCCGGCGCTCTCAAGGCGCTCGGCCCGATCCAGGGAGCGCCCAGGCTCAAGCTGCTCCAGCCGCTGGCGATGACCGGCGGTGCGGACGCGGAAGCGCTGGAGGAAGCCGAGGCCCGGATCCCGGCGACGATCCGCCACGGCGGGCGGGCGGTGACGAAGAACGACGTCCGGGAGCTGGCGCTTCGGACTCCCGGGGTCCCTGTGGCTCGGGCCGAGGTGCTTGAGCGGTTCAAGCCCCAGCAAAGGCGCTCGGGAATTCCCGGCGTGGTCTCCGTCATGGTTCTTCCCGCCCGCTCGGGCACCGCCAGGCCCGCGCCGCGCCCCGACCGGACGATGCTCGAAAGCGTCTACGCCTGGCTCGACCAGCGCCGGCCGCTCGCCACCGAGCTCTATGTGATCGCTCCGGAATATGTCGCCATGGGGGTGAGCGCGGCGGTCGAGATCGTCGATCCGGGCCAGCGTGATTCGGTGCTCGAGCAGGTCGCCGAGACGATCAGGCTTCATCTGTGGCCGCTCGCCGGCGGTGGCCCGGATGGCCAGGGCTGGCCGCTCGGTCGAACCGTCGACGACCGGCTGGTCGAAACCGCGATCGCCCGGGTCCCCGGAGTCCGGTCGGTCGCTCCGGTGCGGCTGTTCGGCAAGGGTCGCGGCGGGGCCTGGGTGCCGGTGCGCGAGGACAGCACCGGCCGCGCCGTCATCCGCCTCGAGCCCTGGCAGCTGCCCGAGCTGGCCATGCTCGCGGTATCCGAGGGCAGCGCTTCCGCCGCCACGCTGCCGCCCGGATCGGGCTTGGGATCGGGCTCGGACGAAGACGACGGGATCGCCATCCCGGTCGTTCCGGAGCTCTGCTGATGGACGTCAACGGCCTCCCGATGTGGCAATTTGGCGACCGTCGCGCCTTCGGGCTCGCCGCGGACTCGCAGCCGCCTCACTCGGCCGTCGACCTTCACTTCAAGGACGAGGCCGGGCATCTTCAGCTCGCCCGCCAGCAGCCCGTACCGGCACTCGCCGAGGACCAGACCTTCGCCCGAGCCGCCGTTGCCGCGCCGAGCCCGGTCGCGGACGGGCTCGGCGGCTTCGCCTGGTGGGATTTCGGCGAGGGCAAGTTCAAGGCTTCGGGCTTCGCTCCCGGAAGCGTCGACCTGCCGCTTCCGCTCCCCGAGCCGCCGTCGCTCCAGGCACCCGAGGATATCGCGCTGGGCTCGGATGACGTGCTCTACGCCGCCCGCGACGGGGCGATCGTCATGCGCGACGTCCGCGACCGCTGGCCGGCCGCCCAGGCGCGCAAGAACGGCTTCCGGGCCCACCTGCTCGCACCCCTGGCCGGCGGCGGGGTTTGGGCCTTCGACCGGGTCGGGCGAAATCTCGCCCGGCTGTCCGGATATCCGTTGCGGTTCTCTGGACTTCGCGACCCTGATCCGAACAGGTTCGAGCCGGTCGAGCCCAACCGGAATCCACCCCGGCTTCGAGCCCTGCGCGGCGCCCGGCTTCCCGACTCGTTCGAGGCGGTCGCCATGGCGGCCTCGGAACGCGGGCAGCTCGCGATCCTCGCCTGGGAGATGGACGACGACGCGGCCATATTCACCCTGGAAGGCGGACGATTGGTCTTCCGGATGGGCCTCGCGGGCCTTCGCTTCCCGGTCTCGATCGCCTGGAACGGCGAGGACCGGGTGGCGGTGCTCGCGACCGACGGCGCCGGCCTCGCGGCGCAGGCCTTCGTCTATCCGATGGATCTGCCACCGACCGGCCGCGCGCTGGCCCCCGACGGCCGGGTGCATCCGCTGATCGCGGCTCGGGTCTCGCGATTCTGCAACGCCCTTTCGCCTGTGCCGCTCTACCTGGTCCGCGATTCCGACGGCGACCGCCCCGTCTCCGCGCGACCGCTGCGCGCCTTGTCGGGCGGGCTTTACGCCCGGCAGGGCTCGACCCTTCTGGGCCCGATCGATTCCGGGCTGGCCGGCTGCGTCTGGCACCGCCTCTACGCCGAAGCGGCTCTGCCCGGCCAAGGCGCGATCGACATCGAGGCGCTCGCCACCGACACGCCCGGCACCCCCGCCCTGCCCGGCGAAGAAGGCGCGGGACGCTGGGCGCCGCATCGTATCTCGGCCTCGCGCTCCCCCGATTCTCCGCCGGATCTGCCCCATGCGAGCTGGTGCCGGGAATCGAGCGAGGTCCCGTTCGGGGCCGCTCGGCTGAGCTGCCCGGCCCGGCCCGGATCGGCGGGCCTTTTCACCCTCCTGCTCCAGGATTGCGGGCGCAAGGTTCGAAGGCTCTCCGGCCGCTATCTGTGGCTCAGGGTCGCCCTCACCGGCAACGGCCAAAGCTCGCCGGAGCTGGCGGCGCTCCGGGTCTACGGCAACCGTTTCTCCTATCGCGACCGCTACCTCCCCGCTTTCTACCGCGAGCCGCTCGGCGGGCCGGACTCGGCAGCGCAGGGGCCGGCGACCCGGCACGATTTCATGGACCGGCTGCTCGGCCTGTTCGAAGGCGTCCTGACCGAGACCGAGGGCAAGATCGCCTCTTCCTGGCTCCTCACCGATCCCGCCGCCGCCCCGCCCGAAGCCCTGCCCTGGCTCGGCAGCTGGATCGGCTTACCCTGTCGAAACGGGGCGATTACCGGCGATTATCGGCAATCTTTGCTCGCCGCGCCCTATACCGCGGCCCTTAACGGAACCCTCGGCGGCCTGCTCGCCGCGCTCGAGCTCGCCACCGGCGGACTCTTCGTCGGCGGCGGCCGACTCGACCGCTCCCGCCCCGCCCCGCCTCCCGGAAGCCCCGCCCTCGCCCGCCTCGGCGACCTCTCCCTGAGAGCCCTGATGCTTTCCGAATCCGCAATGCTGACCGGAGGCTCGGTCACCCGGGGCGACATCGTCGTCGTCGAAGGCTTCCGCCTGCGCCGCACCTTCGCCACCATCCTCGGCGCCGACCTTGCCGACGAGGAGGACCCCCTCACTCTCGGAATGGCCCGGTCCGGCAACAGCATCGTCGGCGACACCCTGATCCTCGGCGACGAGGCACGGTCGGAGCTGCTCGCCCTCTACCGCTCCG
The DNA here is from genome assembly GCA_049590095.1 of Allosphingosinicella sp. Lineage (GTDB taxonomy): Bacteria > Pseudomonadota > Alphaproteobacteria > Sphingomonadales > Sphingomonadaceae > Allosphingosinicella. The sequence goes on along the minus strand of JBAWCC010000221.1, from coordinate 9,273 downwards.
AAATCGACGACAGCCGAGGCGATTCGGCGGCGGTCGAGCAATTCTACGCCCGGCTCGCCCACCGCGTTCTGGTGCTGGTGCGCGGAGTCGACGAGGCGGCCGAGATCCGCCGCCTCACCGAAATCGTCGAGGAGGCGAGCCCGGCCCATGTCGAACCCCGGGTACACCATGTCCGCGACCCGCTGATCGTCGGCGCCGCCTCGCTGGTCGGGATCGACACCTATCTCGCCGAAGGCATGCCGTTCGAGCGGGTGAGGCTCGGCCGGTCGATCCTCGGCGAAGGCGATTTCGTCGCCGGCAGCGGACATCTCGACCCGCGCGCCGACGCTCCGGCCTCGATCCCGCCGGTCGCCGTCGCCCGCGGGCCGGGCGAAGTGTGGAGCGGTTCCGGCTTCACGCTCAGCGCCGCCGGATCGAGCGCCGCTCCGGGCCGGCGGATCAACCGCTACATCTGGTCATGGGAATGAGAGGAGAGCCGGAACATGCCTGAGTTCAAAGTCGGTCAGACCGAGACCCGCGCGGATGGGGTGATCGAAGTCGAGGTCAGCCCGCGCAACCCGCTCCCGGTCGGCGCCCACCGATTCCAGCTGGTCGTCGAGGATGATGCCGGCAACGCCTCCCAGCCCGCTTTCCTAAACGTGATCGTGCGCGACACGGACAAGCCGACGGCGGTGCTCGACCTGGTCGATTCGAACAACAAGGTGCTCGATCCCGTAGTCTCCGCCGGAAAGGGCTTCCGGCTGTCCGGCCTTCGTTCCGCCGACAACCCGCCGGGCAAGGTCGTCAAATATTCCTTCACATTGCTCGATCGGCCCTGACGGTGACAATCCTCGCCGCCAACGTTCCCCACGAGACGGACCTCGGCTTCGTCGACGTCGGGAACCGGCTCGAGCCCGGCAAATACCGTTTCCGGCTGACGGTGTTCGACGAGGCGAAGAACGAGAGCGCGCCCGCCTTCATCGTCGTTACCGTCAACGAAGCGCGGCCCGATCCGCGGCCCGATCCGAGGCCGGATCCGAGGCCGGATCCGAGGCCGGATCCGAGGGTGGTCATCGATCCCCGGATCGTCCTCAATCCCGGCATCGGCGAGGTCGTACGCCCGGTCCGCCCGGTCCGCCCTGTCTTCCCACGTCGGCCCGGAGGATGATGCCCATGGCCAGCAATCTCTATGCCGCCGCCGATCCGCTGGTCCAGCCGGCCCGGGCTGAGCGAGTCAATTACGCGACCGGAGTGCTTCTCCAGGCGGAGGATTTCCGCGACGAGCAGACCTATCATCGGCGCCGGCTCGCTTTGGCGCTCCGCCATCTCGCCGGCTTCGGGACGCTCGCCGGCCTGGCGGTGCGTGCGCCCATAGCGGAGGATAACGATCTCGAGCTTCGGGTCGAGCCGGGCGTGGCGCTGGACCGCTACGGGCGGCTGATCGAGGTCGGCGAGCCTTGGTGCATCCATCTCGCCCGCTGGTTCGTCACCCAGGATAGCGCCAAGCTCGTCGCTGCCCTCCATCCGCCGCCTCGCACTCCATTCGACCTTGCCGTCGTCGCCGACATCTTTCTGTCGGCCAGGGATTGCGGCCGAGGCATGACCCCAAGCTTCGCTCAAGGACCCTTCGACGCACTCGACGCGCTCGTTCCCGCCCGGCTCGCGGAGGAGCCGACGTTCGAGCTCGTGCTGCGTGCCGAAGACGGGACCATTCCCGCGCCCAGGAACAACTGGCCCGCGCCGAGCGCGAGCAGGGAAGCGAAGCTGGCGGCGGTGCTCGGCTCGTGGGACACCGGCCTGTCCGGCGACCTCGACGAGGGGCTGGACCCGCTCGGCGAGCATGTCGCGGGCCATGAGCTCTCCGCGGTGCTGCTCGCCCGGATCGCCATTCCCGTCAAACGTCCAGCCGACGCGGGACCGTCCACCCCGCCGACTCTCGACCTGACCCGCCGACCCCGCGTCGACAACGGCCTCAGGCCCTTCATCTATCTGCCCGGAAAATGGCTCGGCCGAGCGCCGGACGCAGCCCCGATCGTCGAACCCGAGGAGCCCACCGAATGAACCAGCTCGCGAAGGCCCAGGCACGGGCCTACATCTCGGTCGCGGAGGCTTCCGAGCTTTCCCGGGTGGCCGGAAACCAGGGCCAGGACATTTTCGCGCGCGAGGATGTCGAGGACCAAATCGGCGCGGGTCCGCTGATCCTCGACGGGCTGAGGCGGCGGCCGCATTATTTCGACGGCCGCTTCCTCACCGGCGCCGACCTCACCCGCGACCAGGATTATATCCGCCAGCGCCAGGCCGATATGGCGCGTTCGGGGGGCTCGGGAGTGATCAACGGGCTCCAGGTCCGGAGCCTCTCCCAGCTGCGCGGCCAGACCCTGCGCATCAGCCCGGGAGTCGGGCTTACTCCGTCGGGCGACGTCGTCATGATCACCGAGCAACGCGACGTGCCGCTGCTCGACCTGCCTCTGACCCGCCAGCTCGATGCGGCGCTCGGCCTGCGTCAGGAGCCGCGGGTCTCGCTGGGGCGCCGGACCGGCATCTTCATCCTCGCCCTCCGCGCGGTGGAGTTCACGGCCAACCCCATCGCCGCCTATCCGCGCACGATCACCGGCAAGCGCACCGTCGAGGACGGCGACATCATCGAGGCGACCGCCCTCACCCTCATTCCCTTTCCGGAGACTGGAGGCGCGGCCAATCTCACCGCCGCCCGCCGAAGCCTCGCCAGGCAGATCTTCACCGGCGAGCCGAGCGGGCTCCCGCAGGACGCCTTGCCCTTGGCCATGGTGGCGGTGGACCGGGGAACGATCCGCTGGGTCGACGTCGCCATGGTGCGTCGGGAGACGGGCACGGACTCGGGCGTCCAGATCGCCTTCGGCGGCCGCCCCCGGGCCATCGCCGAGGCCCACCTCCTCCAGCACCGGGCCCATCTCGACGACGTTCTAACCGAATTCGTCAGCCGCGGCCTCCCGCCCCTGTTCCCGGCGGCGCACGTTTTCGCGGCCCTGCCGCCGGCGGGCCCGCTTCCGGCGGCGGCCGTCCAGCCCGACGAGTTCGGATTCCGCCAGATCTACTTCCCGCCCTCCGTCGACGCCGATATCGCCTTCGTCCCCGTCGACGAGCTCGGAGCACTGGTCGAGGAATCGCTCGCCTTGCCGCCGATTGACCTCGAGGCCCAGGCGACCGACCTCGACGCGACCGGAGTGCTCGTCCTGGTCCCGGTCAACCGAGGGCGCTTCCAGCGCTTTTCACAGGCGCTGGGGGCGACGACGATGACCGTCGCGGGCGATGCCGGCGCCGGCGCGACCCGGCCGGCGCTCGATCTCATTTCACGGCTGGCCAAGCGGCGCAAGCTGATCGAAGCGAAGGAGCGCGACTCCGAGGCCGAGTCGCGCCGCCAGGCCGAGGAGCTGAAGGTGAAGGCCTGGCACGCTGCGTTCCACGAGGCGGTCGCTGCGCTCCCGAAGGAAGGCGGGCGGCCCCCGCTCCTCTGGTACGCGCGCCGCCGAACGATCGCCTTCCAGACCCGGCTGGCCGGGGTCGGAGTGGCGGTGAGCGGCGACGACGTCGTCATCGGCGCGGTCGTCAATTCCAATCTCGAGCGGTTGAAGCTCGACCGCCGGGTCGCCAAACTCAGCGGGACCGCAACTCCGCAGGCGACGGCGCGAATGGTGTCGCTGCTCGGCTCCCCCGCAGTCGCCGGCTCGGACATTCTAACCGCCGCGGTCGTCGCCGACCTCGAGCGGGTCGCCAAGGGAGAGACGGCACCCGACGAGATCATGATGACTCGCGCGAACCTCGGGATCGCCCGAGCGGGCCTGGAGCGCGCCGCACTCGTCAACGCCGCCCGGCTTTCCACCGTGGCCCGGGCCGATACCCCGCTCAACCTCAGCGAGGGCGAGGTGATGGACGTCGCCGAGGATTATAGCGACGCCCGGGTCGGCGAGGGCCTCGCGCGGCTGGACTCCGTGCTCGGCGAGGAATGGCCCGATACGAAGACCGCGATCTGGATCGGCGAGAGCGGCAAGGCCCTCGCCATCGACTCGGCTTTCCGCGGAGTTCCGGGCGAGAAGCTCAAGGACTTTGCCGGGCTGATGCGCGACTCCGCCGACAAGAAGGACGGCGAGGCGATCGACCGGCTGATCGAGAAGTTGCGCTGAGGGAAAGGCGAGTTTCCAATGGATGTCACCCGGAAGATCCGCCGCCCGCTCGCCGACGAGCATGTCATCGGAATCGACCCGCCGATGCGGCCCGAGCTGCCGGGCGCCTGGCGTCGCCGCCTGAACCCCTTCGCCGGGCGGGCGCTCAGCGACAAGGCGCTGACCGCCGAGCAGGAGAGCCGCTCGGGCCTGCAGCGGCTTCAGGGCCTCGCCCTGGCGCCGGGAACGGTCGAGGGCCTCGAAATATTCGTCGACGGCGCGTCCGTGGGTCACGGGCCCGACCAGGCCTTCTTCCAGCTCGCTCCCGGCCACGGCATCGCCCGGTCGGGCGAAGATGTCGGCGTCGGCGGGGGGCGGCGGATAGCGTTCGGCGACCTGCCGGTGATCCTGCGGGCCGACCATTCCGACGCTCTGGCCGGGGAAGGCGAGCCGGTCCCGGAGACCGAGTCTCTCGCCGACCCTGAGGGCGAGAGCGCCTTCTCCGGAATGGCCGCGAGGCTCCGGCCCGTTCTGCCACGGCGTTTCGGCCCTGCCTTGGCCGAGATCGCGGCGAACGAGGAAAGCGCCGGCCTCCCCCATGTCGGGGTGATCGTCGCCCAGCCGGTGACGGCGACCATCCTCGGCCGGCAGCGCGACGAATGCCCCCCCGATCCGCGCGACGATCCCTATGTCGACCTGCAGCGGATCGACGGCTGCCGCCTCGCGCTCTACCTCTGGCCGTCCGAAGCCGTCGCGATCGCCGGCGGCCCGGATTACAGCCTGCCGGCCCGCGGCCCGGCCCTGCGCAACCGGATCGCCTATCGCGTATTCGACAATGAGAAACTGCTCCTCGACGACGAAATGCACCCGTGGGAGCAATGGGGCGTTCCGCTCGCCCTCGCCGCGTTCGACGAGGAATGGCGACTGGACTTCGTGGACCGCTTCTCGGTCGCCCGGATCGGCGGCACGCCCCGCCCCCGAACCCCGCTCGTCCCGTCCGCCGGGGAGCCGCGGCTGTGGCAGGCGCGGATCGACCAGTTCGTCGCCCATCTCTCCGAGCTCCCGAGCCTCGACGAGCCTACGCTGCGCGCCGCCTTCGTCCGGATGCCGCCGGTCGGGCTGCTTCCGCCGGACCTGTTCGATCCCATCCTTCGACGTCAGAAATTCTTCCCCGGCAATTTCGGAGTGTCGGCGGTGCCGGTGGCGCGAAGCAACCTCGAGCTCGCGGTCCGCGAAGCGGCTCCCCTCGCAAGCTTCAACCGCAACGTGCCGGACCGTGTCGAGCTTCTCGTCCCCGTTCCGGACTCCGCCTACGATCCCCGCCTGCTCGAGCACGAAGTGGAGGATCCTCGCTTCGCCGAAGCCATCGCCGCTTTCATCGAGGACAGGGCACTCTGGCTCGCCAGGCGCGAGGCGGCTCGGCGGCGCTACGACCGGCTTCTGGAGAGCATCTCCGGCCAGGTGACGGGCTGGCCGGGCGGCGACCTTCCGATGGAGGAGAATTGTCCGGCGCCCCGAAGCCAGGTGCCGGTCGAGGTCAGCCGCACCCGCCGCTTTACCGAGCAGACGGCGGCGCGCTCCCACCTGATGATGGAGGCGAAAGCCTCCCTGCCGGTGGCGAAGTCCGACACGCTCTGGTTCTGGATCCGGATTCACTCGGCAAGCGGGCTCACAGGACTTTCCCTGCGCCTCGGCCGCGACAGCTTCACCATCAGCGGACGGGGCACTTTTCCCAGCATCGAAGCCGGGGTCTATTGGGGCGACCCGGCGGTGCTGGAAATCGGAAGCGATCCCAACAACCTCGAGAAGCGCCGGGTCGGGGACCTGCCGGAGCCCCAGGTCTGGCACCGGATCGAAGTGCCTGCGGATCGTGCCTGGCACCCGACCGGCGCACCGCTCGATAGTTTCAACATCAACGTGGTCGAGTTCGCACAGCGGGGCGGGGACGTTGAGTGGGGTTCGTTTGGGAAGATGGACGCCAAGGGAAATGTCTACACCTACATCGGCGACGACGCACCGCCGGGCGCGACACTCAGGATCGACAACAAGCCCCAGCCGGTCGGCTGGCCCTGGCAGACCGTGCCGGGACGAGAAGCGCTCGACGTTCCGGACTTCGATACGGTGAGCGACGCCGGCCGCCGCCGGGTCACCGCGATCGACGGCTTCCGCGATCGCTGGACCCAGCCCTTCCTCGCACAGGAGATGACCCGGATCGACGAGCACGGGATCGCCGCCTTTCTCTCCGACGTCGAAGCCCGCCTCAAGGCGACCAACGACGCCGTGGATCTCGGTTTCGTCCGGGCGCGCTCCGACATCTACCGGGTCCGCCAGATCATGCTCGGCGCCGACGCCGCCTCGCGCCTGGTCACCTCGCCTTCGCTCGCCGACCTCGCCTCGCGCGACGAAGGCGCGCGCGCCACCAGCAAGGGCATCGGCGAGTTCCTCAGGGACATCAACCAGCCTCCGGCCAAGGCCGCGGGAGCGACCACCGGGACCGGCGGCGCCTCCGGGTCGGGGAGCTCCGGTTCGGGAGGTTCGACGACCCCCGTCCGGCCGAAGATCCAGCTGATGCACATGGCGCCGGTCAACGTCATGCTCGCGGCGACCGTCGCTCGTCCGGTGGACGTGGTCGAGCGCCGCACCGCGACGATGGCGACAGTCGCCGCGCCGCAGCCCGCGCCGATGCAGATGATGGCGGCGCCCGCCAGGATGATGGCGGCTCCGATGCCGCTGATGACGATGCCGTTGCAGATCGCGTCGTTCCAGGCGGCCGCGCCCAAGCCCAGGGCCGCCACCCTTCCGATCGCCGCTCTCGCCCTCGACAGCGCCCGCTACCGCGGCGCCGACGTCCGCCGCCAGATCCCTTTTGCCGGAATGGTCGAGCGTACCGTCACCGTCGCCGAGCGCCTCAATCCGGCTCCGGCCGAGCAGGCGTTCAAATATGCGCTCGCCACCAAGGATGCGATCCTGGTGACCCTGGGCCGGCTGGCGGGCGGCTCCGGGCCGGCCGGGATCGCGCTGAGCGACCTCCCGGTACCCGGCTACAAGGCGAAGGACGTCAAAGTTACCGCCGCCCCCACCTTGGGCCAGCTGCTCGAGGACCGAGGCCGCGGAGACAAGGACCGTCTCTATACCGACGTGGAGGAGGCCCCGGCCGAGAAGCACGAATCCAGCTATTTCACCGCCACGGTCGAGGCGATCGACAACAGCATCGCCCTGATGCGCCTGGTCGAGGCTCGGGTCACGTTGTTCGAAGAGCTGGTTCAGAGCCTTCAGGACCTTCGCGACGACATCCAGGCCAGCGCCCGGGGCGCAGTCGCCTATCTGCGCTCGGTCGACGTCGAGGTGGAGGAAGCGCGGCACGATATCGGCACCGCCGAGCGGCTTCGCGCGGAGGAGGCGGAGCAGGTCGCCTCGACCAACGCGCGCCGCGAGGCGGTGCTCGCCGGGCAGGTCGAGGCCCTGGCCTGGAGGCGAGTTCGCGAGGCGGGCCACCGGACGCCGGTGGCGACCCTCGAAATCGCCAGCGGCCTCGCCGCCGAGCCCGTCGCCGCCTGCCGGCGGGAGCATGAGGAAATTCCCGAGGAGATCGAGGATTATGTCGAGCTTCTTCGCGACGCGCCGGTGAAGTGGTTCCCGCGGATCGCGGCCGAGGTCGGCCGGATCCAGAAGCTCGAGGCGGCGCGGGCGGCGATCGAGAAGATGCGCGAGCGCGCCGCGATTCCGCTTCGGGCCGCGGCGCCCAGAAAGGTTGGCGTCGCGCCCAAGTTTCTTCGCGGAGTGCAGCAGGCGCTCGTCGCCCAGCGCCGGGTCGCGGAAGAGCGCCGCCTCGCCGTGGCCCAGCTGAACCTCGCCGCCCTTCACTCGCTGTCGCTGCTCCAGGCCCAGGTGCAGATCCGCGAGACGGCGAGCCTGGCCGACCTGATCGGCGGCCGTCACCGCCAGCCGAGCCTCACCAAGCTGGCGTCCCACGAAATGGAGGCGATCGGCGAGGTCGCCGGCTGCCTCCACGCCGCGTTCGCCGAGGTCGCTCCGGCGGTCCGGCTCGGCTGGGCCGAGATACTCTCCGAATTCGACAGGCCCGCGCCGCTCGAATCCCTGGCCGGTCTGCCGGATTGGGCCGAGGTGCCGATGGAGCTTCGACGGACCCTCGACGGTCTGGTCGATTGGCTGTTCGCCCGGATCGACCGCGACGTCCCCGAAGCCTGGAACGCGGTGAACGAGCTGGTGCGGATCACCATGCTGATGGCCTCGCACGCCCCCGTCGACCGAATCGTGCCCGCCCGCCTCGTCGCCCCGGTCCAGGCACGGATCGGCGCCCGTCTCCAGCTCGCGGTCGAGTCGACCCTGATCCGCAAGGGCATGACTGCCCTGATCCGCGACCGCGACAACCGGCTGGTGTCTCGCGCCGTGATCGAGGATTTGGTCGACGGCCACGCCAGCGCGATCCTCACCCACAACCTCATCTCGGTGGCGAGCCTCACGGCCGACATGCGGATCGAGCTCGTCAACGAGAAAGCCTGAGGCGTGGCCGGGGTCGAGATCGGCACCCTGAGGCTGCGCGGCCCGCCGCACAGGGCGACTCGCGCGGCGTTCCGCATCGAGGACGGCCTTCGCACCGAGCTCTCGGAAAGCCCGCGCCTGGTCCTGATCCGCCGGATGCGACCCGGACGACGCTCCGTCTCCGGCCGCCCGGAGGAGCGCTCCGGGGCGATCCGCCTGGCGTACGAAGCGGCGACCCGGGACGCCCGCCACGGCCGCGACGCCGGCGACGGCGCCTTCGTCAATTGCGTCTGGTTCGAGAGCCCCGCGGAAGCACGGCGGCTGCTCCTCGCCGAGCTTCTCGCCGGGCGCCGGCCGGGCGGATGGTTCTGGAGGCTGGCCGTGCCCGAATGGCGCGGGCGCGACCTCGAGTCGTGGCTCGCCGAAATCGTCGAGCGCGTGCTTGCGACTTGCGACGAACGGGAGTCCCTCGCTCTCCTCCTCGTCGCTCTGGAGCATTCGAGCATCGATGCGGTTCTGCGCGCGGTGGAAGCGGGGTTTCACGCTTCGCCGCCGCCTTCCCCCGCGCCGATCCGGCCCGGCCGGGCTGTGGCGCCGGCTTGGGAAGAGCCGGACCGGTCCAGCCACGCCGACGGCCCTGCGGAGCCGCTCG
>JBAWCC010000220.1:0-1576 GCA_049590095.1 Allosphingosinicella sp. | reverse complement strand
GCGAGGTGCGTCTTGTAGGGCTCGTTCTTCAGCGCCGGGGGCGGGTTGGCCGAGTCCATGCTGGCGGGGAGCCCGCAGCGGGGGCAGTCCCAGGACTCCGGCACGACGGCCTCGATCGCGAAGGCGATGAGGGTCTGGTGGTCGCGGGAGCAGAAGTAGGTGATGTTCTGCCGCGGGGCGGCCTCGCCGCGCTCCGCCTCACCCATGGGTCCTGCACCGATGCGGCTACCCCGGATCGCGCTTCCTCCGCCTGCCACGCGTGTCTCCTTCGACGTCTCTGGTCAGTTGCTGGTCTTGAGCAGCAGCCCGAGCCCGACCACGCACGCGAACCACACCAGCAGCAGGCCGACGGTGATCCGGTCGAGGTTGCGCTCGGCGACCGAGGAGCCACCCAGGCCGCTCGACATGCCACCGCCGAACATGTCCGACATCCCGCCGCCGCGCCCCTTGTGGAGGAGGACGAGCAGGATCAGGAGCAGGCTCGTGATGACGAGCAAGACCTCGAAGACGATAACCACGGGGGCGACCTTAGCCGATGAGGCGCGCGGCTCAGAGGACCGGCATGTCGTAGAACCGGCAGACGCCGCCGAACTCGTCGGCCTGCAGGCTCGCACCGCCGACCAGGGCGCCGTCGACGTCGGTCTGCTGCATGATCCCGGCGATGTTGGCGGCCTTCACCGAACCGCCGTACAGCACGCGTACGCCGGCCGCGGCTGCCTCGCCGTGCACCTCGCCGATCCGCGCCCGGATCGCCCCGCACACCTCCTGGGCGTCGTCGGGGGTCGCGACCTCGCCGGTGCCGATGGCCCACACCGGCTCGTAGGCCACGACCAGGCCGGCCACGTCCTCGGCGGAGAACCCGGCCAGCGAGCCGTCGACCTGGGCGAGCGTGTGCTCGACCTGCCGGCCCGCCTGGCGTACGTCGAGCCCCTCGCCGACGCACACGATCGGGGTCATCCCGGCGGCGTGGGCCTTGCGGGCCTTGGCGTTGACCAGGGCGTCGTCCTCGCCGTGGTGCTCGCGGCGCTCGGAGTGGCCGACCACGACGTAGGAGCAGCCCAGCTTGCCGAGCATCGCCGCGGAGATCTCGCCGGTGTAGGCGCCGTCGTCGTGGACGGACACGTCCTGTGCGCCGTAGCGGATCGACAGGCGGTCGCCGTCGACCATCGTCTGCACCGAGCGGATGTCGGTGAACGGCGGGACCACGACCACCTCGACCTTGCCGTAGTCGTGACGCTTGTCGGACAGCGTCCAGGCGAGCTTCTGGACCATCACCACCGCTTCCTGGTGGTTGAGGTTCATCTTCCAGTTGCCCGCCATCAGCGGGGTGCGGTCGTTCTTCGGAGCCACGGTCAATCCCTTTCGAGTACAGCGATGCCCGGGAGCTCCTTGCCCTCCAGGAACTCCAGCGAGGCGCCACCGCCCGTGGAGATGTGACCGAACGCGGCCTCGTCGAAGCCGAGCTGGCGCACGGCCGCAGCGGAGTCGCCGCCGCCGACGACGGAGAGCCCGTCCATCTGGGTGAGGGCCTGGGCCACGGCCTGGGTTCCGGCCGCGAACGCGTCCATCTCGAAGA
>JBAWCC010000219.1:0-2008 GCA_049590095.1 Allosphingosinicella sp. | reverse complement strand
GTGTAGCGCATCGCCGCGGGGGAGTCGTCGGGCGAGCCGAAGTTGCCGTGCCCGTCGACGGTCGGCAGCCGCATCGACCAGGGCTGCGCCATCCGCACCAGGGCGTCGTAGATCGCGCCGTCGCCGTGGGGGTGGAAGCGGCCCATCACCTCGCCGACGACGCGCGAGGACTTCACGTGCCCGCGGTCGGGCCGCAGGCTCATGTCGTGCATCGCGTAGAGGATGCGGCGCTGCACCGGCTTGAGGCCGTCGCGGGCGTCGGGCAGCGCCCGGGAGTAGATGACCGAGTAGGCATACTCCAGGAAGCTGCTGCGCATCTCCTCGCCGACGTCGATGTCGACGATGTGCTCCTCGAAGTCCTCGGGGGGCGGTGTCGTCGTACGGCGGGCCATGCCGGGCATTCTCCCCGGCGACCGGCCCCGCCCCCGACCGGGCACGCCGGGGAGAGCCGGACGGTAGATTTCGCACCGTGAGCACCTCGGAGACCTCGACCCCGTCTCCCACCCCCCGCGACTACCCGGACCACTGGGAGGCCGACGTCCTGCTGCGCGACGGCAGGACGGCGCACCTGCGCCCGATCCTGCCCACCGACGCCGCGGGGCTGGTCGAGTTCTACGCCCTGGTGGGGCAGCAGTCGAAGTACTACCGCTTCTTCGCGCCGATGCCCACGCTCTCGGACCGCGACGTGCAGCGCTTCACCAACGTCGACCACCGCCAGCGGGTGGCCTTCGTGATCACCCTGGCCCAGAGGATCCTCGCGGTCGGGCGCTACGACGTCATCGACACCGACCGGGCCGAGGTGGCCTTCCTGGTGCAGGACCAGCACCAGGGCCGCGGCATCGGCCAGCTGCTGCTGGAGCACCTCGCCCAGGCGGGTCGCGAGCGCGGCGTGAAGCGGTTCGTGGCCGAGGTGCTGCCGGAGAACCGCCGGATGATCCAGGTCTTCCGCGAGCAGGGCTACCAGGTCAAGGGCGGCTGGGAGGAGGGGGTGATGCACCTCGAGTTCGACATCGACCCCACCGAGACCTCGATCGGGGTGATCGCGGCCCGCGAGCACCGCTCCGAGGCCGCTTCGATCGCCGCCTTCCTCAACGCCCGCTCCGTGGCCGTGATCGGTGTCTCGCGCCGCCGCGACACCATCGGCGCGACGCTGGTGCGCAACCTGGTGCTCGGCGACTACTCGGGCCGCGTCTACGTGGTCAACCCCGCGGCCGACTCGGTGGCCGGCATGCCGTCGTACGCCACGGTCAGCGACATCCCCGACGACGTCGACGTGGCGATCGTCGCGGTGCCGGCCGAGGCGGTGCAGGACGTCGTCCTCGACTGCGCGGCCAAGGGCGTCCACGGCCTGGTCGTGATCTCCAGCGGCTTCGCCGAGACCGGCGAGGAGGGCCGGCGCCGGCAGCGCAAGCTGGTGGGGCTGGCACGCTCCTACGGACTGCGGCTGATCGGGCCCAACTGCCTGGGCGTGATCAACACCGCCACGGAGGTCTCGCTCAACGCCTCGCTGGCGCCGGTGATGCCGCCGCGCGGCCGGGCGGGGTTCTTCTGCCAGTCCGGCGCCCTGGGCACCGCGATCCTGGAGAAGGTGCGCGGCCGCGGGCTGGGCCTGTCGACCTTCGTCAGCGCCGGCAACCGTGCCGACGTCTCGGGCAACGACCTGCTGCAGTACTGGGAGGAGGACGAGGCCACCGAGGTGATCCTGCTCTACCTGGAGTCCATCGGTAACCCGCGCAAGTTCTCCCGGATCGCCCGCCGCGTCTCCCGCGTCAAGCCGGTCATCGCCGTCCGCTCCGGCCGCACCACCCAGGGCGTGCCGATGGGCCACGCGGTGCGTCACATCGCGGCGCCGCCCGAGGCCGTCGACGCGATGTTCAAGCAGGCCGGGATCATCCAGGTCGACACCCTCGACGAGATGTTCGACGTCGCCCAGCTGCTGGCCCACCAGCCGCTGCCGATGGGCTCCCGCGTGGCGATCGTCGGCAACTCCGACGCGCTCGGCCTGCTG
>JBAWCC010000218.1:0-2510 GCA_049590095.1 Allosphingosinicella sp. | reverse complement strand
CCCCGCCGAAGTCGGCTGAAACTCCGAGGCGGCATGAAGTCTCGCTCCGCTCGCCTACCCACCCCCAACCCCTCCCTTCCAGGGAGGGGAGTTCGCTCGAATGCTCCATCTCTCTATCCTTCGCGGTGATAGGGGTGGTTGGCAAGGATGGAGGTGGCCCGCCAGAGCTGCTCGGCGAGCATCGCCCGGGCGAGGAGGTGGGGCCAGGTGGCCCGGCCGAAGGAGAGGAGCAGGTCGGCCGACGACCGCTCCCAGTCCGAGAAGCCGTCGGCGCCTCCGATCAGGAAGCGAGCCTCGCGACGACCCTCGTCGCGCCAGCGCTCGAGGCGCCTGGCCAGATCGAGCGAGCCGAGCATCTCGCCTTTCTCGTCGAGAAGAATGATGACGCTGTTTTCGGCAGGCGGCGGAGGGCGGCCGCCGCTCTCGGGCAATTCTGTGACCCGGGTCGGCCAGGAGAGGCGCTTCAGGTAGCGCTCGACCAGCTCCGCTTCGGCGCTTCGGCCGATCTTGCCCCGGGCGATTATGTGGAGGTTCATATCGTCGTCATCCCGGCGAAAGCCGGGACCTCGGGTCGAAAAGTCTCGGCGGGTCTCCCTGAGGTCCCGGCTTTCGCCGGGATGACGCGACAGGGAAGATGACGGTTTATCCCGCCGCCGTCGCCGGAGCGGGCGGTGCGCCCGCATCCCCTTCGAACGCCCACATGCGCTCGAGATTGTAGAAGCTTCGAACTTCCGGCCGGAAGATGTGAACGATGACGTCGTCGGCATCGATCAGCACCCAGTCGGCGACGGGAAGCCCCTCGACCCGGATGCTGCGGCCAAGCTCCTGCTTGATTCGTTCGCCCAGCTTCTGCGCCATCGAGGCGACCTGACGGGTCGAGCGGCCCGAAGCGATCACCATATGATCGGCGATAGCGGACTTGCCGGCCAAGGGGATGGTGACGACGTCCTGGGCCTGGTCGTCGTCCAGCGATCGAAGCACGAGACTGTGCAGGGCTTCGATCTTCTCATTCGCTCCGCCCGTGGGCGGAGCCGGTGCGTTAGCGGGCAAAAGGCCTCCTCAAGTCACGGGCCGCCGCGTTACGCCGTCGCGCAGGGCCCTGGGGTTGAACGAATAAGCTTCCGATTGGTGCCAGTTCGGATCGGCGGCACGAATGCCTGTGGCGGAGGTCGGATCGAGCGGCAATCTCAGGAACACGAGCGCCGGCGGTCTCCACTCCGTCCAGTGCCGAGCCTGGTCCGCGGGTTGGACGAAGCGCCGCAGCCAGCCCATCGCGCGAGCCGCGTGGGCGGCGCCATCATATCCCGGACGCGAAACGACCGCAATCGGAACCGTGCGGGCGATCTTGCGCCAGTGCCGCCAGAGGTGGAACTGGGCGAGATTGTCCTCTCCCATCAGCCACATGAAGCGGCGGTCGGGATAAAGCGGGACGAGCGCGGCGAGGGTGTCCACGGTGTAGCGGGTGCCGATCTCGGCCTCGATCGCCGTGGCCCGGATCGGAAGCCCCCGGGCAAGCCGCCGGGCGGAAGCGAGGCGGGCGGGCAGGGGCGCCATGCCTTCGACGGGCTTGAGCGGGTTTCCGGGCGAGACCAGCCACCACATCTCGTCGAGCCCGAGGGCGCGGATCGCCGCCGCGCTCACCCGGCGGTGGCCGCGATGGGCGGGGTTGAACGAGCCGCCGAGGAGGCCGGTGCGGATCACTCCTCCTCCGATAGCATGGCGCAGGCGCTTGCCAAGCGCTTGTGCCTCGTGCTGTTCTCTCTTTCGCCGTGGCCGACGACCGATCGAAATCCCTTCCCGAGCAGGACGTGCGCGAATTCATTCGCGAGACTTTCGGCTGCAGCGGGGAGATTGCCGGCTATATTTTCATGCGCGGCGCCGTGCGCGCCTTTCCGCCGAACGCGACCATCGTCCGCGAAGGCGAGAAAGCGGCCGCCGCCTATCTTCTGACCCAAGGGCGGGCTCACGCCTTGCTGTACAGCGTCGAAGGGCAGGTGGTGCTGCTCTGTGAATATCGCCCCGGCGACCTGTTCGGAGCCCTGGGCGAGCTCGATCCGGCGCCGGAGGAAGCCGAGATCGTCGCCGTCGGGGCGGCTCGAAGCTTCATCCTCAAGAGCCGCGACCTGATCGCTCTGGCCGAATCCTATGGAGCGATCGGGCTGGCCTTGTCGCGGCTGCTGCTTCGCCAGCTGAGGCGGGCGACGTCGCGCATCTACGAGCGGGCGGCGGTCTCTGCGGTGGGACGAGTCCATGCGGAGATTTTGCGGCTGGCGCGGGCCTCGCCCGATCATGTCATCCGCCCGGCGCCGGTGCTCACCGAGCTTGCGGTTCGAGTTTCGACCACGCGCGAGACCGCGTCGCGGGCGGTGAGCGCGCTCGAGCGGCGCGGCCTTATCCGCCGAGGCCCCGGCTCACTGACCGTCGTCGCTCCCCAAAGGCTGGAAGAGCTGATCATATGATTTGAGAGCGTAGAGCCCGACCGGCGGCCCGCCGTCGGGCGGGTCGAGCTC
>JBAWCC010000217.1:0-13418 GCA_049590095.1 Allosphingosinicella sp. | reverse complement strand
GAGGGCCGCATCGCCTTCAGATCCTCGCTGATCGGATTGTCGATGATCCAGGCCGAGCCTCCGAACGGAGCGACTTCGCCTTCCGAGACGAAGCTCCAGGTCACCGCTTCGTTCAGCCCGCGCGCGGCCGCGGCGCGGCGGACCCGGCGCTCGACCATCTGCGGGGCGGTCGCCGTCGGGCGAGCGACTCCGGGCGTCCTGGGAAGCGGTGTCGCCTCGACCTTGTCATAGCCCTCGATCCGGGCGACCTCCTCGACGATGTCGGCCGATCCGTCGATGTCGCGGCGCCAGCTCGGGACCGATATCCGCCAGGCCGATGTTTCCCGGCGAAGGCCGGGATCCAGTCCCTCCGCCGGTGCCGCCGGGCCCCGGCCTCCGCCGGGGAGCTCGGCGATCTCGAAGCCGAGCCGCGCCAGGATGTCGCGCTGCCGGGCTTCGTCGACTTCGATCCCGCCCAATTCCCTCGCCCGCGCCGGCCTGTAATCGACCGCCTTGTCGAGCCGGGGCGGTTCGCCGGCGCGAACGATCTCGGACGCCTCGCCCCCGGCCAGCGTGATCGCCAGCCGGGTCGCCAGGTTCAGCCCGGTCTCCAAAAACTCGGGGTCGACCCCACGCTCGAACCGGGTCCGGGCGTCGGAGGCCAAAGCCAGCTTCTGGCCGGTCCGCGAAATCCGCGCCGGATCGAAATAGGCGCATTCGATCAGGATGTCGGTCGTCTCCTCGGTGACTCCCGAATGTTCGCCGCCCATGATCCCGCCGATGTCGTGAACCATGACGTCGTCGGCGATGACAATCATCTCGCCGTCCAGCGTATAGCTTTTGCCGTTGAGGGCGAGCATCTCCTCGCCTTCCTTCGCCCGGCGGGCGACGACGGCGCCTTCCAGTTTCGCCAAATCGTAGACGTGGAGCGGTCGGCCGTAGCTCAGCATGACGAAGTTGGTCATGTCGACGAGAGCGCTGATCGGCCGCTGCCCGACCGACTTCAGCCTCTGCTGGAGCCAGGCCGGCGACGGGCCGTTGCGAACGCCCCGGACGACCCGGCCGAAGAAAGCGGGGCAGCCCTCCGGGTCGTCGGTCCGGATCTCGACGGGGCAGGGAAAGGCGCCGGCGATCCCCTCCGCCTCGATCGGCTTCAGGCTCCCGAGGCCGGCCGCGGCGAGATCGCGGGCGATTCCGTATACGCCCATGCAATCCTGCCGATTGGGAGTGACGGCGATCTCGATCACCGGATCGTCGAGCCCGGCCCATTGGGCATAAGCGGCCCCGACCGGGGCCTCGGCGGGAAGCTCGATGATCCCGTCATGCTCGTCGCCCAGCTCGAGCTCGCGGACCGAGCACATCATCCCCCGGCTCTCGACCCCGCGGATCGCCGCCACCTTCAAGGTCAGGTCGCTTCCCGGAACATAGGCCCCCGGAGCGCCGAACACGCCGAGCATCCCGGCCCGCGCGTTGGGCGCTCCGCACACCACCTGGATCGCTTCGCCGGTCCCGGCGTCGACGGTGAGCACCTGAAGCTTGTCCGCCTGCGGATGGCGCTCGGCGGTCAGGATCTTCGCCACCGTGAAGGGCGCGAGCTTCTCCGCCGCATTCTCGACGCCCTCGACCTCGAGGCCGATGGCGGTGAGCCTCTCGGCGATCTCGTCCAGCGAAGCCTCCGTCTCCAGATGCTCCTTCAGCCAGGAAAGGGTGAGCTTCATCTTCCCCTCCCTGGAAGGGAGGGGTCAGGGGTGGGTAGGCGAGCGTAGCGAGACTTTACGGCGTCGGAGTTTCGGCCGCCGTCGGCGGACCCGCCCCCAGCCCCTCCCTTGCAGGGAGGGGGGGTGTTGCGACGAGGCCCGATCATGCCCCGACCCCCCCGCTGAGCGTCGGAACGTCCAGGGCGGCGAAGCCGTAATGCCTGAGCCACCTCAGATCGCCGTCGAAGAAGGCGCGCAGATCGTCCATTCCATATTTGAGCATTGCGAGCCGGTCGATTCCGCAGCCGAAGGCGAAGCCCTGCCATTCGTCCGGGTCGAGCCCGCAATTGGCGATCACCCGCGGATGGACCATCCCCGAGCCGAGCAGCTCCATCCAGCCCTCGCTTCCGCCGAGCACCCGCCGTCCCTTGACCAGGGTGAAGCCGACGTCGACCTCCGCCGAAGGCTCGGTGAAGGGGAAATAGGAGGGCCGAAGCCTGAGCTCGATGTCGTCGCGCTCGAAAAAGGCCTTGAGGAAGGTCTCGAGGGTCCATTTGAGATGCCCCAGATGGATCCCGCGGTCGATGACGAGGCCCTCGACCTGGTGGAACATCGGCGTGTGGGTGGCATCGCTGTCCGAGCGGTAGGTACGGCCCGGAGCGATGACGTAGAGCGGCGGCTTGCGGTCCATCATCGCCCGGATCTGCACCGGAGAGGTGTGAGTGCGAAGAAGCATCCGCTCTTCGGCGGCGGGCGCCGGCTGGAGATAGAAAGTGTCGTGCATCGCCCGCGCCGGATGGTCGGGCGGGAAGTTCAATGCGGTGAAATTGTGCCAGTCGTCCTCGATCTCCGGCCCGGTGGCGACCGAAAAGCCCATGTCGGCGAAGATTTCGGCAAGCTCGTCCATCACCTGGCTGACCGGATGCACGCTCCCCTGCGCCGCCGCCGCCGCCGGCAGCGTCATGTCGAGCCCCTCGGTCGCCAGCCGCCGCTCCAGCGCCTGTGCCTCCAGCGCCGCCTTGCGGGCGCCGATCGCCTCGGTCACCGCCTCGCGCAGGGCGTGGATCCGGGGTCCTTCGACCTGCCTCTGATCCGGCGTCATGCCGCCGAGAGTCTTCAGCAGCTGCGTGATCCGCCCCTGCTTGCCGAGCGCAGCCACCCGCTCGCCCTCGATCGCCGCGAGGTCGGGCGCGGCGGAGATGCGGGCGAGAAGCTCGCCGGAAAGTTGCTCGAGATCGGCCATGGTCCGAGGGCTCTAGAGAAAATTTCCCGCCCTTTGAACCCTCGGTGATGCGGTGCCAGATGCGCGAGTGTTGCAGCCTTTTCGCTCCGCACTGCACTGAAAATGCCATATTCTTGTGGATAACTCGGTTGATATCGTGTGGGTGTAACTGTTGGCGGTTTGGAGTCTGTCGTACGCCTGAGTCGCTTCGTCGCAATTCCCCTTCGGCTCGTCGTGACACTTGGTCCTTTATACCGTAGATTGTCTCTGTCTGGAGGGAGACGGACGATGGTGTTGTCGGCGAAGCGCGACGCGATTGCAGCGAATTATGAGGCCTTTGAGCAGATGTTGCCCGAATTGCTCCGTGAGGCGCCGGGAAAGTTCGTCTTGCTGAGGGACCGCCGACTTATCGATGTCTTTGACTCTGCGAGCGCCGCGCACGCGGCAGGTGTCTCTCGTTTTGACGACGGGCTATTTTCTGTGCAGAAGGTGAAAGAAGGCGCGGTCAGCTTGGGCTTCTTCTCTTATGCCAGATATTGTCGGGCCGCATAATTCCTCGCAGGTCTTCGTTGACGTAATTCTTCTGCCGGTGGAGCGATTCGAGGACGCGCTCGATCCTCAGCGACTCTCTAAGACACCTAACCTTCAGGTTCTGCGAGCGTTGATCGATACAGGTGCCCAGGTCACGAGCATCACCCAGAACGCGGTCCGGAAGCTGAAGCTGGAGCCGTCTGGGATGGTGGGGATCCAAGGCTTCGCTGGCCCAAGCTATCACCCATTCTACATCTTCAAAATTGGGTTCATGGATCTTCAGGAGAACGAGCTCGGCTATCGAACCCCCAAGTTCCACATCCTGGACAAAGAAATCGAAGGACCGGAGTTTGATTGCGGCATCGATGCCGATTTCGACGTGCTTCTAGGAATGGACGTCCTATCCATCGGAACGCTGACCATATCGCCCACTGGAAGTTTCAAGTTCAGCTTCTAGCAGCCCCTCGGATGCGACAGACAGCCACCATGAACTGGCCCCCACTCAGCGAAGCCCGCGACGGCCCCACGATCGCCGCGCTCCACCTCTATAGCCAGATCCTCGGTAAGGCGGCCGTGGCCCTCTTGCCGTGGCGCAACCACGGCTGGCACGTCACGTTGCGGGTCCACCCGCGCGGCCTCAGGACGGAGCCGCTCTACGGCGCCGGCGGGCCGTTCGAGCTCGGGCTGGACCTGGTCGGCCACGAATTCACCTTCGCCGACGGCGGCGGCGTCCGTCGGATTCCGCTTGGGCCGATGTCGGTGGCGCAATTTCACGGCGACGTGATTCAGCTGATCGAGGGGGCCGGGCGCTCGGTACGGATCCACGACCGGCCCAACGAGATCGACCCGGCCGTGCCCTTCCACGAAGATCGCACGGAGCGGGCCTATGACCGCGGCAGCGCCGAACGGCTGCTCGGAGCGCTCCTCGACGCCGACCGGGTCTTCCGCCTGTTCCGCTCGTCCTTTCTCGGCAAGGCGAGCCCCGTCCATTTCTTCTGGGGGAGCTTCGACCTCGCGGTCACCCGCTTCTCCGGCCGCCCGGCCCCGCTCCATCCCGGCGGGATCCCCAACCTGCCCGACGAAATCACCCGCGAAGCCTATAGCCATGAAGTCTCCAGCGCCGGCTTCTGGCCCGGCGGAGCGGGGGGCGGCGGGGAGCCCTTCTTCTATTCCTACGCTTATCCGTCGCCCGCGGAATTCGGTTCGGAGCGGGTGGAGCCGGAGGCTGCGCGGTTCGACGAGAGGCTCGGCGAATTCGTTCTGCCCTACGAAGCGGTGCGCGGCGCCGCCGACCCCGATTCGGCGCTGATGGCGTTTCTGGAAACGACCTACGGCGCCGCCGCCGATCTGGCCGGGTGGGACCGGTCGGCCCTGGAATGCGAGCCCGGCGCGCCGGGGGTACCGCGAGGGCTCTAATTCCTCCCCAGGATTTCCTCCCCCGGAAAACCGGGGGAGGATTTGTATCAGTACGACTTCAGCCCCGCCGCCTCGAGCGCTTCCATCTGCTCCGTGGCGCATTTCGTCGCGGCGGCCATGAAGCCCTCGTCGGCCGCGATGATCTCCGGGGCGCGGTTCATCTGATCGAGAAAGGCCTGGAGGGGATAGGCCGCCATCAGCTTCGCCAGGGCCGCCTTGTCCTCGTCGCTCGGGTCGGCGCGGCCTTCCATCCGGGCCGCGAGGCTTTCGAAGGCGGCATAATCCGGTCCCGCATAGAAGGCGACCAGCCTTTTCAGCTTCTCCTCGCCGAGCTCGCGGGCCACGGTCCGCAACATCCTGTGCGAGCCCGCGACGACGGCCGGACCGGTGCAGGCGAGGTTCGCCTTGAGGATCGAGCGCACCTGCGCCTCCTTGCCGGGATTTAGAGCGACCAGTCCGCTGAGCTCGGCCGGGTCGATCTCCGAGGGAGGCCTGTCGAACTCGTCCCGGTCCGGAATGACCGCGATGAAGCGATCGATCAGCGCCTCGCTCGGAGCGACCGGCGGGGCCTGCGCGGCAAGGGGTTGCGCCTGCAGGGCGAGCAGGGCGGCGGCGATGGCGAGCGGCTTCATGGCGTCACTTGTCCTCGGGCTGGAGCGGCTCTTCCGAAAGAGGACGCCAGGAGCGGCGATCATGTTGGAGCCTCGGCGGATTGTCCAGCGCCGCGCTGGCTACCCCACGAACGGATAAGGCGAGATCGTCTTCTGGGTCTCGTTCAGGGCGAGGGTGTGGCCGGCCGGAGCGGCGGCGCGCTGGGGGCAGCGCAGGCGCGGGCAGATCGAGCAGGCCGGGCCGATCGGAGTGACATAGGGCTTGGTCAGATCATCGCCGTCGGCATAGAGGATCTTCGGCGCATATTTGACGTCGCAGCCGAGGCCGATGGCGAGCTGCGAGCTTTCGCGCGGGTCGAGCCGGACGGCGCGGTCGACGGTCCGGGCGATGGTGAAGAAGCGCAGGCCGTCGGGGGTCTCGACGATCTGGGTGGCGACCCGGCCCGGGGTCTGGAAGGCGGCGTGCAGGTTCCAGCGCGGGCAAGTGCCGCCGAAGCGGGAGAAAGGGAAGCTCTCGCCGGCGAAGCGCTTGGAGACGTTGCCCGCCGAGTCGACCCTCAGCATGAAGAAGGGCACTCCCCGGGCACCGGTCCGGGCCAGGGTGGTGAGCCGGTGCGAGACCTGCTCGACGCTCGCTCCGAAATCGGCGCAGAGCCGGTCGATGTCGTAGCGATGCTTCTCGGCCGCGGCGAGGAAGGCGGCATAGGGCATCATGATCGCCCCCGCGGCGTAATTGGCGAGGCTCATCCGGAGCAGCCGGCGGGCCGGAACGTCCGGCGCTCCGGCGGTGTCGACCATCCGGTCGAGCATCGGTCCGAACTCTGTGAGAGCGAGCTGATAGGCGGCGCCGAAGGTTCGGCTCTCGGGCCTCAGCATCGCCGAGAGCATCAGCCTTTTGCGGTGGAAATCATAGGCCTGGCTGGTCGGCTCCAGAAGCTCGGGCGCAACCACCCTCGTCTCGATCCCGAAGCCCTCCCTGAGCCGCCGCTTGAGCGCCTCGAAAATCCCGGTCGGGTCGCCGAGCGCTCCCGCCAGGGTCTCCGCGGCCTCTTCGACATAGGGGAAATGGTTGCGCTGTGCCTGGATATGGTCGCGCACCCAGGTCTCGGGGGTGACCAGCGAAGTCTCGTCCGCGGCCGAGCCGGCCGGATGCCGCCGCCGCTCGACCAGGGCCGCGTAGAGCCTCGAGATCGCATCGGCGACCGACGGCGCGTTGTCGGCGACCTCGAGCAGTTCGTAGCGCGGGATTCCGATGTCGGCGAACATCGGGTCGGCGAAGATCTCGCCCAATTGCTCGATCCCGGTCCCGTCCGGCCCCTCGGCGGCGAAAGCGCGAAGGTCGATTTCGTAGACTTCCGCGAGTCGGAGGAGGACCTGGGCCGTCACCGGCCGCTGGTTGCGCTCGAGATGGTTGAGGTAGGAGGGCGAGACCCCGATCTCGCCGGCCATCGCGCTCTGGTTCAGCCCCAGCTCGCGCCGGAGCCGCCTCAGCCGGCCGCCGAGATAGAGCTTTCGTTCGGGACCCGCCATGCGGGAAACATTGTCACAGCTTCACAAGAGTCGCAAGTCGTACTGTGACAGCGCGACCCTTTTCGACGCGACCCGGAGGCGCCTTCCGCGCTTTCATGATGTGGCGATTCCTCCACATTCGAGGCGAAAATGAACGATTTCTCCACTCTCGTCCCCGCTCCGTCCCATCGCTTCGCCGGTATCCACCGGCCTTATTCGCCCGAGGAGGTGCTCAGGCTGCGCGGCTCGGTCCAGGTCGAGCACAGCCTCGCCCGCCGCGGCGCCAACCGCCTGTGGGAGCTTCTCGCCACCGAGGATTACGTCAACGCCCTCGGCGCAGTCACCGGAAACCAGGCGATGCAGATGGTCCGCGCCGGCCTCAAGGCCATCTACCTCTCCGGCTGGCAGGTCGCCGCCGACGCCAACACCGCCGGCGCCATGTATCCCGACCAGTCGCTCTACCCGGCCAATGCCGGGCCGGAATTATGCCGTAGAATCAACAGGACGCTCCAGCGCGCCGACCAGATCGAGCATTCGGAAGGCGGAGCGAGCCGCGACTGGTTCGCCCCCATCGTCGCCGACGCCGAGGCGGGATTCGGCGGGCCGCTCAACTGCTTCGAGATCATGAAGGCCTATATCGAGGCCGGCGCCGCCGCGGTCCATTTCGAGGACCAGCTCGCCTCCGAGAAGAAGTGCGGCCACCTCGGCGGCAAGGTCCTGATCCCGACCCAGGCCCATATCCGGAACCTCGTCTCGGCCAGGCTCGCCGCCGACGTCTGCGGAGTTCCCACCCTGGTCGTCGCCCGAACCGACGCCGAGAGCGCGAGGCTGATCACCTCCGACGTCGACGAGCGCGACCGCGAGTGGCTGACCGGCGAGCGCACCCCCGAAGGCTTCTTCCGCCTTCGCGAAGGGACCGGGGTCGACCATTGCATCAGGCGCGGCCTCGCCTTCGCCCCGTATGCGGATCTCCTCTGGTGGGAGACGAGCAACCCCAATCTCGACGACGCCAGGCGCTTCGCCGAAGCGATCCAGAGCGAATATCCGGGCAAGATGATGGCCTACAATTGCTCGCCCAGCTTCAACTGGGAGGCGAAGCTCGACAGGGAAACGATCGCCCGGTTCCAGAAGGAGCTCGGTGCGATGGGCTACAAGTTCCAGTTCGTCACCCTCGCCGGCTTCCACAGCCTCAACCACTCGATGTTCGAGCTCGCCGGCGCCTATCGCGACCGGGGAATGGCGGCCTATTCCGAGCTCCAGCAGGCCGAATTCGCCTCGGAAGGCTCCGGCTACACCGCGACTCGCCACCAGCGCGAGGTCGGCACCGGCTATTTCGACCTGATCGCCCAGACCGTCTCGGCCGGCGCCGCCTCCACCACCGCGCTCGCCGAATCGACCGAAGCCGACCAGTTCATCACCGCCGTCGCGGCGGAATAAGGAGACCCGACATGAGCAAGCGATACTGGGTGATCGGGGGGGAATATGAAGATCCGCACTTCCGCGCCCTGATCCCGGGCACGGAAACGATGGCCGGTCCGTATGACGACGAGCGGAGGGCGAAGACCGAGTGGACGAGGCTCAGCTGCCGCCCGGAGAAAAGCGGCTGCGCGACGGTGCGCTACTCGATCGCGGCGGAGAGGCTTCACTAGCGGTTCCCCCGCGGAGGCCGGGGCCCAGATTTGCGCCGCCCAGCCTTACGAGGCTGGGTCCCGGCCTTCGCCGGGGCACAAGAAAAGGCGCGGCAGGAACACCCCGCCGCGCCTTCCCTTATCTCAGTATCGGGCAGCTCAGGCGGTCGCCTGGCTCTCCTGCGGAAGTGCACCCCGTGCCTGGGCGATGATGCCCTTGAAGGCGTCGCCTTCGTGCATCGCGATGTCGGCCAGGACCTTGCGGTCGAGATCGACTCCGGCGAGCTTCAGGCCGTGCATGAACTGGCCGTAGGTCAGGCCTTCCTGACGGACGGCGGCGTTGATCCGCTGGATCCAGAGGGCCCGGAACGAGCGCTTCTTCACCTTGCGGTCGCGATAGGCGTACTGGCCGGCCTTCTCGACGGCCTGCTTGGCGATCCGGATCGTGTTCTTGCGGCGGCCGTAATAGCCCTTCGCCTGCTCCAGGATCCGTTTGTGACGAGCCTTGGTCGTCACGCCCCTTTTGACGCGTGCCATATTTCAAATACCTCCTAGTTCAGGCCGTAGGGCGCCCAGAGCTTCACCCGGGCCGTGTCGGCCTTGGCGAGAACTTC
Organism: Allosphingosinicella sp.; assembly: GCA_049590095.1. Taxonomy (GTDB): domain Bacteria; phylum Pseudomonadota; class Alphaproteobacteria; order Sphingomonadales; family Sphingomonadaceae; genus Allosphingosinicella. The sequence continues at coordinate 4,211 of JBAWCC010000217.1, read as the reverse complement.
GGTGCCGCGGTTCTGGCGGATGTACTTGGCGTTATGGCTGATCAGCCGGTGGCGCTTGCCGGCGACTCCATGCTTCACCTTGCCGGTGGCGGTGAGCTTGAAGCGCTTCTTGACGCCGCTCTTGGTCTTCAGTTTGGGCATTTTCGTCTCCTTGTGCGCCCAGCGGCGCGACGTTTGAGAACGGCCACGGCAGCCCTATCGGCCGGGCCGTTCGTTTCTTCCAAAGCTGGAAAGAAGGCGCGCCTATAGAGGGGGAGGGGGCGGAAGGCAACTCCCGCGTCGAGCCCCCGTCATCCCGGCGAAAGCCGGGACCCGGGCCGGAAAGTCACCGCGGGCCTCCCCGGGACCCCGGCCTTCGCCGGGGTGACGGCCTGTGGGGGCCGTCAGTCGAACAGGCTCGAGACGCTGGTCTCGTCGGCGATCCGCTTGATCGCTTCGGCGAGCAGGGGTGCGATGGTGAGGGCCCGGATTCGTGGGCTCGCCGTCGCTTCCTGGCTGAGCTGGATCGAATCGGTGATGACGAGCTCGGAAAGCTCCGACTTCTCGACCCGGGTGACGGCCGCGCCGGAGAGGACTCCGTGGGTGCAGTAAGCGACGACGTCCTCGGCCCCCGCCTGGTGGAGCGCCGCGGCCGCGTTGCACAAGGTCCCCGCCGAATCGACGATGTCGTCGACGAGCACGCAGAAGCGGTCGCCGACGTCGCCGATGATGTTCATCACCTCCGATTCGCCGGGCTTCTCGCGGCGCTTGTCGACGATCGCGAGCGGGGCGTTGTTCAGGCGCTTTGCCAGAGCCCGGGCGCGGACGACTCCGCCCACGTCGGGAGAGACGACGGTGATGGCGCGCCCCTTGAAACGCGCCTTGATGTCCTCGGACATGACCGGGGCTCCGTAGAGATTGTCGGTCGGAATATCGAAGAAGCCCTGGATCTGCCCGGCATGGAGATCGACCGAAAGCACCCGGTTGGCGCCGGCGACGGTGATCAGATTGGCGACCAGCTTGGCCGAGATGGGCGTCCGCGGCCCGGGCTTGCGGTCCTGCCGGGCGTAGCCGAAATAGGGGAGGACGGCGGTGATCCGCTTCGCCGAGGCGCGCCTCAGCGCGTCGATGCAGATCAGAAGCTCCATGAGATTGTCGTTGGCCGGATAGGAGGTGGACTGGACGACGAACACGTCCTCGCCCCGGACGTTCTCGTGGATCTCGACGAACACCTCTTCATCCGCGAAGCGGCGGACGCTCGCCTCGGTCACCGGCAGCTCGAGATAGGCGGCGATGCTCTTCACCAGCGGCAGGTTCGAATTGCCGGCCATCAGCTTCATTGGAAGAGTCTCCGCGGAAGGGGGGCTTTGGGGGCTTCATAGGGACCGAGAGCGCGATGGCAAGCGACTCGTCCGCCCCGTCTGGCGACGGAGAGACAAACGCCCTACAGCGCCCGCCATGAACGTCGTCACCCGCTTCGCCCCCGCGCCGACCGGACGGCTCCATGTCGGCAACATCCGGACCGCGATCCACAATTGGCTCTGGGCGAGGAAGAATGGCGGGCGCTTCATCCTTCGACTCGACGACACCGACAAGGCGCGCTCGAGCGAGCAGAATGCGCAAGGGATCCGCGAGGATCTCGACTGGCTCGGCCTCGCCTGGGACGAGGAGCATCGCCAGTCGCTTCGCTTCGGTCATTATGCGGCGGCGTTCGAGCGGCTTCGCGAGTCGGGACGGGTGTATCCGGCCTATGAGTCGGCGCAGGAGCTGGACCTCAAGCGCAAGGTACAGCTGTCGCGCGGCAAGCCGCCGGTCTACGACCGGGCCGCGCTTGAGCTTTCCGAGGAGGAACGGGGCCGGCTCGAGGCGGAAGGGCGTTCGCCCCACTGGCGCTTCCGGCTGGATCGCGATTCGCCGATCGAGTGGGACGATCTCATCCGCGGCCGCCAGCATTTCGAGCCCGCCTTGCTCTCCGATCCGGTGGTCCGGCGCGAGGACGGAAGCTGGCTGTACATGCTTCCGAGCAGCGTCGACGATATCGAAATGGGCGTGACCCACGTGCTTCGCGGCGAGGACCATGTCGCCAACACGGCCCTTCAGATCCAGATGTTCGAGGCGCTTGGGGCGAAGCCGCCGGTCTTCGCCCATGAAGCCTTGCTGGTCGGATCCGAAGGAAAGCTCTCGAAGCGGCTCGGCTCGCTCGGCGCGGATGCTCTGCGCGAGCAGGGGATCGAGCCGATGGCTTTGGTCGCCAAGCTCGCCCGGCTCGGCACCAGCCTGCCGGTCGAGCCGATGACCGAAGCGGCGCCGCTGATCGAGACGTTCGACTTCGCCGCCTTCGGCCGCGCGCCGGCACGGTTCGACCTGGACGAGCTCACCCAGCTCAACGCCCGCATCGTCCACCTCCTGCCGTTCGAGGCGGTCGCCGAGCGGCTGCCGGAGGGCATGGGGCCGGACGATTGGGCGGCGATCCGGCCCAACCTCAAGGCGGTGGCCGAGGCGTCGGACTGGTGGGATATCCTTCATGGCCATGTCGAAGCGCAGGCGGCCGGCGAGGACCGGCCGCTGATCGAGGCCGCGGCGGAGGCGCTGGGCGCGATCGACTGGAGCGAGGCGCCCTGGCCGCAGCTCGTTTCGGAGCTGAAAGCGCGTACCGGGAGGGCCGGCAAGGCCCTGTTCCGCCCGCTCAGGCTGGCTCTTACCGGGCGCGAGAGCGGGCCCGAAATGGCGGCGATGCTGCCGCTGATCGGCCGCGACGAGGCGATCTCGCGGATGCGCGCGGCGCTCTGACGCTTCGCTCCCCGGCGAAGGCCGGGGGCCCAGCCTGGTGGTCGACCTGGGTCCCGCCCTTCGCCGGGAAACTTCTCGGCTTGTGTGACATTGTAACATTATGTTATGAGATAATGTCTCATGAGTCGCACGGCGACCGAAGCAGGAGAGAGGCCATGATGGAAGGAGCTTTCTACGAGCCGAAGAAAACCAGCCCGACCGCGCTCGCAATCGTCGTGCTGATGCACGGCGCCGCGCTTACCGCGCTGGCGCTGGCCAAAGGCGAGGTGTTCACCAGGGACAAGCCGCCCCCGACGACGGTCGTGCTGATCGAAGAGCCCACGATCCCGCCCGAAATTCTCCCCGAGCCGACCGAGCGGAAGGTTCGGCAGCAACCGACGGTGCTGACTCCGCCGGCGCCGGTATTCAAGCTTCCGACCCATGGCCCCGTCGTGCCCTGGACGCCTCAGCCGGTCCCGACCGTGATCATCTCCGAGCCCGGCCCGATCGTCGTGCCCAAGGCCGATCCGCCCGCACCGCCGGTGGAGAAGCCGCGCACGGTCGAGCCCGCCCGGGCCAAAGCGAACCTCGCTTCCTACGTCTCGGACCAGGATTATCCCTCGAACGCGATCCGCAACGAGGAGCAGGGGACGACCCGGTTCCGCCTGGCGGTCGGTCCGGACGGGAAGGTGAAGGAATGCACCGTCACCAGCTCGAGCGGCTCGTCGGCGCTCGATTCGACGACCTGCAAGCTGATGAAGCAGCGCGCCAAATTCACCCCCGCGAAGAACAACCGGGGCGAGGCGACGGGCGACACCGTGACCAACGCCATCCGCTGGGTGCTCCCGGCAGACTAGGCCGGCAATCGGCCGGGGCTGGCGGGGGAGCGGCGAAGCGCCTATCTTGGGCGCCATGCCGCTCCCCCGTCCAGCCTCTCCCCGCGCGCTCTGGGCCGACCTTCGCGCCTTCGCCTCCGAACGCCGTCCGCACCATTGGGTCGCCGCCGGGCTGGCCATCGCAATGCCGATCGCGATCATCTTCCTGTTCATTGTCGACGGCCGGACCAACATCCTTCCCGGCCCGCAGCTCATCTACGTCGAAAGCTGGCCGGCCGATCGAAGCGACGAGGAGATCAAGGCCCAGCAGAAGATCGACCAGGCCTGGCGCGACAAGGCTCTGAAGGAACGGCAGGAGATGTTCAGGAAGCACGACGAGCAATTGGAGCGGCTCGGGCTTTGACTCCGGACGAGCGGTGGATGGGCGCGGCACTCGCGCTCGGCGAGCGCGGCCGGGGCAACAGCGCGCCCAATCCCAATGTCGGCTGCGTGATCGTCAAGGACGAGGCGGTGGTCGGCCGCGGCTGGACCCAGCCGGGCGGGCGGCCCCATGCGGAGGCGATGGCGCTTGCCGAGGCGGGCGCGGCGGCAAGCGGCGCCACCGTCTACGTCACGCTGGAGCCATGC
>JBAWCC010000216.1:0-12038 GCA_049590095.1 Allosphingosinicella sp. | reverse complement strand
GCCCCGGCCTTCGCCGGGGAACGGGATCTAATAGATCCGCATCGTGTCGCCGCGGATCTCGATCGAGAAGCGGCCGAGATAATTCTGGCCGAGAAGCGAGATTTCGCTTCCCTCCAGTATCGCGCCGTCGATCCTGTGCGCCGCCTTGCCGTCGAGGCTGACCTTGTCGAGGATCACGAACTTGCCGCGCACCGCCCCGGACGCACCCATCCCGACCTGCTCATATTCGCCGCTGTCGAAAGCGAGCCCGACCCGCTTCGCATCCCGCTCGGTAAGCGCCACGCCCGAGGCTCCGGTGTCGACGAGGAAGCGGACCAGCTCGCCGTTGACCTCGACGTCCGCATAGAAATGGCCTCCGCCGCTCCGCTCGAGCACCGTTTCCTTCGGCGCCCCGCTTTCGGCGATTGGGGCGGCCGTGGGCGCAACGGGCGCCGTCGAGCGTCCAGACGGCCAGGCAAGGCCGACGATCGTGCCGGCGGCGACCATGAGCAGGAAGGCTTTCTGCATCGCCCCAAGCTAGCGTGGGGACGGTGAAGGAAGAGCTAAAGGCTATTCGGCCGGATGGACGTGAGGCCGGCGATATTGCGGCCAGGCGTCGCGGGTTACCTTGAGCGAAGAGCGGAAGAAGAGGAAGGCGATGACCGCGGCGATGGCGATGTCAGGCCAGGGCGAGGCCGTGACCGAGACGAGGACGGCCGCCGCGAGCACCCCGATATTGGCGAAGACGTCGTTGCGCGAGCATTCGAAGGTGCTCGACAGGTTCACGTCGTGACGGCGGTAGGGCCAGAGCAGGCCGACGCAGCTCAGATTGACGATCAGGGCCATGGCTCCGAAGACCAGCATGATCCCGGATTCGGGCGGCTGGCCCCAGATCATCTTGATGACGATCTGGACGACCACTCCAAGGCCCAAGGCGAGGATGAAACCGGCCTTGGCCAGCGCCATTCCGGCCCTCCACCTGAGGCTCCGGTTGAGCGCGTAGAGGCTGATCCCGTAGACGAGGCCGTCGCCGAGCATGTCGATCGAATCGGCCATCAAGGCGGCCGAATCGGCGATGATCCCGGCTCCGAATTCGAGCACGAACATCATCAGGTTGAGCATCATCACCACGACCAGGACCCGGCGAATGTCCTTGTGAAGGGCGATCCGTTCGAGCTCATGGCCCTTTTCGTGGCAGCAATGGGCGCTCATTCCGCGGCGTCCGGGATCGGGGTGTCGGTCATCGCCCCTTCGATCTCCGCCGCCTTGGCTTCGACCAGACGCACGATATGGTCGACCATCTCCTCGTCGCGGACATGGTGATCGGTGACCCCCGACAGATAGACCATGTGCTTGCCATTGCCGCCGCCGGTGATCCCGATGTCGGTCTCCCGCGCCTCTCCGGGCCCGTTGACGACGCAGCCGAGAACGGAAAGCGACATGGGGGTCCGTATATGCGAAAGCCGCCCTTCCAGAGCCTGAACGGTGCGGATGACGTCGAAGCCCTGGCGGGCGCAGCTCGGGCAGGAGACGACCCGGACTCCGCGATTGCGAATGCCGAGGCTCTTCAGGATCTCGAAGCCGACCCGCACCTCCTCCTCGGGCTCTGCCGAAAGCGAGACCCGGATCGTGTCGCCGATCCCGAACCAGAGCAACGAGCCGATCCCGATCGAGGATTTGACGGTGCCACCAATCAGCCCGCCCGCCTCGGTGATTCCGAGATGCAGGGGGCAGTCGACGGCTTCGGCGAGCTGCTGGTAGGCGGCGACGGCGAGGAACAGGTCCGAGGCTTTGACCGCCACCTTATATTCGCGGAAATCATGGTCCTCGAGCAGCCGGATATGATCGAGCGCGCTCTCGACCAGGGCCTCCGGGCAGGGCTCTCCATATTTCTCGAGCAGGTCGCGCTCCAGGCTTCCGGCATTGACTCCGATCCGGATCGCGCAACCATTGGCCTTGGCGGCGTTGACCACCTCCCGCACCCGGTCGGCCGAGCCGATATTGCCGGGATTGATCCGAAGGCAGGCGGCGCCGGCGTCGGCGGCCTCGAGCGCGCGCTTGTAGTGGAAATGGATGTCGGCGACGATCGGGACTCGCGCGGCCCGGACGATCTGCTTCAGCGCCCGGGTCGAATCCTCGTCGGGGCAGGAGACTCGGATTATGTCCGCGCCCGCCTCCTCGCAACGCCTGATCTGATCGACCGTCGCCCGAACGTCCGAAGTGGCGGTGTTGGTCATCGTCTGGACGGTGACCGGCGCGTCCCCGCCCACCGGCACGTTGCCGACCATGATCTGGCGGGAAGGACGGCGCGCGATGTCGCGCCACGGGCGAATGCTCATGTCTCCCATATAGGCGGTTGAAAGGGCCGGCGAAACCCGCGCCGGAACGGAGGGAATAAGGCGAAGCGAGGGAGCCGCGGTGCAGAGGCCGTCATTGCGAGCGAAGCGAAGCAATCCAGCGGGACCTCCGAGGCCCCCTGGATTGCCGCTTCGCTTCGCTCCTCGCAATGACGCCCGCGCTAAAGGTAGAAATCGGTGGCGAACAGGGTGAGGCTGCCGGTGAAGACGATCTCGAAATCCGCAATTCCGTCGCCGGTGACATCCGCCTGAAGCCAGGTATCGATGCCGTCGAAGGCGTAGCGGAGCTCGCCGGCCGTGCCCGAAAAGGCCGCGGTGCCGATGAAGCCGAAGGCCTGGTCTCCCACCGTGCCGCTGTCGGCGTCGACGTCGCGCAGGTCGATCTTGTCGACCACGTTGGCGAAATCGGTGATCCCGTCGGCCGCGGCGCCGGTGCCGCTGTCGCCGTCGAAGAAGCGGAACAGGTCGCCGCCGCCGCCGCCGGTGAGGACATCGGCCCCCGCCCCGCCGATCAGAAGGTCGTCGCCGTCTCCGCCGTGAAGCACGTCCCTGCCCGCCTCGCCGTAGAGGTCGTCCGCGCCGCTCAGGCCGTCGAGTATGTCGTCGCCGCCCCGGCCGACGAGGATGTTGCCGACATTGCTTCCGGTGAAGTGGAGTGCGGGGTCGCCGAGGCCGTTGAAGGTGAGGTTCTCGACGTGGTCGCCGAGCTTGTAGTCGGTGAGCGACGTATAGACGTGGTCGGTGCCCTGGCCGATCAGCTCGACGACCGTGTCGCCCTCATATTCGACGTGGAAGACGTCGTTGCCATAGCCTCCGTACATGAGGTCGGAGCCGGCGCCCCCGTTCAATATGTCGTGATCGCCGTCGCCGTGAAGCTCGTCGTCGCCGTCGCCGCCGTTGAGAATGTCGTGGCCGTCGCCGCCATGAAGGTAATCGACGGTCGTGCCGCCGTTGATCTCGTTCGCCAGGGAGTTGCCGATGCCGGTGAAGGTCAGGTCGGTCGCGTTGGTCAGCTTCTCCACATAAGCGGGAAGCGTATAGCTTGCGAGGCCGCGGATCCGCACCTCGTCGGCGCCGCCGCCGCCGGCCGCCTCGATGACGACGTCGCCGGCATTGTCGACATAATAGATGTCGCTGCCGTTGCGTCCCTCCATGATGTCGGCGCCGGCGCCGCCGTCGATGACGCTCTGGGTGCCGAGGGCGCGCAGCACGTCGTCGAAGGCGCTTCCGACGAGATTCTCGATTCCGCTCATATAATCGTCGGCGGCCTCGCCGCCGTAATTCCAGTTCCACAGGTCGATGCTGACGGCGGCCGTATGGGCGTAGGAGACGGTGTCGATTCCGGCGCCGCCGGTCACCGCCTGGGCGCCGGTGCCCATGACGAAGTAATTGTTGGCCGAATTGCCGGTGACCGAGATCGACCCCGAATGAAAACGCAGGTCGGCATTCTCGACATGGTCGGGCAGGGTGTAGCTCGACCTTTTGACCCTGACCGTGTCGATGCCCTCGTCGGCATATTCGACGAGGACGTCGCCGGCGGAATCGACATGGTAGAGGTCGTCGCCGGCTCCCCCGGCCATGGTGTCGTTGCCCTGCCAGCCGTCGAGCTCGTCATTGCCGTCGCCGCCCTCGAGAAGGTCGTCGCCGCCGCCGCCGAAAAGCCAGTCGTTGCCGCCTTCGCCTTGAAGCCAGTCGTTGCCGGTCCCGGAATTGATGAAATTGTTGGTGTCGCTTCCGATTATCGTTCCGGAACCGTTGCCGGAATAATAAATCTGCTCCACGTCCGCCGTTCCGACATCGTAATAATCGATGAGGACGTAGACGATATCGGTATCGTAATGATTGGCCTCATCGACGATGACGTCGGCAATGTCGTCGACATAATAAGTGTCGTTGCCGGTTCCGCCGTCCATCGTGTCGGCTCCGGCACCGCCGTCGAGCGTGTCGTCACCGTGGTTACCGACGAGTAAATCGTCGCCCGCTCCGCCATAGAGGTAATCATAGCCGTCGAGGCCGTAAATCTCGTCGTCAGAGCTGGTCCCCGTCAGGGTTTCGCCGGCGATCGTGCCTTCAATATATGCCATGGTTAAGCCCCTTCACTTCCGCTGCCGTAGAAGACGGCGCCGTGAAGCGAGCGTTAAGCCCGATCCTTGCCAAAATCCTTTCACGGAGACGATTAGATCGGAAATGAACTAATTATTTCGGCCGTTCGAGAAGGGCTTGGCAGGGCCTCCCTCTCACGATCGACGCGGGAGAGGGAAGGCCCCATTGCCGCTAGAGGACGAAATCCGAGCCGGAGAGAGCCACCGCCCCGTCGAAGCGGATGTCGAAGTCGGCGACGCCGTCGCCGTTGATATCGCCCTGCACCCAGGTGTCGACCCCGTCGAAATAGGTGCGCAGCTCGCCCGCCGTGCCGGTGAAGGCCGCCGAGCCGACGAAGGTGAAGGCCTGGTCGCCGCCCATGCCGGTATTCGCGTCCCAGCCGGAAATATCGACGATGTCGCTCCCGGAGGCGAAGTCGGTGATCCGATCCGCGCCGGATCCGGTGCCGCTCTCGAAATAGCCGATCCGGAAATCGTCTGAGCCGCTGCCGCCGGTCAGGACGTCGGCCCCGGAGCCGCCGATGAGGAGATCGTCGTCGGCGCCGCCGTCCAGGACGTCGTCGCCGACGGCGCCTCGAATCGTGTCGTTGCCGCCCAGCCCCTCGAGCGTGTCGACGCCCGACTGGCCGGTAAGGACGTTGTCGAGGCCGTTGCCGATCCCGTGGAAGGTGGAGCCCGATACATTGTTGGTGAGATTCTCGACCTCGCTGCCGAGCGTGTAGCTGGACAGGAACGAATAGACCTCGTCGATCCCCTCGCCGCCCAGCTCGACGACCGTGTCGCCGGCGTTGTCGACGACATAGACGTCGTTGCCGTCATTGCCCTCCATATAGTCGGCTCCGGCGCCGCCGCCGAGGGTGTCGTGGCCGGCGCCGCCGTAGAGGCTGTCGTCGCCGCCGTTGCCGGTCAGCGTGTCGTGGCCGTCGCCGCCGGAGAGACTGTCGTCGCCGCCGGCGCCGTAGATATAATTGTTGAGGTCGTTGCCGGTGCCGGTGAAGTTGCCGGCGCCGGTATAGCGCAGGTCCTCGACATTGGCGGTGAGCGCGTAGGCGACAAGTGTGGTTCGAACCGTGTCATTGCCCTCGCCGGCATTCTCGATGACCGAGTCGCCCGCATCGTCGACGATATAGGTGTCGTTGCCGGTGCCGCCGTACATCGAGTCGGCGCCGGTGCCGCCGTCTAGCGTGTCGCTGCCGCCGTTGCCGAACAGGGTATCGTCGCCGCCCAAGCCGTTGATCGTGTCCGAAACATTGGTCCCGTTGAGCGTGTCGTTGCCGCTTGTACCGTTGATTACAGCCATGTCAGAGCCCCTTCGCCCGGGCGCCGCGGAAGGCGGCGCGGTTCGAGGACTTTACGCTTCCGCCGAAACGAAATCTGTCCCGCGACGGGATTCGAATCCGCAATGAACCAATTTACTTGCTATTGTCCGAGGGCGGGCGCCCCCTTTTCCGCGGCTCGGGCGGGGCGAGCTTGACTCCCCGCCGTTGAAGCGCCTCGCGCAGGAGGCATTCGATCTCGGCGTTGACGCTCCGAAGGTCGGTCGCCGCAGCGCGTTCGAGCGCGGCCCACAGGGCCGGCTCGATTCGCAGCGGAAAGGCCTTCTTCGGTGGCGGCGGCATGCTTCGGCCCTATTGGTAGAGCGTACCGGCGTTGATGATCGGCTGGGTGTCGTGTTCGGAGCAGAGGACGACCATCAGGTTCGAGACCATCGCCGCCCGGCGCTCGTCGTCCAGCTCGACGACGTTCTTCTCCGAAAGCAGCTGAAGCGCATTCTCGACCATCGAGACGGCGCCGATGACGATCTTCTGCCGGGCCGCGATCACCGCCTCGGCCTGCTGGCGGCGGAGCATCGACTGGGCGATCTCCTGGGCGTAGGCGAGATGGGTAAGCCGGCATTCGTCGATGGTGATCCCGGCGACCCCGACCCGCTCCTGCAGCTCCACCTTGAGCTCGTCGCTGACCACTTCGGCATGGCCGCGAAGGGTCGTCTCCTGATGCTCGAAATCGTCATAGGGATATTTGGCCGCGATCGCCCTCACCGCGCTCTCGATCTGGACGAAGACGAACTTGTTGTAATCGTCGACGTCGAACAGGGCCTGGGCGGTGTCGGTGACCCGCCAGACGACGTTGGTGGCGATCTCGATCGGGTTGCCGCGAAGATCGTTCACCTTCAGCCGCTCCGAGGTGACGTTATGGACCCGGGTCGAGATCTTGGTCCGGGTCAGCCACGGCCAGCGCCACCTCAGGCCCGCATTGCGGTCGGTGCCCCTGTAGTCGCCGAAGAGAAGCAGCGCAGCGGCCTGGTTGGGCTGGAGCAAATAAAAGCCGATCGCGACGAAGACGATGACGAGGACCGACAGGGCGACGATCGTGAGGCCGGCCGCGGGGCTCGAACCGGCCAGGCCGAGGCCGGCGATGCCCCCGGCGATCGCCAGAAGCAACACGCCCAGCATGACGAAGCCGTTGAAGGTGCTGGCCGAGCGCTCGCGCGAGAGTCGCAGAGCGTTGAGGCTGGGGGAAACGTGCAATGAAGTGGCCATCTGAACCCTCCTGTAATGATGATATCATAATTATATGATGAGGAGGATTCAAGCCTTTCGTCACCAACGTAAACTGCGGTCCATCCGGAGTGCGTATGGATGCCAGCCTTCGCTGGCATGACGGAACGTTCATCCGGCTTGCCCCATTCCCGCACGCCGGATAGGGCACCCCTGCCCGAACGGAGCCCGCCGAATGACCCAAATCCCCTGGAAGCTCGTCGTCCACGGCGGCGCCGGTCTGATCGAGCGGGAGCGGTCGAGCCCGGAGCAGGACCGCGACATCCGGGCGGCGCTCGAGCGGGCGCTGACCGCCGGCGCCGAGATCCTGGCCGAGGGCGGAAGCGCGCTGGACTCGGTCGAGCGCGCGGCCCGAATCCTCGAGGACGATCCCCATTTCAACGCGGGCCGCGGCGCCGTCTTCACCTATCAGGGCACGAACGAACTCGACGCGGCGGTGATGGACGGCCGCGGCCGAGACGCCGGCGCCGTCACCGGAGTCACCGCCACCCGCAATCCGGTCAGCCTCGCCCGGGCGGTGATGGAGCGCAGCCCCCACGTCTTCCTGAGCCGCGAGGGCGCCGACTTATTCTCCCGCGAGCAGGGGCTCGACCAGGTCGGCCCGGAATGGTTCGCGACCGAGGAAAGGCGGCGCCAGCTCGAGACGATGCGGGCCAAAGGCGACCATTATTTCGACGAAGAGCTGAAATACGGCACCGTCGGCGCCGTCGCCGTCGACACCCACGGCCATGTCGCCGCGGCGACCTCGACCGGGGGCCTGACCGGCAAGCGCTGGGGCCGGATCGGCGACACGCCGCTGATCGGCGCCGGCACCTATGCCGACGACCGCTCCGGCGCGGTCTCGGCCACCGGGGCTGGCGAATATTTCATCCGGGCCGCCGTCGCCTCCGAGATCTGCGCGCGGATTCGCATGCTCGGCGAGAGCGCCCAAGCCGCCGCCGACACGGTGATGGCCGAAGTCCGCGCGCTGGGCGGAAGCGGCGGAGTCATCCTGGTCACTCCGAGGGGAGACGCCGCCTGGGCCTTCAACACGCCGGGAATGTATCGCGGCCTCGCCTCGGCGGAAGGACGGAAGGTCGCCATTTACGCCGACGAATAGGTCGACGTTCAGCGCGGGACGACCACCTTATTCGGTGCAGGCCGCCCGTAGCGCCTCCATCCGCTCCTGGGAGCGCCGGGCGAGCGCCTCGTCGGGGAAGGTGATCGAGATCAGGCGCAGAGCGGTGGCGGTGACCCGATTGGCCTGCGCCTTCACCTCGGCGATTTCGCGGCCGCGCAGCCTGTGGGCCATCCCGGCGGCGTGCACGGCCGAGGGCGGATCGCCGAACCGGAAGCTTTCCTTCTCCCCGTCCGAATAAAGGACGGCGACCTTGGCCCCCTTTTGCGAGACCGCCTGGACTCCGCGGGCCGACAGCTTGCGCAGGAAGTCCTCCGTTTCCCGCGAGGCCTCTGGATTTGCGGCGTAGAAGATCAGGTCGGGGTCGTATTCGCGGCTGGCCAGGACCAGCCGGGCTCCGTCGCGGCCGATCCGCTCGACCCCGCGCCAGCCGAGCAGGGGCGCAGGGAAATCCAGATCGGCTCCCTTGAAGCGCGGCCGCGAATAGCAGGCGTCGAGACTGCCCGTCCCCGGACTGAATTCGTCGATCTCCCAGCGCCGGGGGCCCGTGACCAGGCCGACCCTGGCGGCGGTCTCGATGCTCTCGGCGAACCCCTGATGGGCGGCGATCGCTTCAGAAGACGCCGGTGCCTTGGCCTCCGACCGAGCTTCCGGGCGCCCGGGGACCGTGACGAAACGGGCGGGGCCGGTCGCTTCGACGAGGCAGGCGAAGCCGCCCATATGGCCGAAGCCTTTGCCTTCTCGGGAGCGGTGGATGCGGCCTCGGAAGGCGGCTCCGGCGCTGTCGCGGCGCGGCCCGCCATTCACCCATTCGGGCGCTCCCGCGGGCGCCGGCACGGCGATATTTCCGTCGAGCCAGCAAAATTCCTCCGGCGAGCCGTCACTGCAGCCCTGTTCGCTGCCGCAGAGCGACACGGCGTTCATCTCCCAGCCCTGAACCACGGTTCCGACCAGCTCGACCTCGCCGGTGACGTGGGCGGCGAGCCGCTCGAGACTGTCATGCTCCGCATATTCGGCCATCGCCGAATCGAGATCGACGAAGCGGCGATGCCCGATCCGCCCGTCGCACATGTCGGCGGCGATTCCGCCGAGATCGCCGTTCAATCCCTCCTCGCGCCATGACTGGACGGGGATGGGCCGGCCTTGAAGACGATAGGTGCGTCGGCCGACGGCCGGCACCGGCTGGCCGTCGGCCGATCGCTCGCAGCGCCCCGCGACCGCGACGTCGATCCGGTCGTAGCCGAAGTCCCGGTTCGAATCGTTTTCGGCAAGGCGATGGCGGGTGCGGAAGGCGATCCGTCCGTCCGCCTCCCGCCGGACGCTGTCTGCATCGACGAAGACGATGTCGTGGTGGCTGTTGGTCAGGGCTCGCCAGTCCTCGGCTTGCGCTTCGCCCGCTTCCGCGGCCAGGATCAGGCCCGCCAGCGCCCCCGCCGTCAAACGCATCGCATCCCCCTTACGACCTGAAACCTCCCGCGAATGCAGGGGAGGAATTTTACGACTATTGCGGCAGGACCGTAACCGCCCTCCGGTTCTGGACCCAGGCGCTTTCGTCGGAACCCAAGGCCTCGGGCCGCTCCTTGCCGTAGCTGATCACGGTCATCCGGCCGGCCGAGACCCCGCGCGCGGCGAGATAGTTCTTGGCGGCGTTGGCTCGGCGGTCGCCGAGCGCGAGATTATAGTCGCGGGTGCCGCGCTCGTCGGCATGGCCTTCGATCGTGATCCGAACGTTGGGATATTGATTGAGCCACTGAGCCTGGGCGTCCAGCGTGGCCCGGTCGCGGTCGTCAAGATCATATTGGTCGGTATCGAAGAAGACCCGGTCGCCCTCGAGGCCGACCGTCCTGATGAAATCCTCGCGGGAGCCCGGGCCGACCCCGGCGGTGTCGTCCCCGAAGCCGTCGTCGACGCCGGTGGCGGTTCCGGCATCGGCGCTGTCGCCCGGCGGGGGCGGCAGGTCCTTGGGCGCCTTCTTGCCGCAGCCGGCGGTCAGCGCCAGCGCCGCGGCGATCGCCGCGACCTTCCAGGGGGTTGCTCTCATCGTCTCTCTCCTTCGAATGCTTATGGAAGAATCGGACCCCAGGCGGGGTCCGAGCCGTCCAGCGGGGTGGGGATCCGGCGTTCGTTGCGGCCGGTGAGGTCGACCTGCCAGACGCTCGACCGGCCGCCGCGGCCCTGGCTGGTGCGAAAGAATTGCAGGACCCGGCCGTTGGGCGACCAGCTCGGAGCCTCGTCCTGCCAGCTGTTCGTCAACAGCCGCTCGCCCGAGCCGTCCGGGCTCATCACCCCGACCCGGAAATTGCCGGCGAGCCGGGTGAAGGCGATGAGGTCCCCGCGCGGGCTCCATTCGGGAGTCGCATAGCCGCCGCCGCCGAAGCTGATCCGCCGCTGGTTCGAGCCGTCGGAATCCATCACGTAGAGCTGCTGGCGGCCCGAGCGGTCGCTTTCGAAGACGATCCGCCGGCCGTCGGGCGAATAGGAGCCGCCGACGTCGATTCCGGGCGAATTGGTCAGCCGAACCGGCGCCCCGCCCTGAGCGGAGACCCGATAGATGTCGGTATTGCCGCCCACCGACATGGCGTAGAGGATCCAGCGTCCGTCCGGCGAGAAGCGCGGGGCGAAGGTCTGGTTCGCGCTTTCGGTGACGATCCGCTGGCGTCCGGTGCCGATGTCGTAAATGTAGATTCGCGGGCGCTGCCCGACATAGCTGAGATAGACGATCTGTTTGTAGTCGGGCGAGAAGCGCGGAGTGAGGACGGTCGACTGGCCGTTGGTCAGGAAGCGGTGGTTGGCGCCGTCCGAATCCATGATGGCGAGCCGCTTCACCCGGCGGTCCTTGGGCCCGCTCTCGGCGATATAGGCGATCCGGCTGTCGAAGAAGGGGCTCTCGCCGGAGAGGCGGGAATAGATGGAATCGGCGCATTTGTGGGCGGCGCGGCGCCAGTCGCGCGGAGCGACGACATAGCCGGCCCGGGTCAGCTCGGACTGGAGGGCGACGTCGTAGAGATAGCAGCCGACGGTGAGCTGGCCGTCCGGATTGGCCCGGACGAAGCCCTGGACGAGGGCGGCGGCGCCCGCCCCGCTCCAGGCGGCATAAGCGGGGGCGGTGACCTCGGCGAAGGGCACGGCGCGAATCCCGCCCGGGCCGACAGGGCGGAACAGGCCGCTTCCGCGAAGGTCGGCGGCGACGACCTCGGCCACCTGCCGGCCGAGCGCCTCGGTGCTTCCGGCGGGCGTGTCGATCGACTGCGGGGTCGGCATGACCGGGATCGCGATGACGAGATCGTCGCCGCTCTCGTCGGTGACGTCGACGCTGAGCTGAGCCGCGGCGGGCGTCCCAAGCAGAAAGACTGGGGCGAACGCGAGCAGGAAGAGCGGGAGCAGACGCTTCATCATTGCGAGAGCCTCTTGTCGAAGGTGACCCGGAGCGACTTCCAGGCGTCGTAATATTGGGCCGGAAGCCTGAAGGGAGCGGCGAGGCGGACGGCGCGCTCGGCCTGCTCGCGGTGGAGCGGGACCTGGGGGCGGTTGCTTGGCGTCTGGCCGCTGGTGCCGGCGATTCGGATGCCGGTCACCCGCCCGTCCTCGGCCAGCGAGATGACGACCTCGGTTCGAAGCTGCTCGGAATCGGCGCCGGTCGGAGCCTTCCAGTGCGGCTTGAGCTGGCGCCGGACCTCGGCGCCGAGCGAGGCCTGAACCGCCGGACCCGCCGCGGCGGCGGGGGTCGCTTTGGAGCGGCTGCTGGAATTCCGGTCGGAGACTCCGGTCAGAAGCCCGGCCAGTCGCCCGGTGGGGCGCGACACCGCCGGCTTCTGAGCCGCTTTCGGCGCTGCCGGCGCCGGGCTCGCCTTCGGTTGGGCGGCCTTGGGCGCGGGCCTGGGAGGCGCCGGGGTCGGTTTCGGCTGGGCGGCCCTGGGTGCAGGCC
>JBAWCC010000215.1:0-2122 GCA_049590095.1 Allosphingosinicella sp. | reverse complement strand
GGTCTCGACCGCGTTGGCGGTATGGCGCTCGAACCCGGGTGGGGACCCGGCCCAGATAGCCGGCCCTGTGTGTCGAACCATCGCCACGGCTCGTGTTCAGAAACGCGAATAGTCTGAGCGCTCGAACCAAGCACCTGCCCCTCAGGCTAGAGGATCGCCGGGAGCCCTTTGCTGGAGGCCCGGGCAACTTCTAAGTTTACAATCTGTCAAATTCTGGTCTTGAAGTGCCGGAGCTCGTCCTATATCGTCAAGCATGTTGTCGACAACATCGTCGCAACTCGAGGGTCGCGGTCTCGCGATCGACTCACCGCGGTCACGTGATCCTCATCGAAACTACGAAGGAGAAGTTGCGATGATTGACGATTCTCGTGTGCGAAGCCTGTTCGCGACACGCCTGAAGAGGGCGCTCGGCGCCCTGACTGTCGGGGCGGTGGTGTGCACGGGGGCAACGGTCTTGCCGGCGTCCGCCAGCGCCACATCACGAGCAGCCACTATCAGCGCCGCCGATGTTGAGTTCCAGACCCAGGCCGACGGCACCTATGCGGGAATGCCCGTCTTCGATGGCAATGTCGACCACCTTGATGCGTACGTCGAGACGTTGCTCAACTACCTCGATTACGAAGGCGTCGTGCGCTGGGCGCAGGGGATGCGCGGGGACTACACCATCAGATCAGGACCCAACGCGGGCAACGTCGTGCCGGGCATGCTGGTGTGGCGTGAGGGCACGCAGGGCATTTCCACCGACTTCCCCACCGCGCTCGCGATGGGGCAGACATGGAACCGGGAGCTGACCGGAGAAATCGGCTCGGTGATCGGCGACGAAGGTCTCTACGAGCAAGACTATTCGGAGAGCATCAGCTCGGCGAGTGTCCTGATCAACTCCGCGTTGCAGGATATCCGCAGCAATCCTCTCACCGGCCGTCTCGACGAAGGCATCGGCGAAGACCCCGTCCTCGCTTCGGAGCTACTGAGTCCGATGGCGGAGGGGATCTCCGGAATCGAAGCCGAGGACAACTCCGATGGCTTCTGGACGAAGGCCACACTGAACACGAAGCACTACACGGGCTACCTGGCTCAGTGGTTCCGTGAGCCGGGAAACTCCGATATCCCGCAACGCGCGATGATGGAGTACTACTCGCAACCGATCGAAGACGCCATCGAGTCTGGCGCCGTCGGTGGCATGCTGACGTCGTATGGTCGGTGGAACGGCATCCCAAACTCCGTGTCACCCATGATCAAGCGTGCGCAGGAAGCATCCCCCTGGGGTGAGCACGGAAACCTGTATACCGTCCCGGACAACAACGCCGACCGGCATCTCGCACTCGAGAACTCTTTCAGCAACGGGTTCGACGACCGATACACGCCTTCTCTCGACACGGCCACGGCCCTCATGATGATCGCTGACGAGGGCAGTATCGCGGTGAACACCCGCGGGTCGGAATCACCGCTGACCGGTGCTCTCATCGACAACGTCGAGAGCGGAATGTACGGCGTTACACGCGAGGCGGTCTACGCCGTTGCGAGCTCCCAGGTCATCCCGTTGATCAGAATGGGTTTGTTCAACGAGCGCGACGAGAACGGTCTGCCCAAGCACTACCCGTTCCTCGATGAAAGCGCGCTCAGCGGAACGCCGATCGACTACACCGTCGCTGAGCATCAGGATACTGCGATGCGCGCAGCCGAAGAGGGACTCGTCCTGCTGAAGAACGACAAGAACGTCCTTCCGCTCGATTCGGATGACGAAATCGTCGTCTCAGGACCGCTCGCAGACGCGAGGTTCAAGTCCGTCAACGCCGCGTCGACACCTGAGCTCGAAAACGCAGGTCTCACACCGATCCAAGCGATTCGTGAACAGTTCGGAGACGACACCGTCTTCGAGAGTGACGGCGAAGTCGTGGCGCTGAAGTCCGTCGCCACCGGAAAGTACCTGGCGCACGGCGAGGGCGCCTCGCCTGCAGTTGAAGCGAACGCGGATGCCGTTTCGGGTGCGACCACGTTTGAGAGCTTCGCGTGGGGTCAGGATGCGTATGGGCTGCTCTCCACGACGAATGACCAATGGCTTCAGGTCAGCAACAACTCGGTCAATGTCGGAGGAACCCAGAGCTTCGGCACTGACAACACC
>JBAWCC010000214.1:0-10329 GCA_049590095.1 Allosphingosinicella sp. | reverse complement strand
GCTCGCCTACCCACCCCCAACCCCTCCCTTCCAGGGAGGGGAGGACAGGTAGCCCTCGCCATTCTCCCGCTCGACCACGGCTTCACCACCGGGGACGTCGCCCTCCTGACCGAGCAGGACATGCTCGGCGACCGGCTGGTGCGCCGCCGCAAGCGCCGCAAGTCGGCCGACGCCTTCATGAGCGAGCTCGCCACGCTCAGCCCGGGCGACCTCGTCGTCCATGCCGATCACGGCATAGGCCGCTACGAGGGCCTCACCCGGATCCCGGTCGGCACCTCTCCGCACGATTGCGTCGCCCTCGAATATGCCGGCGGCGACAAGCTCTACGTCCCGGTCGAGAATATCGACATATTGTCGCGCTACGGAAGCGAGAGCGACGGAATCGCGCTCGACCGGCTCGGCGGCGAGGCCTGGCAGCGGCGCAAGTCGCGGATGAAGGAGCGGATCCGCGAAATCGCGGGCGAGCTGATCAAGACCGCCGCCGAGCGCGCGCTCCGCCCCGGCGCAGTGGTCGAGCCCGATACCAGCTACGCCGCCTTCGCCGACCGTTTCCCCTATGAGGAGACCGAGGACCAGGACCGCGCCATTTCCGACGTCTTCGACGATCTCGCCGCCGGCCGCCCGATGGACCGGCTCGTCTGCGGCGACGTCGGCTTCGGCAAGACCGAGGTCGCGCTTCGAGCCGCGTTCACGGCGGCGATGGCGGGACACCAGGTCGCCCTGGTCTGCCCGACCACTCTCCTCGCCCGCCAGCATTACCAGACATTCTGCGAGCGCTTCCGCGGCTTCCCGATCGAGATCGGCCGGCTTTCCCGGCTGGTCGCGGCCAAGGAGTCGAAGGAGACCAAGGAGGGGCTGAAGGCCGGCAAGGTCGACATCGTCATCGGCACCCACGCACTCCTCGCCAAGACGGTGGAATTCAAGAATCTCGGCCTCGTCATCGTCGACGAGGAGCAGCGTTTCGGGGTCACCCACAAGGAGCGTCTCAAGGCGATGCGCGCCAACGTCCACGTCCTGACCCTGACCGCGACCCCGATCCCGCGCACGCTTCAGATGGCGATGTCGGGCCTTCGCGAGCTTTCCGTCATCCAGACTCCCCCGGTCGACCGCCTGGCGGTCCGCACCTACGTCATGCCCTGGGACCCGGTGGTGATCCGCGAGGCGCTGCTTCGCGAACATTATCGCGGCGGCCAGACCTATTTCGTCGCCCCCCGGGTCGCCGATCTCGCCGACCTCGAGCAATATCTTCGCGACGAGGTTCCGGAGGTGAACGCCGTCACCGCCCACGGCCAGATGGCGCCGACCGAGGTCGAGGAAAGGATGAGCGCCTTCTACGACCGGAAGTACGACGTCCTCCTGTCGACGACGATCGTCGAGAGCGGCCTCGACATCCCGTCCGCCAACACCCTCATCGTCCATCGCGCAGACCGCTTCGGCCTCGCCCAGCTCTACCAGCTCCGGGGCCGCGTCGGCCGCTCCAAGACCCGCGCTTATTCCTACATGACCACACTCGCCAACCGCACCGTCACCGAGGCGGCGGACAAGCGCCTGCAGGTGCTCGCCAACCTCGATTCGCTCGGCGCCGGTTTCCAGCTGGCAAGCCACGACCTCGACATCAGGGGCGCGGGCAACCTGCTCGGCGACGAGCAATCGGGCCATATCAGGGAGGTCGGCTTCGAGCTCTATCAGTCGATGCTCGAGGAGGCGATCGTGACCGCCAAGAGCGGCGGCGAGCCCGGGACATCGGACGATTTCTCGCCGCAGATCACGGTCGACGCCCCGATCATGATCCCGGAGGACTACGTCCCCGACCTCGACCTCCGGATGGGCCTCTACCGGCGGATGAACGAGCTCGAATCGAGCGGCGAGATCCACGCCTTCGCCGCGGAGATGATCGACCGCTTCGGCAAGTTGCCCGACGAGACCGACAACCTTCTCAAGGTCATCGAGATCAAGCTCAACTGCCGGGCCGCTCAGGTGGTGAAGCTCGACGTCGGCCCCAAGGGTGCGCTCGTCCACTTCCACAACGACACGTTCCCGGACCTCGAAGGGCTGATCGCCTACGTCCAGCGGCTCAAGGGGACGGCGAAGCTCAGGCCCGACAGCAAGCTGGTCATCGCGAGGAGCTGGCCCGATGCACCGGGGCGAGTGAATGGCGCTTTGCAGCTTTCCAAGGGGCTGGCGAGGATATTGGGTTGAAATCCTCCCCAAGCTTGCTTGGGGAGGGGGACCACCCGAAGGGTGGTGGAGGGTAAAAGGCATCAGAATCAACAGGTTCGCACTCGAACCCTCAGGTTCCCGCGCCATCTACCCTCCACCAGGCTCCGCCTGGTCCCCCTCCCCATCTGGCGATGGGGAGGAATGCGCCGCACCCCGACTTTCACTCGCTTCGTCCCGCCCGCCGCAACCTCCGGCGCTCCGCCCGGTTGAGCAGTCCGCACTGGAGGAAACGCCGCGATGTTGCTGATTTCATTGATGCTTGCCGCTGCCCCCACGTCGGTGGTCAAGCCTGACATCGTCCAGCGCCGTGCAGCTTCCCGCGCGCGCCCGGCCTCCTCCGTCAACCGGTCGAAACGCCTGATCGAGCTCGAGGCGGCGGTTAAATCGCTTCCTTTCGCCGCCGCCGACGAGCGAGATCAGCGTTCCGGTCCGAAGGGCATGTAGCCAGGGGACACGTACTTTTCCGCAAAAAGGTACGTGTCCCCTTCATTCGTCCATCAACCGCACCAGCGTTTCCACGTCCACCGGCGGCGAGCACAGGAATCCCTGGTACAGGTTGCAGCCTTCGCGGGCGAGCAAGGCAAGCTGCTCCTCGCTCTCAACCCCTTCCGCGATCACCTCGAGCCCAAGCGAGCGCGCCATGTCGATCACGCTTCGAACCACCACCTGGTCGCGCGGGGATCCGCTGATATCCTCGACCAGGCGCTTGTCGATCTTGAGATAGTCGAGCGGGAGCGCCTTCAGGTAAGCGAGGCTCGAATAGCCGGTTCCGAAATCGTCGATGGCGACCCTGAGCCCGCCTTCGCGAAGCCGGGCGAGGAGATTGCCGGCGGCGCCCAGATCCTCGATCAGCCCGCTCTCGGTGACCTCGACGGTGAGCCGGCCGGGATCGAACCCGCTTTCCCCGACCAGATCGATAAACTGCTCGGCGAAGCCGGGGCGGACGATGTCGGCCGAGGTGATGTTGACCGACAGGCGAAGTCCGGAAAGCGCTTCGGGCCAGGCCGCGGCCGCGGCGACTGCCTTCCTCTGGACGTGGTCGGAGAGCTGGACGAGATAGTCGGAGCGCTCGGCGACGCTGAACAGGGTCATCGCTCCAAGCTCGCCGAAGCGCGGATGGCGCCAGCGGGCGAGCGCCTCGGCGCCGACGATCCGGCGGGTGGCGACCGACACCTGCGGCTGGAAGAGGATCTCGATCTCGTCCTTGTCGAGCGCCTTGCGCAGGTCGATCTCGAGCTGGTCGCCCAGGGCGCTGTCGCTGGCAGCGCCGGCGTCGACCACCTTGACCGGCCCGGCTTCGCTCGACTTGGCCTCGGCGAGTGCGGCGCTGGCGCGGCGGAGCAGGCTCGCCGAATCCTCGTCCCCGTCCGAAGCGACGACTCCGACCCGGCTCCCAAGGGTGATGACATGGTCGCCCGACATGAACGGCCGTCCGATCGCCTCGACCAGCTGGCCGGCGAGGAATCGGCCTTCGCCGAGGCTGGTCGGAGCGGCGAGCAGGATCGCGAATTCGGCGCCGGCGATCCGGGCGACGAGCCGGTGCCGGCCGTCCGAATCGGCGAGCCGCTCGATTCGCCGGGCAGCGGCCTGGAGGACGGCGTCGCCGGTCGGCCGGCCGAAGGCGGCGTTGATCGTGTCGAAGCGGCTCACCGCGAGCAGAAGAACGACGAGTGCAGGCTGTCCGACCCCTTCCGCCTTGAGCTGCCGCTGGATCCAGGCCCGGGCGGCCCGGCCGTCGCGGACGCCCGTCATCGGATCGCGAGACTGCCAGGCCGCGCCTTCGAGCGGGACGATCGCCTCGGTCCGGCCGACCACGCCCTCCCCCTCGACCCTGACATGGTGGGCGAGCCGGGCGCCCTCCCCTTCCCCGTCGGTATGGGCGAAGGCGGTCGACCGGCCGGTGGCGAGCAGCCGGTCGATCGCGCCCCGAGCGGCCTTTCGGCCGCTGGGATCGAGCTTCCGGAACAGCTCCATCAGGCTGATCCGCTGACCGGCTTCCTCGCCGAGGCCGGCGCGGCGGGCCAGGGCCGGGCTGAGCTCGATCGACTGGGAGCCGGGAGTCCAGCGCCACGAGGCGCTTCCCGGCTTGCCCTTCTGCCCTTCCGGCTCCCCCCGGCGAAGCGGCCGGCGGCCGCCGACCCGCTCTGCGTGGCGATGTGCGTATTGAAGGGCCGCGAGGAACTGGGCGTCGCTGAACGGGCTGACCAGGAAATGGGTGGCGCCGTCCGCATAGAGCGAGTCGAGCGCCTCGGAATCGCCGCGCGAGAGCAGGACCAGCAAGGCCGAGCAATTGGCCTCGGCGGGATCGGCAAGGCTTCTAACCACCTCCTTGCCCTCGGGAAGGGCGCCGCGCGCGTCGACCACGGCCACCGAAGCCCCCGAGGCGATGAACCGGCTCTCGGCATTGTCGGCGCGCCGTGCGGCGATCGCCAGCCATCCGGCCCGCTCGGCGGTCGCGGTAAGCTCGTCGCGATGCCTGAAGGACAACAGGAAGAGCGGTGCGCCGGACGCGGCCATTCCTCCCTCTCCCTTTCCGCAAGACGGCGCTTCGAACCCCATCCTCCTACTCTGGGCCTTTCCCCTCAACAATCGGTTTAGATCGCACCGGGTGCCGGGGCGGGACGATGCGGCCGTCGAGTCGTTCCGGGCGAAATTGGCGACGAAGCGCCTTGGTGTCGGCCGGAAAGCTTGCTACAGCATTGATTGCGAGCCGTTTTTTGCGGAAAGCAGGGGAAAATGACATGATCATCGAAGAGGAGACGCTGCTGCGTCCCCGCGACCGGCGAAGCCGTGCCGTCACCGCCCGGACGCCGTGCGGCCGAGGCTCCGTGTCGATGCTGCTCGAATGCGGCCACGTGACCCGCCGCCGACCTTCCATCTGCCAGCCGTCGCGGCTGATCTGCGAGCAGTGCTGAGTTCCTGACTCGTACGAGGCTGTTCGACCGTGCCCGGGCGCCTCCCCTAGCGCCCGCCCGCCATCGCGGCTAGCAAGCGACGCATGACGGCCAAAGCCGACCTTCCCACTGCCCTGCTAGCCTCCACCGCCGAGGCGGCTCTGGAGGCCGAAGGCTTGCTTCGCGAGGCCTATGATTTCGTTCCGCTCGAAGAGGCCGAGCAGGTGATCGCTCTCGGCGGCGACGGCTTTCTTCTCCAGACCCTTCACGACATGCTCGATCGCGGCCGGACCCTGCCCATCTTCGGGATGAACCGCGGCACGGTCGGCTTCCTGATGAACGAATGGCGGATCGAGGGGCTGCGGGATCGGGTCAACCGGGCCAAGGCGGTGTCGGTGGCTCCGCTTCGGATGAAGGCGGTAACCGTCGCCGGCGCGACGGTCACTAGCCCGGCGATCAACGAAGTCTCGCTTCTTCGCGAAACCCGCCAGACGGCGCACATCGAAGTCTCCGTCAACGGCCGGACGGTTCTTCCGGAGCTGGTCTGCGACGGAGTCCTGGTCGCGACTCCGGCCGGCTCGACCGCCTATAATTTCTCCGCGCAGGGGCCGATCCTTCCGCTCGGCTCCAACCTCGTCGCTCTGACCCCGATCAGTCCGTTCCGGCCCCGGCGCTGGAGGGGCGCTTTGGTGCCCGACGACCTCAAGATCGTCTTCAAGGTCCTCGAAGCGGAGAAACGGCCGGTCTCCGCCGTCGCCGACCAGCGCGAGGTGCGCGACGTCGCCACCGTCGAGATCCACGTCGACCGAGGCCAGGCGCTCACCTTGCTCTTCGATCCCGAGCACGCCCTCGACGAACGGATCTCGATGGAGCAGTTCGCGGTCTGAAGGCCGATTGGACGAGGCGAAACGGCTTCCCGGCGAAGGCCGGGATCCAGTTCCTGGGCATGCGCCGCTGGACCCCGGCCTTCGCCGGGGAGCAGCTTTCCCGTGCAGGCCGCCTGTCCGGCCGTTCAACCCCTTGCCAGTTCGCGAAACCCGCTGCTATAGGCGCGCCTCGCCCGAGAGGCTGCTCCCCGGTAGCTCAGCGGTAGAGCATCCGACTGTTAATCGGATGGCCGATGGTTCGAATCCGTCCCGGGGAGCCACTCGCGCGAACAATCCCTCCAAAGCCTGCCCGGCTATTTCGGACGGCCGCTATATCCCGCGGCCTTGCGGAGGTCGTCGGCGTCCATGACGTAGCCGTCGCTGACCACGGTGACGACCCGGCGGAGCGCGCCCAGCTCCGTCGACGGATCGCCGTCGACCAGAACCATGTCGGCCTCCTTGCCGACCGCGATCGAGCCGGTGCGTCCGTCGGCGCCGACGACCCGCGCCGGCAGGATGGTCGCGCTCTGCAGCGCCTCGGCGGGGGTGAAGCCCGCCTGCTGGTAGATTTCGAGCTCCCGGATCAGCTCTATGCCCGCACCGTCGGTTCCGGCGAGGATCGGCACCCCGGCCTCGTGCAGCTTGCCGACCAGCTCGACCATCTTCGCATAGCTCTTGCGATAATCGTCGCGCGTGTAGCCCTCGACGAGCGGATAGCCGCCGCTGGTGAAGAAGGAGCGTTCGAGCACCGGCGATATGATTCCCATATAGGGCGCGTAGGCCGGGTGCGGCTTGCCCCCGTCCTGGGTGAGGAAGCTTTCGAAGATGACGATGGTCGGGTCGACGAGGGTCTTGCGGCGGGCGAGGTCGGCGATGAAGCCGGACATCAGGGGTCCGTCGAGGTCGACATCCTTGAAGAAGCGCGCCGGTCCTTCCATCCGCTGCCGGGTGTTCGCCTTGTCGATGACCTCCCTGGGCATCGACTCCATCACGACGAAGTTGAGGTGGGTAAGCTCGTCATAGCCGGCGGCGACCGCTTCGCTGGGCTTCATCGTCGCGGGGACATGGCCGTGGACGTGAAGCCCGAGGCGATGCGCCTCCGCGGCGGCGGGAGCGATCCACTTCGGATCCATCGACGTGTAGAATTTCACGCCCCACAGGCCGGCTTCCTTGATCCGCCGGACCGCGGCGAGCGCCTCGGCTTCGCTGCCGACCACTTCGGCCCCCTGGGCGGCGAGCGGATCCTTCTTGTCGACGATGACCGAGATGAAGGGCTCGCCCATCAGCAGCTCGCCCGAAGCCCGGCGCCGGGTCGCCTCGATCGCCCGATCGAAGGTGGTGCCCGGGCTTCTAAAGCTCGTGATTCCGTTGGCGACGTTCGAAAGCACGCTCCAGTCGTCCCCGATATGCATGTGGCTGTCCCAGATGCCGGGGACGAGCGTCTTGCCGCGACCGTCGATCACGCGTGCCCCGGCAGGCGCTTTCAGCGAGCCGGCGGCGCCGATCGCCGCGATCTTCCCGTCCCGGGCGAGCACCGCCCGGTCGGCAAGGAACACGCCCTTGTCGGCATCGAACAGCCGGACATTGTCGAACAGCACCGGCGCCCTCGCCGCCGGCGACAGGAAGCGCCCGGCGATCGCCTTCACCTCGGCGGCGGTGGCGGCGTCCTGGGCGTCGCGAAGCCGCTTGAGCGCGCCCTCATAGCCCGCCGGAAGAACCGAGATGTGGCCGATGTCGGCGAAATAGCGCTTCTTGTCGTCCAGCCAGACGGGCACCGGCGAGGGCAGGATGCCCCGGACGAAGGCCAGCTGGACCCTTTTCGGTCCGCCGGGGCCCTGAATGGTAAGCGTCGGGCCGAAGGTCATCCGTCCCTTTCCGCCCGGCAGGAAGTCGAGCCCGGCTTCGCCCGCCGCGGCGAGCCTTTCGACGAGCGGCGCGCTCGCGATTCCGACTCCGCCCGCGGGTATGTACCATCCGCCCGCCGGAGCTTCGCCGCCGTCGGTCGCGGTCTTCCAGGTCGCCCGGCCGTTCTCGACCCGAAAGACCTCGGCGGCATCCCCGGACATCGTCACGCCGCGGACCTCCAGCGCCTTGACCGTTCCGTCCGGCGCGAAGCTGTTGACCTGGTCCATCTCGGTGATCCAGCCGCGAAGCTCCTGCGACCAGCGATAGGCGATGCGGCCGTCGGGAAGCTGCCAGCGCCACTGATCGCCATGCCTGCCCGCTTCGGACACCACCACATAATGTACCGCATCGGCCGGCGGCTTGAGCAGATCCTCCTTGGGAACCGGCCTGGCCGCGGCCGCGGGCGCCTTGGCCTCGTGCGCATGGACGGCCGTCGGCGCGGCGGTCGCAATCAGAGTGGCGATCAGGATCGGGCGCATGATCATCTCCAGGAAGGAGCAAGTGAAGAAGGAAGCAGCGTGGCAAGGCCGGGCAGCGAAGGCAAGCGCTCCGGTTAGGCTTTCGTTCAGCTTGCGTAATGAAGATCCTCTTCGTCCACA
Organism: Allosphingosinicella sp.; assembly: GCA_049590095.1. Lineage (GTDB taxonomy): Bacteria > Pseudomonadota > Alphaproteobacteria > Sphingomonadales > Sphingomonadaceae > Allosphingosinicella. Next base: position 1,845 of record JBAWCC010000214.1, on the reverse strand, counting down.
ATGGAGCCGTAAGATGCGCCGCTTCACCCTCCACGCCTCGATCCTGACGGCCCTTGCCGCCGTACCCGCCGGAGCCCAGATCGCGGGCAAGCGCGATTATGGCCCCGTCGCCGTGTCCAGCCCCTTCCTGCAGGACAGCCGGCTGCCCGGCCCGGGGATCGGCAGGCAATTGCGCGACCTCGACAGGGACATTGACCGAGCCCGCGAATCCGGCCGGCTTTCCGGCCGAGAAGCCCGGCGGCTCGAGCGCGAGGCCCGGGCCGTCGGCCGTCTGGCGCGCCGCTACGGCCGCGACGGCCTTTCGCCGTCCGAGCGGGCCGAGCTTGAGGCGCGGGCCAATTATCTGCGCGATTCGGTCGGAAGGCCCCGGCGCGGCGGCTGAAGCCGGCCAGGCAGACGAAACATTCCTTCTTCGCCCCGATTGGATGCAGTCTTAATATTTCGGCGCTATTGAGACCGTCACGGGAGGGAGGCCCGGCGCGCATGTTCGCTGCAATCTTGATCGAGCTCGAACTCTATTGCGAGCTCTTGAACCTCGTCGCCCATTTCGCCGGATTCAGCGTCCGGCCGGCCGACCTGGAGGATCCGGACGAGTGCCGGCGGATCGACGCCTTCGTCGCCGATCATCCCGAAGCGGAGCTGTTCCATCGTCCGGCCTGGATCAAAGGGGTCGAGCAGGGGACTGGCCAGACCGGGCGCTATCTCGTCGCCGAAGATCGGGCGGGACGGCTGGCGGGACTGCTTCCGCTCACCCGGATAAGATCGCCGCTGTTCGGCTCGGCCCTGGTGTCGACGGGCTTCGGAGTCGGCGGCGGAATCGTCGCTGGCACCGGAATGGCGGTCGAAGCCCTGGCCGCCGCCGCCTGGTCGCTGGCTGAGCGGGAGAATTGCCCCTCGGTCACTCTTCGCGGCGGCCGGCTTCCCGAGAGCTGGCGGCGGGAGGAAGGGATCTATGCTGGCTTCCTTCGCGATCTCCCCGGAAGCGACGAGGCCATATTGAAATCCATCCCGCGCAAGCAGCGCGCCGAGGTACGGCGCTCGCTCGCTCTTGGGCTCGATGTGCGCACCGGCAGCGGGCGGCAGGCGCTCGACGACCATTACCGGGTCTATTCCGAAAGCGTCCGCAACCTCGGCACTCCGGTCTTCCCGCGGAGCCTTTTCGAGGCGATGGCGCGGCAATGGGGCGAAGATGTCGACATCGTCACGATCCGCTCCGAAGGAAGGCCGGTCGCGGCCGTGCTCAGCCTCTATTTCAAGGGGGTCGTCCATCCCTATTGGGGGGGCGGCACCCGCGAGGCCAGGGCTCTGCGCGCCAACGACCTCCTTTATTACTCGCTGATGCGCCGCGCCGCGGGGCTCGGCTGCACCGCCTTCGACTTCGGACGTTCGAAGCTCGAAACCGGGGCCTTCGCGTTCAAGAAGAACTGGGGCTTCGAGCCGCGTCCACTCACGTATGCGACGAAAGGCGCGCATCGCGAGCTCGACCCGAGAAGCCCCCGCTACCGCCTCCAGACCGAAGCCTGGCGCCGCCTGCCCCTGCCCATCGCCAATCGCCTCGGCCCGATCCTCTCCCGAGGGCTCGGCTAGAGCCTTATCGCTTCAAGGTGGGACACTCCCGTCATGCCAGCGCAGGCTGGCATCCATGGGGCGCCACAGCCAGGCTGAGAATTCGGCATGGACCCCAGCCTTCGCCGGACCTTTGCATAAGCCGCCGGATCTTAGCCCCTCCCCTTCAGGGGAGGGGTTGGGGTGGGGGTTGTCGGCTCGCTTCACCGACGTCGGCGAACATTCTGCCCCACAGTCCCCACCCCCAACCCCTCCCCTGAAGGGGAGGGGCTTTAGCCC
>JBAWCC010000213.1:0-1641 GCA_049590095.1 Allosphingosinicella sp. | reverse complement strand
GATGGATGTGGTGGCCGTGGGCGGCGATGGCCATGGCGAACCCCTCTGCTCGACGTCACTGTCCTCCACCACGCTACGCCGCTGTGCGGAGCATCGGCCACCTTGACGATGAATGCGTGTCGACCTCCGCGCGATCAGAAAACACCACAGCGCCCGCCGGCCCCTTCCCCAGGGCATCGGCGGGCGCTGTCGGCGCGCGGTTCAGTCCCCGACGGGAACCGCCAGCGTGGCCCCGATCGGCAGCGTTGCGCCGTCCTCGAGGGCATTGAGCCGGACGATCTGGTCAACCGTCGTACGGATGTCCACGTCCGGGCGTGCTTCGGCCGCGATGCTCCACAGGGTCTGTCCCGGCTGGACCGTGATGGTGGCGACCGCGCCGGGAGCCGACGCCTCGCTCGTCGCCACGACGGACGAGCCGAAGACGATCGCGAGCGTGCTGATGACCGCCAGAGCGAGAGTGACGACGGCGACCCGGCCGCGGCCGGTGAGTCGCAACGGCTTGTCCGGCCCGCCCGGCGTCACGACCGGACCCGAACGGTAGGTGGCACGCCGGGTGGGCGTACGGCCGGAGAAGTCGACGGAGATGACGCGGGGCTGTTCGAGGGTGATGCTCATGAGGGCCTCCAGGGGAAGTTCGGGCTGATGTTCGATTCGAGCACGTGTTCTATCGAACACATGAACGACTGTACGACGCGCCTCCGACAGAATCCAGCATTGTCGAAATTGTGTTCGAACGGGCGTGTCGTCCTGCGAGTCGCGCCGCCTCTCGTCGGCCGATAGCGTCGAGGCCATGTCGTCCCTGCGCACACTGCTCACCGCTTGGCGCCAGGCGTCGTCCCGGCAGGCTCCCCTGCTCGCCGCCGGCGTCGCCTTCTACCTGTTCACGTCACTCTTCCCGGCCCTGATCGCGGCCGTCTCGCTGTACGGACTGGTCGCCGACCCCGACACCGTCGCGGAGCAGACCGCGCGCATCTCGGACGCCCTGCCCGAGGACGCCGCCTCGCTCATCAACGGCCAGATCGACCAGCTCACCTCGGCGCCCGCGAGTTCCCTGGGCTTCGGAGCGGCCGTCGCGATCATCCTGGCGGTCTATGCGGCGTCGGGCGGAATCGGCAATCTGGTCTCGGCGATCAATCAGCTGTACGGCCTGCAGGAACGCCGGTCGTTCATCATGCGCAAGCTGCTTGCCCTCGGCCTGACCGCGGCGGGCGTCGTGTTCGGCCTCGTCGCGATCACTCTCGTGGCCGTGGTCCCGGCCGTCCTGAACTCGGTGGACGCGGTACCCGGCACCCGGATCCTGGCCAACGTCGCCCGGTGGGTCCTGCTGGCAGGCGGCATCGTCCTGGCGATCGGCGTGCTCTACCGCCTCGCACCTGATCGTCCCAGCCGTCGTCTCGTGACGAAGGGCGTCGTCCTCGCCGCGGCGATCTGGCTGCTGGTCTCGGTGGGCTTCTCGGTGTACGTGGACCAGTTCGGCAACTACGCCAAGACCTACGGCGCGCTCGCCGGCGTGGTCGTGCTGCTGCTGTGGCTGTGGATCGGGATGTACGCGATCCTCCTCGGCGCCTGCATCGAGGCGACGCGCGAGCACATCGTCACGAAGGACACGATCCACGCGGACAAGGAGCCCGCCCGCGAACG
>JBAWCC010000212.1:0-15785 GCA_049590095.1 Allosphingosinicella sp. | reverse complement strand
GGCCTCGCCGGTGCTCGGGATGGCGGCTTCGAGCTCGGGCCGCTCCTCGACCAGCCCGTCGGCGAGGGCGACCTCGTCCTGGCGGTTGCCGTCGGCGACCGTCTCGTCCGCGCCGGCGCTCGCCTCGCCTTCGGTCTCGATCACCACCAGCACCGAGCCGATCGGGATCTGGTCGCCGACCTCTCCGGCCAGCTCCATGACCTTGCCGGCGACCGGGCTCTCCATCTCGACCGTGGCCTTGTCGGTCATCATGTCGGCGAGCTGCTGATCCTCCTTGACCGAATCGCCGACCGCGATGTGCCATTGGACGATCTCGGCCTCGGCAATGCCTTCGCCGATGTCGGGCAGCTTGAATTCGAAGCGCGCCATGCTGTTCCTCTCTAGGCCGTCATTGCGAGGAGCGAAGCGACGAAGCAATCCAGTCTGCGTCCGACTCCGCGCTGGATTGCTTCGCTACGCTCGCAATGACGGGATGATGCGACCGTCATCCCGTCAGTCCTCCAAAGCTTTCTTCAGCGCCAGCCCGAGCCGGACCGGGCCGGGGAAATAGGCCCATTCCATCGAGTGCGGATAAGGCGTGTCCCAGCCGGTGACCCGGGTGACCGGCGCCTCGAGATGGTAGAAGCAGCGCTCCTGGACGAGCGCGGAAAGCTCGGCGCCGAAGCCCGAGGTGCGGGTCGCCTCGTGGACGATCAGGCAACGGCCGGTCTTCTTCACCGACTGCTCGATCGTCTCGACGTCGACGGGAACCAGGGTTCGAAGGTCGATCACCTCGGCGTCCACCCCTTCCGCGGCTGCGGTGGCCAGCGCGACGTGGACCATGGTTCCATAGGCGAGGATGGTGATCGCCTCGCCATCCCGGACCACGGCCGCCTTGCCGAGCGGAACGGTGTAATGGCCGTCCGGAACCTCGGCCGCCGGGTGCTTGGCCCAGGGCGTGACGGGGCGTTCGTAGAAGCCGTCGAACGGGCCGTTGTAGATGCGCTTGGGCTCGAAGAAGATGACGGGGTCGTTATCCTCTATCGCGGCGATGAGCAGGCCCTTGGCGTCGTAGGGGTTGGACGGGATCACCGTCTTCACTCCGGCGATATGGGTGAAGAGGGCTTCGGGCGACTGGCTGTGGGTCTGGCCGCCGAAAATACCTCCGCCATAGGGGCTGCGAAGGACCATCGGCAGATGCCATTCGCCCGCGGAGCGGTAGCGCATCTTCGCCGCTTCCGAGACGATCTGGTCGAAGCCGGGGTAGATGTAGTCGGCGAACTGGATCTCGGCGACGGGGCGCAGGCCGTAGGCGGCCATCCCGACGGCGATGGCGACGATCCCGTTCTCGCTGATCGGCGAATCGAAGGCGCGCTGCTTGCCGAACTTCTTCTGGAGATGCTCGGTGACCCGGAAGACCCCGCCGAAATAGCCGATATCCTCGCCGAGCACGACGGTCGTCGGATCCCGCTCCATCATCACGTGATGGGCGGAATTGAGCGCCTGGATCATGTTCATGACGCTCATATGCGCTTCGCCTCCGCCTCGGCGAGCGCCTGGGCCTGCTGTTCCTTCAGATGCCAGGGGAGCTCCTCGAACACGTCCTCGAACATCGAGGCGACGTCCAGATAGGGATCGGACTGGAGAGTGCCGAGCTTCTCCGCCTCCTTCTGGGCGGCGCGGACCTCGGAGTCGAGGGCGTCGAGCTGGGCCTGGTGGCGCTCGTCGTCCCATTCGCCGATCGCGACCAGGTGCTGCCGAAGCCGGGCGACGGGATCGCCGAGCGGCCATTGCGCCCCGGCATTCTGGGGCCGGTAGACGCTGGGATCGTCGGAGGTGGAGTGGCCTTCGACCCGGTAGGTGAAGAATTCGATCAGGGTCGGCCCGAGATTGGCCCGGGCCCGGTCGGCGGCCCATTGAGTCGCGGCATAGACGGCGAGGGCGTCGTTGCCGTCGACCCGGAGGCCGGCGATTCCGTAGCCGACGGCGCGGGCGGCGAAGGTGGTGAGGTCGCCGCCGGCGATTCCGGAGAAGGTCGAGATCGCCCACTGATTGTTGACGACGTTGAGGATGACGGGCGCGCGATAGACCCCGGCGAAGGTGCAGGCGGCATGGAAATCGCCCTCGGCGGTGGAGCCGTCGCCGATATAGGCCGAGGCGATCCGGCTGTCGCCGCTTATCGCCGAGGCCATCGCCCAGCCCACGGCCTGCGGGAACTGGGTCGCGAGGTTGCCGGAGATGGTGAAGAAGCCGTGCGAATTGGAGGCGTACATGATCGGGAGCTGGCGGCCCTTCAGCGGATCGCCGCGGTTCGAATAGACCTGGCACATCATCTGGACGAGCGGATAATCGCGGGCGACGAGCAGGCCCTGCTGGCGGTAGGTGGGGAAGCACATGTCGTCGCGGTCGAGGGCGTGGGCTCCGGCGACCGCGATCGCCTCCTCGCCGGTGCATTTCATGTAGAAGCTGGTCTTGCCCTGCCTCTGGGCACGGTACATCCGATCGTCATAGGCCCGAACCATCATCATGTCGCGAAGGATGCGGCGCAGGGTGTCGGGCTCCAGCTTGGGGTCCCAGGGGCCGACCGCTTTGCCCTCGTCGTCGAGGACCCGGACCAGCGAATAGACCAGCTCGTGCGTGTCGGCGGCCGGAACGGCGGAATCGGGGCGGCGGACGCTGCCCGCGGCCGGGATCTCGACATGGCTGAAATCCACCTCGTCCCCCGGCCGCGCCGGCGGCTCCGGGACGTATAGGGAGAGCGCCGGCCGGTTCGGGCGCTCGCTTGGCTTCATCATCCTCTACCCTGTTCGTTGCGGCTCCGTGCGCCCGTAACCCGTGTCGGCGCCCTTGTGAAGCGGCGCCCGCCGGGGCAGGCTGGATGGAAAGGAGCGACACCATGACCTTGTTCCGTCCACTCGCCGCTTTGCTTCTCTTCGCGCTCGCCGCCTGCGCCACCGCGGCGCCCGAGCCGGCGGCGCCGAGCTGGTACGTCGTTCGGCATTTGCAGAAGGCCGACGGGCAGGACCCGGCACTGAGCGCGGAAGGCGCGCGCAACGCCGAGCGGCTCGCTTCCCGGTTCGGCGACAACCGGCCGACGGCGATCTACGTCAGCACGACCAGGCGGGCGCGGGAGACCGCGGCGCCGCTCGCCGCTCGGCTCGGGCTGACGATGAAGGAATATGATCCGCGCGATACGCCGGGGCTGGTGGCCCGGGCCCGGGCGGAGCCGGGAACGGTGCTGATCGTCGGCCACAGCAATACGGTGCCGGAGATCGTCGCGCAGCTCGGCGGGGCTCGGCCGGCGGACCTGGCGGAGACGGATTACGGCGACATCTTCCGGGTCAGGCGGGACGGCAGCGTCGAGCGGCTGAGGGTCTATTAGACCCTCCCCTCCCTGCAAGGGAGGGGCTGGGGGTGGGTCAGCCGAAGGCGGCCGAAACTCCGACTCCGCAAAAGTCTCGCTACGCTCGCCTACCCACCCCTAGCCCCTCCCTTCCAGGGAGGGGAAGCCGCTCCGACCGCTCAAAGATCGATGCAGGCGGCGATATTCTCCAGCTTGCGGATCCGCTCCTTGAGATCGGCCATCTCGATCCGCTCGGCCGTTCCGCCGTGGCTCGCGGTCCTCGGTTCGACGGCGGCCAGCTCCAGCCGCTTCAGGTCGAGCCAGCCCTGCCAGCCCTTCGAAGCGGCGAAGAGCAGGATGGACAGCGCGGCCAGGCCGAAGCCCGCCATCGCCATCATCGTCATCGGTTCGCTCATCATTTCCTCCCGTCAGCTTCACCGCTGGTCAGCGCAGGCTCTCGATCTCGCGGGCGAGAGGAGTGTTCTGGGCGGTCACGTAGGTCTCGACCTCGGCCATCCGGCGGTCGATGTCGCGCATCGACCGGTTCATCTCGTAGGTCGAGGTGCGAAGCGCCGGGGCCGACGGCTCCTCGCCGTAGCCGGAGGCGGGCCGCTTCTTGCCGATCATCGCGGCGGCGCCGTAGCCGACCAGCGCCCAGGGAAAGGTGATCAGGGTCAAAAGCACCATCGCCACCCGGACGAAGGTCGGATCCCAGTTCATGTGGTTGGCGATTCCGGAGCAGACTCCAAAGAGCTTGCCGTTCGCCTTGTCCAGATAGAAACTCTTCTTCATCTTTCCCTCCTGAGTGTCTCGATTATGCGGCGCGGCTCCCCGGTCCCGGTCGCCGCCGGGTTCGTCGAAAGAGTCCGCCAATTGGGGTCGCGGGCGTTCATGATCCGGTAGATCCAGTCCTCCACGGCTCATCCCTCCCGGTCCTGGGCGAGCCGGGCCTTCAGGGCCTCCAGCTCGGCGTCGATCTTCTCGGCGTTGCGAAGCTCCGAGATCTCTTCGTCCAGGGTCCTGGGTGGGGCTCCGAGCATCAGGGCGTCGGCTCGGCCTTCGGCCCGATCGACCTGGCGCTCGAGGGCGTCGAAGCGGGAGAAGGCCTCGTCGACCCTCGGGCCGGCGGTCATCTCGCGGAGCCTGGCGCGCTGGTTGGCGCTTTCCAGCCGGCTCTGGGTCGCCGCCTGCCGGATCCGGGCCTCGCGAAGCTTGGTCTGAAGCCTGGCGATATCGGCTTCGGAAGCGCGCATCGCCTCGTCGAGCAGGTCGATCTCGTTGCGAAGGCTCTCGGCAAGCGCCGCCGTCTTCTGCTTCTCGGTGAGTGCCCCGTGGGCGAGGTCCTCGCGGCCCTTGCCGAGCGCCAGCTCCGCTTTCCCGGCCCAGCTCTCCTGGAGCCTGTCGAGACGGGCGATCTGCCGGTGCATTTCCTTCTGGTCGGCGACGGTCCGGGCGGCCGAGGCGCGCACCTCGACGAGGGTCTCTTCCATCTCGAGGATGATCATCCTGATCATCTTCGCCGGGTCCTCCGCCTTATCGAGAAGATCGGCGAAATTGGCGGCGACGATGTCGCGGGTGCGGGAGAAGATGCTCATCGGAAGGAACTCCATGAAGCCGAAGCCGGGCGTCGCGTTGCTCGGTGCGCGGGGCGCTTCGGGGCGGCGGGGTCCGCCGGGCCGAGGCGGGATCCGGACCAGCTTGTCGGCGGGCACGTGGATCGTCTCAGGCACGGGCGGAGGCCGCCGGCGCCGAAGCGTGGAGGACCGGGCCGGTCTCGACCGCCCGCGCCGGGCCGACCGCCGCGACGATCGACGTCGCCGAAAGCACGACCGCCAGGACCGCCGCGGCGGCATTCTCGCCGATCTTGCGATAATCGAACATTTGCTTGGCTCCTTGAAACCCGTTGTCCCCGCCCGAAGCGGTTGCCGACAGGGTTACAAGGGCCGTGCCAAGTGCAGAAAATGGCGGAAAACCGGGGAAAATGGTATTAGATGCCGATGCAGCCTGCGCATTCAGCAACCCAAAGTTGGTAATTTGCACCAACGATTGGGAGCATCCTAATTTCGCATGTCGCCCACCTCAGGCTTTGAGGACAGGAAGGACTTCGCTACATCGTGCTCATGGCAAATGCCGCGCGAAGCGGGGCTTCTGGTCCCCCGCCTTCCTCACCGACTTACTCCGGTGAGGAGTACCGTCTTTATTATGAATCGACCGAGAAGGTGATCGACCGCCGCCTGGCTTTGAACGCATGGAATTATGGAATCTGCATTGCTATTCTCATCGCATCCGGCTTCCTTGCCAACTGGGCAATCTCAAAGAGCGAACTGCGCCTCGTTCTCCTGGTCGGCATAGGCTTGGGGGCAGCGATGGGAGCAATGCTGTGCTATTTATGGCGGGGCCAAATTTCGGACTACAAGAAGCTTAACAATGCTAAGTTCGAGGTTCTGAACGCGATGGCGCCCCGAGTGCAGTTCGATGACGCGAGAAAATCATTCGAACCCTTTCGACGCGAGTGGGAGATTTTGGCGGCTCAAAAGGTTGTCGTTAAACCACAGGGAGGACGGATCGCGGTCCTCCAGTCGTCCAAGGTTGAGCTTCTAATTCCCATGGCTTTCCTGGCATTATATCTGATTGTTCTTATGGTTGTGTTGATATTGATCGCCGTCAATTGGAGTGTCTTACAGAAAGATGCATTCAGTCTTCCTGCGGCTGAACGGGTCGCGGAGTTGCGCCGCGATTGCAGCGACAACTGCTGACATGAACCGCCTCGCTCATATCATAATGCCTGTTTGGTCCGATCCGCGGTTTCGAGAAAAGCAGGCCGCGATCGAACGTGGGGCTGAGGCGGCAGGCTTTACAGCGCGATTTCCGGAATATTCAGCTTCAAATCCAGAGTTTGATGCCGATGCCTATGAGCGACAGGTGAAATCTGCCTCGGTCGTGCTGGCGGACCTCACCGGCGAACGACCGAGCTGCTATTTTGAGATAGGCTTCGCGGAGGGTATGGGGCGCTCACTTCACATAATTGCTGAAAAAGGCACCGACGTCCATCAGAGCGCCTACCGACACCGCGCGCGATATTATTCCAATATGGACCAGCTCGAACGATTGGTGTTTGAAATACTTTCGGCAGAATCTGTGCTAAACCTAAAAACCGCACGAGGTTAGTGGTCCAGCCTAAGCCGCCTTTGCTCTTTCGATCAGCCTGCGTATATTCGCTCGCCGATGCCTCGGCCCCCTGGTCGCGTCGAGGATCTTGGCGCCGGCCATGAACACCGCCCCGGTGCAGCAGGCGAAGAGGAGCCAGCCGCCGATTCCGGGATATTGCACCGTGTAATGGAGGCCGCGGGTCACTCCGCCGACGGCCAGCGCGTAGATGATCGCCCAGGCTTCGAGCCGGGTCTTGATGACGAAAAGTCTTAAGGCCTTCTTCAGCATGTCCGCTAATCAGCAAGATGCGGGCCAGCGGCGGAAAACTGGGGTTTTTGGGATGAAGCGGGGGCGGAAGTGTAAACGCGGGCGACGCTATTCTCCCCTCCCTTTCAGGGAGGGGAGTCAGCGCAGCTCCACCCAGGTCGGCGCGTGGTCGCTGGCCTTTTCCTTCGCCCTTGCCTCCCGGTCCACCCCGGCGGCCTTCAGCCGTTTCGCCGCCGGCGGGTTGAGCAGGAGATGGTCGATCCGGATCCCGGCGTTTCGGGCGAAGGCGTTTCGCCAATAGTCCCAGAAAGTGAAGACCGGCTCGTCGGGATGGAGACGGCGGAGCGTGTCGGTCCAGCCCTGCGCGAGGAGACTGCGATATTGCGCCTGGGGCTCGGGCTGCATCAGTGCGTCGTCGGTCCAGCGCTCGGGCTTGTAGACGTCCTTATCCGTGGATGTCGGGATGATGTTGAAATCGCCGGCAAGCACCGCCGGCTCGCCCAAGCCGACAAGCTCGGCGGCTCGGGCGATGAGCCGCTCGTTCCAGGCGAGCTTGTAGTCGAACCTGGGGCCGGGGCGGGGATTACCGTTGGGGGCATAGAGGCCGCCGATCAGAACCCCGCCCACTGCCGCCTCGATATAGCGGCTCTGTACGTCGTCCGGGTCGCCTGGAAGCCCTCGGCAGGTCTCTACCGGCTCGCAGCCGCGGGCGAGGATCGCGACTCCGTTCCAGCGCTGCTGGCCCTGCCAGATCGCGCCGTAGCCGGCTTTCTCGATCGCAGCGGCCGGAAACTTCTCCTGCGGCGCCTTCAGCTCCTGAAGGCAGACCGCGTCGGGCTGAAATTGCTCCAGCCATTCGATCAGGAGTTGAAGGCGGCCGTTGACTCCGTTGACGTTGAAGGTGGCGATCCGCATTCCGTTCGAAAGCGTACGCTCGCGACCGGTTCCGAACGCGAGCAAGAAGTGTCAACCGGCCGGGAATGGCGGAAATCCGCCAAGTCTTTACGTGGCACCGATTTTGCTTACGATTACACTTGTGATCGATTCGACACCGTTTTACCTGATGCGGGGCCATGGCGAGGGGGAGCGCCTGCCGCTCAGGCACGGCTGCGTCGTCCTGTCGCGGCTCGAGGGCGGGCGGAGCCTGGTCCGGGCACTGGCGCCTTCGGTAAAGTTCGTTCTGAGCGGCGAGGAAGTGTACAAGATCGACGGCCGCGCCCGGGCGGTGAAGCCGGGCCGGTTTCTCCTGGTCGAGGCGGGGACCGAATTCGAGGTTTCGACCCCTCGGCCGGACGAGACGGTGGGCCTTTGCGTCTACCTCGGAGTCGATGCCGCGCCGACGATCGATCGCGGGCCGCTCGGCCGGGTGATCGAGGGCTGCGGCGCCGAGCCGCTGGCGCCGCTCCTCTCGCGCTACGCCCGCCTGCTCGCCGCCCGGCCCGACGCCGGCCCGACCCTGGCGTCCAAGATCGTCCAGCAGGTCACCGCCGGCGCGGAGGATTATCTTTCCACCTTCGCCAGCCGGCTGGAGCGGCTGAGCAGCCTCAAGCGCTCGACCCGGATCGAGACCCTTCAGCGGATCGAGCGCGCCCGGGCCTTCATCCACGACCATCAGGATCGCCCTCTCACCCTCGACGAGATCGCCGCCCGGGCGGCGCTGTCGCGCTTCCATCTCAGCCGGAGCTTCGCCGAAGTGCATGGCCTTCCGCCTCTCGCCTATCATCGCCGGCTTCGGCTGGAAGGGGCGGCGAGGCTTTTGAGGCAGGGCGCCGCTTCGCCGACGGAGCTCGCCGAAAGCCTCGGCTATGCGTCGCTGAGCGCCTTCACCCGCGCCTTCCGCCAGGCCTATGGAGTGCCGCCGAGCCGGGCTCAATAAGCTCGGCGGCCGCCTCGCATTCGTCGGGCAAATGGATTAATTTGCAGATCGAAATGGCGACGGCGGCGGAGATTGACGATCGGGTCTACGACAGGGGCGCCATCATGGGCGGCCTGTACGGCGACGGAATCATCGCGCTGAAGAATGCCTTCCCGAGACCCTGGGTGGAGCGGATGCGGGAAGACATCGGCCTCTTGTTCGAGGAGGCCAGGAGCATCGAAGGCGGCGCCCTGCCGCGCGGGCCGCAACGCTGGTATGTCGAGGTCCATCCCGAGCGGATAAGCGGCTTCGTCGAAATCGCGACCCATCCCTGGTTCGTCGCCGTCTGCGAATCGGTGCTCGGGCCCGATTACAGGATCGTCGAAACGGGCTTCGACATCCCCTTCCCCGGCGCCGCCGACCAGCCCTGGCACCGGGACTTCCCGGCCCCCGACGCGACGATGAAAGGCCGGCGGCTCAACTCGCTCGCTTTCAACCTGACCGCCGTCGACACAAGGCCGGAGCACGGCGCCTTCGAGATCGCGCCGGGGACTCAATGGGACGATCTGGCCGGCTGCGAGGACGGTATGTTTCCGCCGAAGGACCGGTGGCCGCGCTATGTCTCGCGCAAGCAGTCGAGGCTCGCCCAGATGGGAGACATGTCGGCGCGCTCCGCTCTCACGATCCATCGCGGAACGGCGAACCGCTCGGACGAATGGCGGCCGGTGCTGGTGGTGGGAGTCGATGCGCCGGACGCGACCAACGCGGACCACCACGATCTGCAGGTGACGAGGGACTATCTGGAATCGCTGCCGCCGCGGGTGCGGGACCATCTTACCTGTCGGGTGACCGACGAATTGAGGCCGGTGATCCAGAACCATGTGATCGGCGGGCTGCTCGAGCCGGATCGTTGATCGCGCATCGAGAGGAGCGCAGCCGGGCTGGACCGGCCCGGAGCGGGCGGCATATTTCGACCGAGTGTGACCGCGCGGCAACGAAAGGCAAAGGCGCCGCCCCCAACCCGGTTGACGATCGGAACCGGCGCGATGCTTGCAAGCTGAACCGGCGATTCGATGCCGCACCCCCGGCCCAAAAGAGTCGTTACATTTCATACTCTTACCGCGCAGCAATTTATGCTCGCCGCGCCGCCGCCGATTAACGGCGCGAGGCGCGTCGGGGGCGGCCGGCGGGCAAGCGGAAGGAAGGAACGGCGGTCGTCGCTGAACGCCGTCCTACGGCGGCATTCACGATTGGGAAACTCTCCTGTGGGTAAATCCAAATTAACCTTGCGAGCCGATTCCCCCGCGAGCTAATCACGGCACGGGGAGAGCTGGGAGGGGTTGGTGATGAGTAGGCGAGTCAAAGATTTTATCGAAGTGAAGGACCTGGGTTCGCTCGATGCCTTGATCGAGACTCTGCAGGAGGTCCGGGGCAATCTTCCGGACGGGGCCGAGCCCGAAGTGAAGATGCGCGGCGACGACATTTTCGGCCGCCATATCTGTATCAGCTTCTATCGACCGCAGACCCGGGAAGAAGCCGAGTGCGACGCGCGCTACGCCGAAGCCTATCGCCAGTCGCGCGAGCGCGAGCTGAACCGGCTCCACGACGAGCTGGGCTTCTGCCCGGTGCCGGCGAGGCGCACGGGGAAGCTCAGGATCGTCGCTTAGTTATCCTCCCTGCCGCGAAGCGGTGGGGAGGGGGACCATGCGAAGCATGGTGGAGGGGTAGCTGGCGCCGACCGAAGAGGTTCGGGCGCGATCCCTGCCAGACCTGCGCCATTACCCCTCCACCACCCTTCGGGTGGTCCCCCTCCCCAAGCAAGCTTGGGGAGGATTTTATCGTCACCACTCGGCGAACGAGCCGTCCGCGTGGCGCCAGATCGGGTTGCGCCAGCGGTGGCGGTCCTTGTCCGCTTCGCGCACGGCGTCCTCGTCTATGTCGATTCCGAGGCCTGGACCTTCGGGAATGGTCAGCCATCCTTCGGTGGCGGTGAGCGACGCCGAGTCCTTGCAGAAGGTGTAGAGGTCGCCGCCGACATTATAGTGGATCCCGAGCGACATCTCCTGGAGCGCGACGTTGGGCGCGGTCGCCGCCACCTGGAGGCAGGCGGCGAGCGCCAGCGGGCCCAGGGGGCAGTGCGGGGCGACGGCGACGTCATAGGCCTCGGCCATTGCGGCGATCCGCCGGCCTTCGAGGATCCCGCCGCAATGGCTGAGATCGGGCTGGATGATGTCGACCGCGCCGGATTCGAAGAAGGGCTTGAAATCCCAGCGCGAATGGAGCCGCTCACCCAATGCGATCGGGGTCGAGACGAGCTGGGCGAGCTGGGCCAGTCCTTCCGGATTTTCCGACAGCAGGGGCTCCTCGATGAACAGCAGGCCGAGCGGCTCCAGCGCCTTGGCGAGCTGCTTGGCCATCGGCCTGTGGACCCGGCCGTGGAAGTCGAGGCCGACGTCCATCCCGGCGATCTGGGCCGCCTCGACCCGGGCGATCACCTCGTCGAACAACCTCGGAGTGCCGATATAGTCGAGCTCGGCGGTGGCGTTCATCTTCACCGCGGAGAAGCCCTGCGCCCGGCGGGCCGAGGCGGCGGCTTCGATCTCGTCGGGGCGGTCGCCGCCGATCCAGGCATAGGCCCGAACGCGGTCGCGCACCCGCCCGCCCATCATCTCCCAGGCCGGGAGGCCGAGCGCCCTGCCCTTCAGGTCCCACAGGGCCTGCTCGAGCCCGGCCAGGGCCGACATGAGAACCGGGCCGCCGCGGTAGAAGCCGCCGCGGTAACCGATCTGGAAGACGTCCTCGATCCGGAACGGGTCGTGGCCGAGGAAGCGGTCGCGGAGCGCCTCGAAGGCGCCGTCCACCGCCTCGGCCCAGCCTTCGAGGCTCGCCTCGCCCCAGCCGATCGCGCCCTCGTCGGACTCGACGCGGACGAACAGCCAGCGCGGGGGGACGTGGAAGGTTTCGATACGGGCGATCTTCATACCGTCTCTCCCGGATTGGCGGGCTCGGTGACGAAGCCCTTGAGGTGCCGGACGGCCTCCTCCTGCTGCTCGCGGGCCAGGCCGTGGTCCCACTGGGACGGGGGCACGATCGGGACCGACAGGCACAGGCTGGAAGCCGGAAGCACGTCGCGCCAGTCGGAGATCAATTTCTTGTAGGCGCGCCCGACGTTGCGGATGTTTCGGTCGAGATCGTAGAGGCCGAGCGGATTGACGTTGCCGTTCTGCTCGCGGAGCGCCGTGTCCCAGTCGACCTGGTCGGTCAGCGAATACCAGGTGAAGCCGACCGTGGGGATTCCGACGTTGCGGATCCTGAGCACGT
Organism: Allosphingosinicella sp.; assembly: GCA_049590095.1. Classification (GTDB taxonomy): domain Bacteria; phylum Pseudomonadota; class Alphaproteobacteria; order Sphingomonadales; family Sphingomonadaceae; genus Allosphingosinicella. The sequence continues at coordinate 3,870 of JBAWCC010000212.1, read as the reverse complement.
TCGCCCATTCCTTCCACAGCCAGTGAACCGCCTCGTCGCCGTTCGGCCCTTCGCGCAAGTTGGTTTCGGTGTGCATGACGGGAAGGCGATAGCGGTTGTAATATTGGCGGGTGATCTCGCTGTAGCCGAACACCTCACCCGAGCTTTCCGTATGGCCGTCGGCGTAGACGCGATGTTCATTGGTCATGTAATAATCGTTGCCGAGGATGCAGTGCTGCTTCAGCCGGTGGTTGAGGAAGAAATGATATTCCTCGCGCGTCATGCCATTGTCCATGAGATATTCGTACATCTCGCTGTCGACCCGGCGCCCGTAATTGAGGTCGAGGCTGAGGAAACGACGAGAGTTCATCAGCTCCGCCTTGTGGATCGCGGGCGGGCTGTCGGCGTGGAAATATTCCGAGCTTTCCGACTGGATGAAGATCGCGTCGGGCCGCCGCTTCAAAATCTCGATCATCGCCAGCACGTTGGCTTTGACGATATGCTTCAAGGCCGTGACGAAGCTTCGATCGTCCGTCGCCTGCTCGTTCCACCAGCCATACTTGGCGGAGAAGATGGCGCAGATGAACATCTCGTTCACCGGGGTATAGAGCTGTACCCAGGGAAAGCGATCGGCGAAGGCGCCGGCATAAGTGGCGAAAAGTTGCGGAAAGTCCGGATTCTGAAAGTTTCCGATCCAGTCCGGCACTCCGAAATGGCAAAGGTCGACGATCGGAGTGATGTTTCGCCGTTTCAATTCGGCGAAGGTGAGATCGGTGAATTCCCAGTCGTGCCGGTTCGGGCCGAGCAGGGTCCGGTGGAGCGGCGGACCGTAGCGAAGGAAATGGATTCCGAGCTCGTCGAGGCAATCGAAGTCGGTCTGCCAGTGCCGGTAATGGCCGCACACCTCCATCTGGTCGACTCGGGTGCGGCCGCCGTCGATCGTCGGGATGCTGTTCTCTATCCCGGTCGCGAACATGAAATTGGCGATGAGAGCCCTCCTTGGATTTTACCTGTTGCCCCGGCTAAGGCGCGGGCGGCTGAGAGGCCAGCCTGCGATGGCGCGCTGTTACGAAAATGACGGGCGGCCGTGAAAGTTGCGTGACGGACCGACCTGCGGGGCGCTAACGGCCCCGAATGCGCATCGACTGGGCCCAGGGATATATCGCGGTCGACTGGGGCACGACCAACCGGCGCGCCTGGCGGCTGGATTCGGGCGGCGCCGTCCTGCGCGAGATGGACGACGACCAGGGAATCCTCTCGGTGACCGAGGGCGGTTTCCACGGAGCCGTCGCCGAGGTCCGCGAGCGGCTCGGCGACCTGCCGATGCTGATGGCGGGGATGATCGGCTCGAACCGCGGCTGGGTGGAGGCACCCTACGTCCCCTGCCCCGCCGGCCTGCCCGAGCTCGCCGCGCGGTTGCACTGGATCGAGGGGGAGCGGGCGGCGATCGTGCCCGGCATGTCCTATGAGCTGGACGGGGCCGCGGACGTGATGCGCGGCGAGGAGGTGCAGCTGCTCGGCGCCTATGCCGAAGGCTGGATCGCCGCCGACTCGACCCTGTGCCATCCGGGCACCCACAACAAATGGGTCCGGCTCGAGGACGGACGGATCGCCGCTTTCCGGACCGTGATGACCGGCGAGCTGTTCAGCCTGCTGAAGGAGCACAGCATTCTCGCGGACCTGCTCGCCGGCCCGGCGGAGCCGGGGAGCGCCTTCGAGGCCGGAGTCCGGCACGGTCTGGGCGAGGACGACCTCACCGCCGAGCTGTTCTCGGTCCGGGCCCGCGCCCTTCTCGGCAAGGCGCCTCGCGAGGACGCCGCCGCCTATGTCAGCGGCCTCCTGATCGGGGCGGACCTCAAGATCGGCCTGCGCCTGGCCCGCGACGGCGAAGTGGTGGCGATGGGAAGCCCGGAGCTTACCCGCCTTTTCGGCGCCGCCCTCGATGCGGCGGGGCGGCCCTGGCGGGCGATCGACGGGGAAGCGGCCTTCCTGGCCGGCATAAGGCATCTGGTGGAGCTGTTGCGATGAATCCCGGTGAGGAGCTGAGGCGGCGGCTCGACGAATGTCCGCTGGTCGCGATCATCCGGGGGGTCGCGCCCGGCGAGGCGGAAGCGATCGGCGAGGCGATCTTCGAGGCGGGCATCCGGATCATCGAGGTGCCGCTGAACTCGCCCGACCCTTTCGCAAGCATCGAGCGGCTGGCTCGAAGCCTTGGCGAGCGGGCGCTGATCGGCGCCGGAACGGTTCTGAAGGCGCAGGACGTCGCCAGGGTCCGCGACGTCGGCGGGCGGATCATCGTATCGCCCAACACCTTCCCGCCGGTCATCGAGGCGACGGCGGCGGCGGGTCTGGTCTCCCTCCCCGGCTTCTTCACCCCTTCGGAAGCGTTCGATGCGATTCGCGCCGGGGCGACCGGCCTCAAGCTGTTTCCCGCCGAGGGCGCTTCGCCGGCGGTGGTGAAGGGACAGCGGGCGGTGCTTCCCAGGGACGTGCCTGTGCTCGTCGTCGGCGGGATCGGCCCGGACAACATGCAGCCCTGGCTCGACGCCGGCGCCCAGGGCTTCGGGCTCGGATCGGGACTCTACAAGCCCGGCCGGTCGGCCGAGGAGACGGGCGCGAAGGCGCGGGCTTATGTGGAGGGGCTGCGGGGGGCTTCTCCGGTGGAGGGAACATAACTCCCTCCCTTTCAGGGAGGGGAGGCCAGCGCCGCCTCGGCCTTGGCGAAGGCGGCCTCGTCGTCGACGTCCAGCCACCAGCGGCCGCCGATGTCGCGGGTGAAGGCCCGGCCCGAATCGGCGAGCGCCTGGACGCCCTCGGACAACGACCCCGTCCCGCCGGCGGCAAGGCTTGATCGAAGCGCCTGGAGGAGTTCGGGCGTGGCGATGAAGATTCCGGTGTCGATCGCGTCGTAATTCGGCAGGATCTTGCCGATCCGCCGGATCCGGCCCTCCTCGCCAAGCTCGATCTTGGTCGCGTCGTCGAGGTCGAGCAGCGGATTGTCGACGGCGTGATCGGCGGCGAGGGTCAAGGCCGCGCCCTCGCGGTCGGCTGCGATCATGTCGCGCAGAATCTCGGGATCGAATAAATGATCGGACATGAGGAGGACGAATTCCGGGCCGAGCCGGGACTCGGCGGCGAGAACCGAAACTCCGTTAGGGCGTACCCAGTCGTCGTTGCGGACGATCTCGACTGGCAGGCCGAATCGCTCGGAAAGCGAGCCGAGGAAGGCTTCGAGCGGCTCGGGCGCGTAGCCGGTGACGACCACGAATTCGGTCGCGCCCCCGTCGGCTGCGGCTCTCACCACATGCTCGATGAGCGGCAGGCCGGCGACCCGGGCGAGCGGCTTGGAGGGTGCGATCCCGCGCAGGCGGGTTCCCTGCCCGGCGGCGATGATCAGGCATTGCATGGGAGCGCCTTAGAGCGAGCGAGCGCCCCAGGCGAGAGGAAGGCTGGCAAAGTGGCCGGGGAAGGACTATTTTCAGTCAAGGAAGGAGACGCCTTATGCGAACATTCCTCGGCCTGGCATTCCTGGCCCTCGGCGCGGCCGGCGCGGCCGCGGCCCCCGGCGACGGGGCCGCTGAGACCGAAATCCCCTTCGCGGCCAGCATGAGCAATCTGGAATGGAAAGCGGAGTCCGAGGATTCGCTCTATCTGAGGGGCGGCAACGGCGACTGGTATTTCGTGCGCACCTCGAACCGCTGCACCCGGCTTCTGGCGGCGCGCGGCATCGGCTTCCACGCCTCCGCGGGCGGCCAGCTCGACCGGCACAGCGCGATCCTGGTCCAGGGCGTGCGGTGCCCGGTGGCGAGCATCGTCCGCTCCGAGGGGCCGTCCAGGAAGGCGCGCAAGGCAGGCTGAACCCCTGCTCCCCGGCGAAGGCCGGGGCCCAGC
>JBAWCC010000211.1:0-8093 GCA_049590095.1 Allosphingosinicella sp. | reverse complement strand
GGCAAGGCCGGAGCGGCCGAGGCGCCGGCCGTCAGCGTCATCGTTCCCGGCCGCCAGGAAGTCGCCCGAACGATCGCGGCGACCGGCACTCTGGCGGCGCGCCGCGACATGCCCGTGGGCGTCGCCGGCGAAGGCGGAATGATCTCCCGGGTCCTGGTCGAGCCGGGCCAGTGGGTCGGCGCCGGCCAGACGCTCGCCGTCATCGAGCGGTCGGTCCAGTCGCAGGAAGCGCAGCAGCTGGCCGCGAGCATCGAAGTGGCTCGCGCCGACGCACGGCTCGCCCAGCAGGAGCTCGACCGCGCCCAGGCGCTGGTGTCGCGCGGCTTCGTCTCCAAGGCCGACGTCGAGCGCCGGGTCGCCGCCCGCGACGGCGCCAATGCGCGGGTCCGGGTGGCCCAGGCCCAGCTCGGGGCGACCCGCGCCCGGATCGGACGGCTGGACGTTCGGGCCCCGGCCGCCGGCCTGGTCCTCGATCGCAACGTCGAGCCCGGCCAGATCGTGAGCGCCGGCTCCGGAGCGCTCTTCCGGATCGCCCAGGGAGGCCAGATGGAGCTGCTCGCCCGGCTGCCGCAGACGGATCTCTCCACGCTCTCCGTCGGCGTGCCCGTCACCGTCACTCCGGTCGGGTCGGAGCAAAGCTATCAGGGCTCGGTCTGGCAGATTTCGCCGATCATCGATCCCCAGACCCGCCAGGGAGAGGCGCGAATCTCGATCCCCTACAATCGCGAGCTGAGGCCCGGCGGCTTCGCCACCGCGTCGATCAAGGCCGGGGCGACGGTCGCTCCCTTGCTGCCCGAATCGGCGGTCCTCACCGACGATTCCGGCACCTATGTGCTGATCGTCACCCAGAACGACACGGTCCAGCGCCGTCCGGTCCGGATCGGAACGGTGACCGACAAGGGCGTGGTGATCGCCGAGGGGCTCAACGGCAGCGAGCGAATCGTGCAATCGGCGGGCGCCTTCCTCAATCCGGGCGAGAAGGTGCGTCCGCAACGCGCGGTCAGCCGCTAGACGGCGGGTCGATTTGGAGTCGATGAACGATGCGTAACATTTCGGCCTGGTCGATCCGGAACCCGGTGATCCCGCTCGTCCTGTTCACCTTCCTGCTCGCCATGGGCGTGCTTGCGTTCATGCGGATGGACGTGAACCTGAACCCGGACGTCAGCGTCCCCGCCGCGAGCGTCTCGATCAGCCAGCCCGGCGCGGCTCCGCCCGAGCTGGAGATCCAGATCACCCGCCGGGTCGAGGCGGCGGTCCGAGGCATCGAGGGCGTCACCGAGATCAATTCGTTCATCCGCGAAGGCAACAGCAATACCCGAATCGAGTTCGAGATCGGCACTCCCGTCGACCGAGCCGTCACGGACGTGCGCGACGCGGTGGCGCGGATCCGCGGCGACCTTCCCGACGGAATCCTCGAGCCGCAGGTCCAGCGAGAGGAAAATGACGACTATCCGGTCGTCTACATGTCCGCCGAGAGCACGGCGATGACGGTCGAGCAGCTCTCCTGGTTCATCGACGACACGATCAACCGGCGCCTGATGGGCGTCGAGGGAGTCTCGATCGTCAGCCGAACCGGCGGGGTCAGCCGCGAGATCCGGGTCGAGCTCGATCCCGTCCGGATGCAGTCGCAGGGGATCAGCGCGGCCCAGGTCAACCAGCAGCTTCGCGCGATCAACGTCAACGCGGCCGGCGGACGTGCCGAGATCGCCGGATCCGAGCAGTCGGTCCGGGTGCTCGGAAGCGCGCTCACCGCTTTTGCGCTCGGCGAAACCCAGCTTTCGATCGGCGGCGGCCGAACCATCCGCCTCAATTCGATCGCGAGCGTTCGCGATCAATGGGCCGAGCAGACCAGCTACGGCATCCAGAACGGCCGCCAGGTCGTCAGCTTCATGGTCCAGAAGGCCAAGGGCTATTCGGACGTCAGCGTCTACAACGACGTGATGAAGCAGCTGAAGGAGCTGGAGGCCGAGGATCCGCGAGTCAGCTACACCCTGCTCTTCACTCCGGTCCAATATATCGAAGGCCAGTATAAGAGCTCGATGTGGGCGCTGGTCGAGGGCGCCTTCCTGGCCGTCGTCGTCGTGCTCCTGTTCCTTCGCGACTGGCGAGCCACGCTGATCTCCGCGATCGCAATCCCGCTTTCGGCGATCCCGGCCTTCTGGTTCATGGACATGCTGGGCTTCACGCTCAACATGGTGACCCTGCTTTCGCTGAGCCTCGTCGCGGGCGTTCTGGTCGACGATGCGATCGTCGAGATCGAGAATATCGTCCGGCACATGAGGATGGGCAAATCCGCCTATCAGGCGTCGATCGACGCTGCCGACGAGATCGGGCTCCCAGTCGTCGCGACCACCTTCTCGATCGTCGCGGTCTTCCTGCCGGTGGCGATGATGGGCGGGATCATCGGCCAATATTTCATCAGCTTCGGCCTGACCATCGTCATCACCGTCCTGATCAGCCTCGCCGTCGCCCGACTGATCACCCCGATGTTCGCGGCCTATTTCCTGAAGGCGCACGGCCCCGCAAAGCATGGCGAAGGCTGGCTGATGGACAAATATCTCGGCCTGCTGCGCTGGACGCTGCGCAACCGGTGGAAGTCCGTCGGAGTCGGCTTCCTCTGCTTTCTCGCGCAGATCGGAATCTTCATGATGCTGCCGTCGGCCTTCCAGCCGGAGACCGACGAGGACACGGTCCAGGTCGCGATCGAGATGCCGCCGGGATCGACCCTCGACCAGACCCGGGCGGTCGCCGACCGGGCCGCGACCCTGGTGCGCGGCCAGGGCGACGTCGAATCCGCCTTCGCCTCGGTCCGCGCCGGCAATTCTACCATCTACGTGTCGCTGAAGGACCGCGGCGAAGGGCGCGAGCGGACCAGCACCGATTTCGAGCGCCAGGTCGGCCCCCTCCTTCAGGGCATTCCGGACGCTCGGGTCACCTTCCGGGCCCAGAACAGCATCGGCGGCCGGCCGATCGCCGTTCTTCTCTCCAGCTCCGATCCGGCCAAGCTCCAGGATGCGGCGCTCAAGCTGGTCGAGGATATGCGCAAGCGCCCCGAGCTGGTGTCGCCGCGGATCGCCGGGGACATGAGGCGTCCGGAAATCACCATCACCCCGCGGCTCAACCTCATGGCGGACATGGGAGTCACCACCTCGGCGATGAGCCAGGCGATCCGGACCGCGACCCAGGGCGAGATCGACCAGGCGAGCGCCCGCTTCTCGCTCTCCGACCGCCAGGTGCCGATCCGGGTCGCGCTCCAGGAAGATTCGCGCCGCAACCTCTCGACGATCGAGAACATGCCGGTACCGACCACGACCGGCGGCTCGGTGCCGCTCAAGGTCGTCGCCTCGATCAGCTTCGGAGCCGGTCCGGCGCAGATCCAGCGGTTCAACCAGGAACGCCGGATCCTCGTCGGAGCCGATCTCGTTCCGGGCGTGGTCGACAAGGAAGCGATCATCGAATCGCTGCCGATCCTGCAGAATTTGCCCGAAGGCGTCGAACGCGCCCGCTCCGGCCAGCAGCGGGAGGAGGCGAAGCTCATGTCGGAGTTCCTGGGCGCCCTCATTTCCGGCACCTTCCTCGTCTTCGCGGTGCTGGTCCTGCTCTACAAGCGACTGATGGCCCCGCTCGTGAACATGGGCTCGCTTCTGCTTGCGCCCCTGGGCGGGTTCATCGCCTTGTGGATAACCGGCCATGCCGTGTCGATGCCGGTGCTGATCGGAATCCTGATGCTGTTCGGGATCGTCGCCAAGAACTCGATCCTGCTTCTCGATTTCACGATCGTGGAGATGGCCAAGGGCGTTCCCAAGGACGAGGCGATCATCGATTCGGGCCATAAGCGCGCCCAGCCGATCGTCATGACGACGATGGCGATGGTGGCGGGCATGGTCCCGACGGCGCTTTCGCTGCAGGGCGACGCCAGCTGGCGCGCTCCGATGGCGGTGGTGGTGATCGGCGGCCTGCTGCTCTCGACGCTCCTCACCCTGGTCCTGGTGCCGGCTTCGTTCAGCCTCGCCGACAGCTTCGAGAAGTGGCTGGCGCCGAAGGTCGGACGGCTCATCACCTACAAGGGGCCCAGGGATCACGGCCCCTCGCCGGCGGAACAGCCCGCGGAGTGAGGCCGGCGTTGCGGGCGGTTCGGAGATGAGCGGGGCGGCCCTTGCCCGGGCGGGGGTGAACTAAAGTGGCGGCCCGGCTATTGAGAAGCCCATGAGCCGCTTCGTACAGGTCGGTCCCAGTGGATTCGCCCCGGCCGCGCAGAGCCTGCGCGGGATGCGGATCATCGCGACCGGGATGCTGGTGGCGATGGCGGCGATCTTCCTCGGCGCCAACGCCTATGACGAAGCCTATCCGTGGGTCGGCTTCGTCAAGGCTTTCGCGGAAGCGGCGATGGTCGGCGGACTGGCCGACTGGTTCGCGGTCACCGCCCTGTTCCGCCACCCGCTCGGAATTCCCATTCCCCACACCGCCATCATCCCGCGCAACAAGGACCGGATCGGGGCAACGCTGGCCTCCTTCCTCCGCGACAATTTCCTGATCCCGAGGGTGGTGGCGCGGCGGATGCGCAACGTCGACATCGCCGGAGCGATCGGCCGATTCCTCGCCAACCCGCCGCCCGAGGGCCGCCTCCGGCAGGGCGGATCGAGGCTGATCGCGGACCTACTGGAAGCGCTGGACCAGGAGCGGCTCGGCGGAATGGTCAAGTCGGCGGTCGCGTCTCGGATGCGGACGCTGGAGGTGTCGCCGCTGATCGGCCAGACGCTCGAGGCGGCAATCACCGAGGAACGGCACATCCCGATACTCGACGGGATCGTCACCTGGGCGGGCCGGACCCTCGACGCCAACGAGGAGCTGATCCGGAAGATGGTGCGCGATCGCGCCGGAATGATCATGCGCCTCGCCGGCCTCGACGAGAAGCTGGCCGACGGGATCGTCGACGGGCTGAGGCGGCTTACCATCGACATGGCGATCGACCCCGCCCACCCGCTTCGGGCCAAAGCGGAGGAGGCGCTCGCCGCAATCGCCTGGGACATGCGCTTCGAGCCGGAGATGCAGTCCAGGGTCGAGGGCTGGAAGAACGAGATCATCGCCAACAAGGCGGTCACCGATTGGCTCGACGGCCTCTGGGAGAACAGCCGCGCCGCCTTGCTTCGGGCCGCCCGCGACCCGGAAGCGGCGATGGCCGGGCGGTTCGGCGAGGCGCTTCGTCAATTGGGCGAGACTCTCCAGCAGGACGGGCGGCTCAACAAGGCGATCAACCAGTTCGCCCGCCGGATGGCCGTCGGAACGGCGGCGACCTACGGCAGCGGCATCGTCACTTTGGTCTCGGATACGGTGAGCGGCTGGGACGCCCGGACGGTGACCGGGCGGCTCGAGAATGCCGTCGGGCGCGACCTTCAATATATCCGGATCAACGGGACCCTGGTGGGCGGGCTGGTCGGGCTGATCATCCACACGGTCGAAGTTCTGAGCTGATCGTCGAATGGCTTCCGGCGAAGGCCGGGGGCCCAGTCCGTCCAGCGGTGCCGCTGGGCCCCGGCCTTCGCCGGGGAACGCTTAGCCGTCGCTCGCCCGCTCCACGTCGGCACCGACCGCCTGCAGCTTCTCCTCGAGCCGTTCGTAGCCGCGGTCGAGATGATAGACCCGGTGGACCTGGGTCTCGCCCTTGGCGGCGAGGCCGGCGAGGACCAGGCTCATCGAGGCCCGAAGGTCGGTCGCCATCACCTCGGCGCCGACCAGCCCATCGACTCCCCGAACCACCGCCGAGCGGCCGCGGACGTCGATCTCGGCGCCCATCCGGTTCAATTCGGGGACGTGCATGTAGCGATTCTCGAAGATCGTCTCGGTGAGCAGGCTGGTGCCCTCGGCCAGGGTCAGCATCGCCATGAACTGGGCCTGCATGTCGGTCGGGAAGGCGGGGTAGGGGGCGGTCGAGATGGAAAGGGGCTTGAGGCCGCCGTTCGAGCTCACCCGGATTCCGTCCTTCGTATCCTCGACGACCAGGCCGGCGTCGCTGAGGCCGGAGAGGATCGAGGGCATGGTTTCCTTGCGCGCTCCGACCAGCTCCAGAGAGCCGCCGGTGATTCCGGCCGCGCAGGCGTAGCTGCCCGCCTCGATCCGGTCCGCCATCACCGCATAGGTGGCGCCGTGGAGCCTGTCCTTGCCGCGGATCGTCAGGACGTCGGTCCTCAGACCCTCGATGTCGGCGCCCATGGCGATCAGGCATTTGGCGAGATCGGTGATCTCGGGCTCGCGCGCGGCATTCTCGATCACCGTCTCGCCCTTCGCGAGGACGGCGGCCATCAGCGCATTCTCGGTGGCTCCGACCGAGACGAAGGGGAAGGTGATGGTTCCACCCTGCAGGCCGCCCCTGGGGGCCTTGGCCCGGACGTAGCCGGCGGCGACCTCGATCTCCGCGCCGAGCGCTTCGAGCGCCTTGAGGTGGAGGTCGACCGGGCGCATTCCGATCGCGCAGCCGCCGGGAAGCGACACCGTGGCCTCGCCGGCGCGGGCGACGAGCGGGCCCAGGACGAGGATGGAGGCGCGCATCTTTCGGACGATGTCGTAGGGCGCGACCGTCGAGGCGAGGCTGGAGGCTCGAAGGGTCATCACCCGGCCATATTCGTCGGGGCGGGCGCCTTCGACGGTGGTCGAAACCCCGAGCTGATTGAGGAGGTGGCCGAAGCTGTCGACGTCGGCGAGGCGGGGCAGGTTGCGAAGCGTCAGCGGCTCGTCGGTGAGCAGGGCGCAGGGCAGGAGCGTCAGAGCGGCGTTCTTGGCTCCGGAAATGGGAATCCGGCCTTCGAGACGCTTGCCGCCGCGGATGATGATGCGATCCATGGGAGGGTCTTAAGACTTTCGCGGGGGGAGGCAAGGGAGACTCCCCTCCCTGGAAGGGAGGGGCTGGGGGTGGGTGCGAGCGGAGCGAGCCTACGGCTTCGGAGTTTCGGCCGCCTTCGGCGGACCCACCCCCGACCCCTCCCTTTCCGGGAGGGGAGAGGTCAAGCCTTCTCCAGGGTACACTGCAGCGGGTGCTGGTTCTGCCTCGCATAGTCGATCACCTGGGCGACCTTGGTCTCGGCGACTTCGTAGCTGAAGACTCCGCACACCCCGACTCCGCGCTGGTGGACGGCGAGCATTACCCGGGTGGCGTCCTCGATGCTGAGCTTGAAGAACGTCTGCAGGACCTGAACGACGAACTCCATCGGCGTATAGTCGTCGTTGAGCATCAGCACCTTGTAGGGCGAAGGCGTCTTGGTCCTGGTGCGGGTGCGCGTGGCGACGCCGAGGCCGGGGTCGTCCAGGTCCCCGCCCTTGCGCTCGTCGGCAGCCGTGATTTCATCCCTGGTCATCACCATGCCCTAGATAGGGTAGTAGGCCATTTCGCGGCAAGTGCTTCCCCGCGAAAGCCGGGATCCAGTTTTTCCGCCGGTGCCGCTGGACCCCGGCCTTCGCCGGGGAGCAGTGGCGCCGCCAGATTCAAAGCGCCATCCCCCGCCGCGGTTCCGGCAACGCAAAAAGGGCGGCCCCCGCGGGGGCCGCCCTTACTGCACCAGCTGGCGCTGCGGCTTACTTAGTAAGCGGCGACGGCCTTAACGCGCTCGGCGGCGACCGAGTAGCGGCTGGCGAGAGGCTCGGCGGCGTCGCCGGCGAGCTTGATCATCGTCTCGGAGAGCTTGCTGCTCTCGGCGACGAGACCGTCGAACTGGCTGCGGGCGAAATCGCTCTGCAGACGGAAGAAGTCGGTGGCCGACTTCACCTCGGTGAAGCTCTTCAGGGCGGCGGAGGCGTCTTCGAAGCTCTTGCGGCTATATTCGGCGACTTCCTGGCCCACCGTCTCGAGGCCCTTGGCGACGACCTTGGTGGAGGCGACCATCGCCTCGACATTGCCCTTGGAGAGCTCGGTCATTTCCTCGGCCATGCGGGTGCTGCGCTCCATCTGGGTGCGGGCGCGCTCGTTGACGTCGCCGAAGACGGCCTGGAGGCGGTCAGCGACCTGGGCGGTCTCTTTCTTCATGATACGGGTTCCTTCGTTCTGGATACGGGTCGTGGTCCTGGTGGCGGTCGCGGTCGCCGCGGCGGCGGCGCGCTTGGCC
>JBAWCC010000210.1:0-3315 GCA_049590095.1 Allosphingosinicella sp. | reverse complement strand
CGGATCCCGAAGGCGACGGTCGCCCAGGCGTAGATCGCGGTCAGGCTCACCAGCAGGAAGGCGATGAGGGCCATCAGCAGCGGATAGTCGCCCAGCCAATGGGTCCAGCCGTTCTCGCCCATCGTGCCGGTGTGATAGTCGAGCGGCCCGCCCGGCCCCATCAGGACGAAGGGCGGGTAGCAGATGAGGGCCGCCGTCCAGCCCGCCGCATAGGGATTGGCCGAGCGGATATGAGCGTCGAGCGGCTTCATCGTCAGCACGTAGCCGACGGTCGCGAAGACGGTGTCTATCATGAACATGGCCGTGATCAGCCAGCGGGTCAGGCTGACCAGATTTTCGGCGATCTCGTCGCCCGCCGGAGTCACGGTCCCGATCCAGTTGCCCGGAACGATCGCGATCATGAAGGCCATGAAGAAGCCTTTGACCGCCCAGCTTCGCAGATGCTCGTAGACCATCTCGCGCTCGACCAAGCTCGATTTGCCGATCAGGAGCTGGCCGAAATGCCAGGCGCCGTCGCGAGGCTCGACGAGACGGCGGTCGAGCCAGACCACATAGGGGATGGACAGGATCAGGAGCGGCGCCGCGGCGAGGCCGAGCACCTCCATCGAGAAGAGGTAGATTCCGTCCCAATACCAGCGGCCGACGCAGTAGAGGAAGCCGATCCCCGCCCAGGTCGCCCACAGGCCGGCGATCTTGACCAGGCTGAAGTCGAGCGCTTCGGAGAGCGGCCGCGGCGGGCCGGCCCAGTCGATTCCGGTCGAGGGCCGGCGGTGAACCTTGTCGACGAAGATCGACCACAGGACCATCGGCACTCCGCAGGCGAGAAGCGCGAGCAGCGCTCCGCTCTGGCCGGAAAGCCCGAAGGTCCGGGCGACCGCCACCCAGGAGAACAGGCCGACGAGGCCGGCGACTCCGACGCCCGTGCTGACCGCGGAGCGGGGCCGGGGGTCGGCCCGGGTCTCGGTGGCGATTTCGGCCTCGGCGTTCATCGCACCGGGACTTAAGCCGGAATGGTAAGCAAGCCGTGAACGTTTGCTTTTGGTCCATTCCGGCGCAAATCCCCTCCCTCCCGTAACAGGTTCTTAAACGTCTGCGGCGCTAAGCCTTTGCTCTGGCGGGGCAAGTGGGGCTTGTCCGCCGCAAGGCGATGGCCGGGAGGGACGATGCTGTCGAACGAATGCCATGAGGAGACCACCTTCTCCTTCTCGCGATTGGCTCCGCAGCCGCCGGAGCGTCGGCGCGCGACCCGGCATCTCACCATTCTTCGAGTGGGGGCGCTGATCGGCCCGGGCGGCCGCGAGCTGTGCCTCATCCGCAACATCTCGGCGGGCGGGCTGATGGCCCATGTCTATTCACACCATGCTTTGGGCGACGCGGTGGCGATCGAGCTCAAGAGCAACCAGCCGGTGCCCGGGACGGTGGTCTGGGCGGACCAGTCGAACCTCGGAATCGAGTTCGACGAGCCGATCGACGTCGAGGAGATGCTGTCGAGCCAGGCGGCCCTCGAATCGGGCTGGCGGCCGCGCCTGCCCCGGGTCGAGGTCGACCGGCTCGCGACCCTTCGCTGCGGCGCCCGCCTCTACGGGGTCAACACCCGCGACATCAGCCAGGGCGGGGTCAAGGTCGAGACCGACCAGCCCGTCGAGGTCGGCCGCGAGATCGTCCTCACCATGGAGAAGTTCCGGCCGGTGGCGGGAGTCGTGCGCTGGTGCCAGAGCGGACTCGCCGGAATCGCCTTCAACCACCTCATCCCGTTCCACGAGTTGATGGAATGGCTGAGGCCCGGGGCCGCGGCGAAACGCTGAGGCGCGCCCGAGCCACGTTGACAGCCCCCGCCCCTTTCGCCAATGGGTTCGCCCTCCCGAAGGGTGCCTCCTGGACAGGTGGCCGAGTGGTTAAAGGCAGCAGACTGTAAATCTGCCCGGGTTTCCCGTACGCTGGTTCGAATCCAGCCCTGTCCACCAGCCTTCGCTCCCGCTTCGCGCGAGCTACGGCTGGCAAGCCAGCCAACGCCGGATCAAAGGCGGGCTTGCCCGCCGAAGCAAGCTTGGCCTAAAGGGCCAGGATCGCGCAGGGCGGGTGTAGCTCAATGGTAGAGCAGAAGCCTTCCAAGCTTACGACGAGGGTTCGATTCCCTTCACCCGCTCCAGCGCCGCCTCAACCGCCCAGCCTTTTCGCCCGAGCCGTCAGATAGGCGTGCAGCGCGTCGATCTCCGCATCGGTGAGATGGCTGAAATCGTTCTTCGCCACTTCCGACATCAGGCCGAGGTCCCTGCCGCTTGGCGGCCGCCCGGTGCGCATCATCGTCCTGAACTGGGCGGAATCGTAGCCGGCGGCGACCTGGAGGTCCGGCGCCTTCTGGTCGGGGCCGGCCGAGCCTCCCATCAGCGCCGGCCCATGGCACTCCGAGCAATTGGTCGCCGCCATGTGGCGAGCCGGTTCGTGCTCGGGACCCAGAGCGATCGGCACCTGGGTCCGATATTCGGCGACGGCCTCCGGCACGGGCCTTACCGATCCGATCACCAGGCCGAGCCGGCCGATCGGGCCGACTCCGAGGCCTTCGGTCCCGCCTTCCGCGCGCGGCAAGGTCCGGATCCAGCCGACCAGGGCGGCCGTCTCCTTGTCGGTGAGGCGCGAATACATGGCCGAGGGCATGATGAAGAGGCCCCTCCCGTCATGGCCTATCCCTTGGCGGATGCCGGCGGCGAGCTGCTGGTCGCTCGATCTTGCGGCGATCTCGGTGATGTTGGGGGCGAACACCCTGGCGACGCCCGGTGCGTCGAACATGAGCTTGCCCTTCAGGCCTTCGCCGTGGCAGCTGAGGCAGCCGAGCACCCTGGCGAGCCTCGGCGCCTCCGCTTTTTCCGCGGCAGTGAGGGGCGGCAGAGCCTCGGGCGCGGCCGCATAGCCCCGGCGCAGGATAATCTCGGACCAGATGAAGATCAGGATCGCCGCCACGACCAGAAGCGCGACCACTCCCCCAAGGCCGATCCCGGCCCACCGCAGCGCTTTCCTCATCTGGCGACTCCCCCGAACCCCGTCGAACGGTCTCACGAACCGGGAATTGGGGCAAGGGGCGGAACCCGGGCCTCCTTCATCCGGCGTTCACGCGTTGAAAGGCGAGGTTCAGCTTGGCGGGGCGGTCGGAGTGCGAGGTCGGTCGAAGCGTGCTTTCGCAGGCGGAACGAGGGGAGCAGCCCGGCCGTTCTTCTCCCGAACCAAGGGAGTTTTCGTCATGCGTAACCTCATCCTGATCGCCGGCACCGCCGCGCTCGCCCTCGCCGCGCCTGTCGCGGCCGAGAAAGGCGGCAAGGG
>JBAWCC010000209.1:0-3010 GCA_049590095.1 Allosphingosinicella sp. | reverse complement strand
GTCCACGACTACCGGACCGCCGGGGCGCCGCGAGCGATGCTGGTCGAGAGCGATACGGTCGATCTTCGGCTGCTCGGAGCGACGAAGCCGGCGCTCTATCTGGCGGGGCAGCCGGTCACGGGCGAGGAGGCGCGCAAGCAAAATCTCACCGGCGTGAGCACATTGATCACTGTCGTCATCCTCGCCGCGGCCGCGGTCGGCGGCTATTATATCGTGAGGGCCATCGACGATTCCGGCGAGGAGTGAGAGCGGCCGTCATTGCGAGCGAAGCGAAGCAATCCAGTGCTGCGCCTCCGGCCGCTGGATTGGTTCGTCGCTTCGCTCCTCGCAATGACGGGTTCAGAGGTCCGGAAGCACCTGGCTCGCCTCGCCCCAGCCCTGGAGGCCGCGGCCCGAGGCGCGCTCGAGGAGTCGCTCGCCGTCGCGGACGGTGAAGGGGGCGCCTGACGTCAGCTCGTCGAGCTCGTCCCACCCGATCGGCGCCGCTACCGGAGCGCCCTCGCGGGCGCGGGCGGAATAAGGGAGGATTGCGGTCGCTCCGCGCTGGTTGCGCAGGTAATCGAGGAATATCCGGCCCTTGCGCTTCGCCTTGGCGAGGTTGGCGGTGAAGCGATCGGGCTCGGCGGTGGCGAGCGCGATGGCGAAGCGCTGGGCGAAGTCCTTGACCACGGGCCATTCCGCATGCGGGGTCAGCGGGACGACGACGTGGAGGCCCTTGCCGCCGGTGGTCAGCGGGAAGCTCTGAAGGCCCATGTCGGCGAGGTGGCGGTGGAGGTCGCGGGCGGTGCGCTTCACCTCGTCGAAGCTGAGGCCTTCGTCCGGATCGATGTCGAAGACGAGGCGATCGGGCTTCTCGACGTCCGCGACCGGCGATCCCCAGCCGTGGAACTCGATCGTTCCCATCTGGGTGCAGGCGACGACCCCTGCGCCGTCCTCGACATAGACATAATCCTCGATCTGCCCCTTCTTCTCCTCGATCGGGATCTGGTGGACGTGGGGGCCGAAGCTGCCCGTGTTGTGCTTCTGGAAGAAGCATTTCTTCGCCCGCCCCTGCGGGCAGCGGACCAGGCTCAGCGGGCGCCGCGCCGTCCATTCCATCATCATCGGCCCGACCGAGCGATAATATTCGACCAGCTCGCCTTTGGTCACTCCGGCGTCGGGGAAGAGCACGCGCCCGGGATTGCTGATCTTGACGTCGTCCGCCGCAGGGGCGGTGCGCTCGACCGGCTCGGGCGTTTCCTCGATCACCTCCGCGGGCTTCTTGTCCGAGCGAAGGCCGAGGAAGCTGGCGTGGCGGACGACGCCTTCGGCGGTGAACTCGGCGAAAGCGATTTCGGCGACCAGCTTCGGCTTCACCCAATGGGCGCCGCGCGCCTCCGGCCTCGGCACCGGGGCCGCCGGCTTGGCGGCGGCCAGCTTTTCGAACCGCTCGAGCAGATCCTGCTGGACCTGGTTCGAAAAGCCGGTGCCGACCTTCCCGGCGTAGCGAAGCTTGCCGTCTTCATGGACCCCGAGCAGCAACGCCCGGAAGCCGCGGCCCTTCTTGTCGCTCTCCGACCAGCCGAGGATGACGAATTCCTGGCGGTAGGTGCATTTGATCTTGAGCCAGGTCTTGGTGCGCCCGCCCCGATAGGGGGCGTCGGCGCGCTTGGAGATGATCCCCTCCTGGCCGGCATCGCACATCGCGTCGAAAAGCTTCTCGCCATGGCCGACGATATGCTCCGCATAAAGGATGGTCGGGGGCATGCCGTCGCCGATCAGCGAGGCGAGGCGCGCCTTGCGCTCGATCGTCGGAAGTCCGGTCAGATCCTCGCCGTCCATCTCGAGCGCGTCGAACAGGAAGAGGGTGAGGCCTCGGCCGCCTTCGCTGATCCCCTGCTGAAGGGCGGAGAAGCCGGTATTGCCCTTCTCGTCGAGGGCGACGATCTCGCCGTCGAGCAGTGCCGAACCCACGATGCCGGCCGCCGCTTCGACAATCTCCGGAAACTTGTCGGACCAGTCGAGGCCGGAGCGCGTATAGACCTTGGCCTTGCCGCCGCCGATGCCGAGCAGGCAGCGATAGCCGTCATATTTCATCTCGTGGATCCAGCCCGCGCCGGCGGGGACGTGGTCGACCAGGGTGGCCTTCTGCGGCTCGCGGAAGGGGGGGAGCTTGGCACTCTTCGCTCCCCGGCGAAGGCCGGGGCCCAGCTCGGCGGCAGCACTGGGCCCCGGCTTTCGCCGGGGAGCAGCTTTCCAGCCCTTCAGCTCCTTCGCCTTCTTGCCGGCAGCGATCTCCTGCATGCTCCGCCCGGTCTTGATGCTGGTCAGATACTTCTCGGTCAGCCCCATCGAGCCCCCGGCATGATCGTCGGTCACCTTCTTCAGCATCCAGTTCTCCGCCCGCTCGCCGGGCCGGCCCTTGAGCCGGAACATCACCCACTCGCCCTTCATCCGGTGGCCGTCGAGCGTGAAGTGGAGATGACCTTCCTCGATCGTCTTGCGCGGGTCCTTGTCCGGATGCGGGGTCCAAGTCCCCCAGTCCCACAGCATCACGGTGCCGCCGCCATATTCGCCCTTGGGAATGGTGCCCTCGAAGCTGGCATAGCTCATCGGATGGTCTTCGGTGCGCACCGCGAGATGCTTGTCGGCCGGGTTGAGGCTGGGGCCCTTGGGCACCGCCCAGCTCTTCATCACCCCGTCCAGCTCCAGGCGAAGGTCGTAATGGAGGCGGGAGGCGTCATGCTTCTGGACCATGAACAGGGCGGGGGCGTTCGGTCCCCGGACCGGAGCGACTTCACCCGCAGGCTCTGCGGTCTTCGTGAAGTCCCGCTTCCGGTTGTAGGTTTCGAGCGGGTCGGCGGGTTTCTTGCTCATTTTGCCTCCCTGCCGGCGAAGCCGGTGGGGAGGGGGACCACCCGAAGGGTGGTGGAGGGGTATAGACCGCCCGCGTCAGAGGTTCTCGCGCGATCCACGGTCCTCGCGGCAATTACCCCTCCACCACACTTCGTGTGGTCCCCCTCCCCATCTG
>JBAWCC010000208.1:0-2864 GCA_049590095.1 Allosphingosinicella sp. | reverse complement strand
CGCCTGCATCACGGGATGGGCCGGGCAGCGCAGCGCCACCGTCGCGAGCCCGGCGGTGACCGCGGCGGCGAGGCCGCTGTCCTGGCGCACCGGAACGACGAGCGTCAGCGCCCCCGGCCAGAAGGCGTCGGCCAGCCTGCGAGCGGAATCGGAGAAGCTGCCCAGACGCTCGGCCTCGGCCAGGCTCGTCACATGGACGATGAGCGGATTGAAGGAAGGCCGTCCCTTGGCGGCGTAGATTCGGGCGACGGCTTCTTCGCGGGTGGCGTCGGCGGCGAGGCCGTAGACGGTCTCGGTCGGAACCGCGACCGGCTCGCCGGCGCGGATCAGGCGCGCGGCTTCGGCGAGCGCCTCGTCGCTACACGGCATTACACGGGTGTTTTGCGCCTCCACCGCACCGCGCTATAGCCCCCGTCCAAGCAGCGCAACGGCCCTCGAGGAGCCCCGATGACCTATACGCCTCCCGTCGCCGACCAGCGTTTCGTCTTGAGGCACGTCGTCGGAATGGACGAGATCGCGAGCCACGATCGATTCGCCGAGGCGACTCCCGATCTGGTCGACGCCATAGTCGAAGGGGCGGGCGCGTTCGCCGCGGGCGAGTTCGCGCCGCTGAACCGGGTCGGGGACCGGATCGGGGCTAAATGGTCGGATTCGGGGGTGGCGATGCCGCCCGGCTTTCGGGAAGCCTATCGGGCCTATGTCGAAGGCGGCTGGGGCACCCTGGCGGGGCCGCCCGACCAGGGCGGGCAGGGGCTGCCTCTCGTCCTTGCTACCGTGGTGATGGAGGATTTGGGCTCGGCCAACATGGCCTTCTCGCTGGTGACGATGCTGAGCGCCGGAGCGGTGGAGGCGCTTCGCCATCACGGCTCGGCCGAGATGCAGGCCGAGTGGCTGCCGAAGCTGGTCACCGGCGAATGGACCGGGACGATGAACCTCACCGAGCCTCAGGCCGGCTCCGACGTCGGAGCGCTGAAGAGTCGCGCGGAGCCCGTCGGCGACGGCAGCTGGCGGGTGAGCGGCCAGAAGATCTTCATCACTTTCGGGGATCACGATCTGGCGGACAATATCGTGCATCTGGTGCTGGCCCGGACTCCCGGGGCGCCGCCGGGAACGAAGGGGATCTCGCTGTTCCTCGTTCCGAAGATCCTGCCCGACGGGACCGAAAACGACCTCCGCTGCGTGTCGATCGAGCATAAGCTCGGGATCCACGCCTCGCCTACCTGCGTGATGGCGTTCGGCGACAAGGGCGACTGCCGCGGCTGGCCGATCGGCGAGGAGATGGGGGGCATGCGAGCGATGTTCACGATGATGAACAACGCCCGGCTCAACGTCGGGCTTCAGGGCGTGTCGATCGGCGAGCGGGCGACCCAGGCGGCGGTCGCTTATGCCCGGCAGCGGGTTCAGGGCGTTCGGGACGGACGGCCGGCGGCGATCGCCGACCATCCCGACGTCCGGCGGATGCTGCTCAGGATGACGGCCCTGACCCAGGCGGCGCGTGCGCTCTGCTATTATGCGGCGGGGCAGACCGACCGAGGCACTCTGGGCGACAAAGCGGCTCAGGCGCGGGCGGACCTTCTCACGCCTTTGGTCAAGGCCCATGGCACCGACATCGGCTGCGAGGTGGCGAGCCTCGGGGTCCAGGTCCATGGCGGGATGGGCTTTATCGAGGAGACCGGGGCGGCGCAGCATTACCGGGACGTCAGGATCGCTCCGATCTACGAGGGGACGAACGGGATCCAGGCGGCCGATCTGGTCGGGCGCAAGCTCGGCCTCGAGGGCGGCGAGATCCTGCGGCGGCTTCTCGCCGAGGTCCGCAGCGAGGCGGAAGGACCGCTGCTCGAACTGACCTCCACGGTCGAGGATGTCGCGGAAAAGCTGGGCGGGATGGGGCCGGAGGACCGGCTGGCGGGTTCCTATCCGTTCCTGACCTTGCTCTCCACTCTGGTGTGCGGGTGGCTGATGAAGCGGCAGCTGAAAGCGGTGGAAAGCGGGGCAATCGCCGAAGATCGCCACTTCGCCGCGGTCAAGCGCTCGGCCTGCCTTTACTATCTCGAGCATGTCGTTCCGCAGGCCGCCGGCCTCGCCGCCGAGGCGATTGCCGGCGCCGTGTTGCTCTATCCCGAGGAGGAGCTGTTCCCCGGCTGACCTTGGAGCGTTATCGCTTCGGCCGAGCAACTCCGTCATGCCAGCGAAGGCTGGCATCCATGGTGCGGCGGAGCCAGGCCGAGGACTCGGCATGGACCCCAGCTTTCGCTGGGGTGACGGGTTTGCGATGTCGCGCGTGGGATCTGGCGCGTTCCGGATCGGCCCAGGCCGAATCCTAGACCATCACCAGCCGGGCTTCGCGGCGGCCGACCGAGCGGTAGATGCGCGGCCCCAGGTCGAGCCGGAAGGGACCCATCTTCTCGGTCGGGACCTCGGCCTCGCGGCCGACCAGCCAGGAGCGCGAGGTCCGGCCGGCGCCGCCGTCCGACCAGTCGTAGGCGACGTTGATCGCCACCATCGGAACGAAGATCCGCCGGCCGGCGAGCTCGATCTCCCGCAATTCGGCGTTGGGCATCGCGACCTGGCCGTTCAGCCTGATCGACCCGCCGGGCGGCAGGACGACGTGGGGCGAGCCGCTCAAATCGTGGATCGGCCCCTGGAAGAAGGCAAGCATCTCGCCCTCGGCGCCGGCGTTGAACAGGCGCGGGTCGATCCGGATGTTGCGGGCGTCGGCACTGCCCTTGTTGGTCATGGTCAGAGCGTAGCGGACATAGACTTCGTTCTCGGTCGCCGCCGCCCGCTCCGGAACGATGTCGAGCTCGATCCAGGGGCGCGGCGCGGCCGGGGCTTCGGGGGGAGCGGCGGGCACAGGCTCGGGC
>JBAWCC010000207.1:0-3750 GCA_049590095.1 Allosphingosinicella sp. | reverse complement strand
CCGAGCCGGTAGCCGAGCGAGGCGTCCCAGCCCCGGCCCAAAGCGACGGCCGCTCCGGCGTCGGCGAACCAGCTGGCGGCGCCGCCGATTCCGAGGAGCGGGGAGAAGCGGGCTCCGAACACGGTCGACTGCTCTTCGAGGCGGCTGGCGCCGAGGCTGAGCCGGGCGCGGCCTACCCGGCGGTCGGCGGCGATCGAGAGGATTGAGTAGCGCGGCTGGACGATCGATCGGTCGAAGCCCGGCTGAAGCACTTCGCCGCGCTCCGCGGTAGCGGTCAGGCCGAGCGGCCCGAGCCGATGGCGAACGCCCAGGGCCCCCGCCGAATCGGCCTGGAAGCCCATCCGGCTCATCGGATCGCGGGCAACGAGGAACGCGTTCCCATGATGGCCCGTCAGGCGCCGCTCGAGAGTCTTGCCGCTCTCGGCGAGCCCGAGCGCCATCGCCAGGCGCGGGCTCAGCCGGCTGATCGCGATCCCGGACACGACCCGCGCCCTGCGCGAATCCTCATAGGTCAGCCCGAGCTGGGCGAGGCCGACCTGAGGCTGGCCTGTCGGATTGCGATTCACCGTGATCGAGACGGCGATTCCACGGGCGCCGGCGGTGGCGGTGCTCAGCCCCGGCTGAAGCGCCCGGCCCAGCGGCCGGTCCTGCTCCGCGCGCCGAAGGGCGGAGCCCAGGTTCATCACATAGGCTCTCGAAAAGCCGTCGAGTACGACCATCCCGCCCAATGCGCTTTTGGCGTCGCCCATGGCGGTCGAACCCTGGCCGGAGCCGGCGGCGGCGACATCGACCGCCTGGCCGCCCGGAAGGCTGAGCGCGCCCTGGGGCTGGAAAGCGCGGTCGATGTTGAGGATCCCGCGCCCGAAGACAGGGTCGGTGCCGGGCGCCCCGGCATCGTCGGCGCTGGCGAACAGGATCTGCATGATCTGCTGGCCGCTGAGATTGGGGAAGGCGCTGGCGAGCAGGGCCGCCGCGCCGCTGATCACCGGCGCCGAGAAGGACGTGCCCGACCACAGGTACGTGATTCCGGCCTGGTCGGGGGCGCGTACTCCGACTCCGAGCGCGGTGAGATAGGCGGCCGCGCCGGTGCCGGCCCTGTTCGAGAAATCCGCGATCAGACGCGAAGAGTTCATCGCTCCGGCGATGATGACGTTACCCGCCGCCGAGGCGGACAAGGGAAAGGCGTCGGGGTTCGCGCCGGTGGGCTCCTTGCCCGAGTTCCCGGCGGAGAGGACGACGAGGACTCCCGCCGAAGCGGCGCGCGCGATCGCGTCGTTGACGATCGGGCTCGGCTCGTCGCCGCCGAGCGAGATGTTGATCACCTTGGCGCCGTTGAGGAGCGCCAGATCGATCGCCGTGGCGATGTCGGGGTCGTTATGTTCGCAGCCGTCGTCCGGGTCGCAATTTCCCGGGCTGGAAGTGTTGAAGGAGAGGATGGTTGAACCGAAGGCGACGCCCATGGTGCCCTGACCGTTCCGCGCGGCGGCGGCCACCGCCGAGACAGCCGTGCCGTGGCCGCCGATGTCGACGATCCCGCGATTGCCGGCCACGTCCTGGCTGGCGGAGTCGATCTTGCCCGCGAATTCGGAAAGGTTGGGATTGATGCCGCTGTCGACGATCGCGATCTTCACGCCCTGCCCGGTGGCGCCCTTGTCGTAAGCGGCGATCGCGGCATGAGCGCTGGCGCCGTTGGAGCTGCCATATTCGGCGTCGTTGAACCCGACCGCGGCCGGCGGAGGCGGCGGCGGCGGGGCAGGCGGGGGAGAGGGAGGCGGAGCCGGTGCCTGAGGTGGCGCCGAAATGGGAGCGGGACCGCCGCCGCCGCCTCCGCCGCAGCCCGAAAGGAGAAGCGCGGCCGCGCAGGCGGTCATGAGCAGGGCGTTGCGTCCGAGCCTCGCGTTCATCCCGGCCTCCAGCTAAGCGGTTCGAATTTAGGAGTTTTCCAATCCCTAACCTATCCCGCCGATGCTTTCAATTTGCTGAAGGCCGGATGCGCCTTATGAGGCGCTCATGCTTCCCACCCCGCTCGCCTCCATCGACTGCTGGATTTTCGACCTCGACAACAGCCTCTACCCGGCCTCGACCCACCTGTTCGAGCTGATCGACGTCCGGATGGGCGAGTATATCGCGAACCGGCTCGGATGCACACCGGCGGAGGCGCGGATCGTCCAGAAGGGCTTCTTCCGGGACCACGGCACCACTCTGGCCGGGCTGATGAAGGAGCATGGGGTCGAGCCGCGCGACTTCCTCGACTATGTCCACGACATCGACTTCGCCCGGCTGACCGCCGACCCCCGGGTGGTGGCGGCGCTCGACCGGCTGCCCGGCCGCAAGTTCGTCTTCACCAACGGCGACGAAGCCTATGCCCGGCGCGTGCTCGACCGGCTCGGCCTCGCCAACGCGTTCGACGGGGTCCACGACATCCACGCCATGGACTATGTCCCGAAGCCCGACCCGAGCGCTTATGCGGCGATGTGCGCACGCCACTCGATCGCTCCGGCAAGCGCCCTCTTCGCCGAGGACATGGCGAGGAACCTGGTGCCGGCCAAGCAGCTCGGGATGACCACGGTCTGGGTCGACAACGGCTCGGAGCAGGCCAGCCACGATTCCGATCCCGCCTTTATCGACTATCGCATTACCGATATCGGCGACTGGCTGAGCGAGATTACTGGAGGAGAGGCGGAATGAGCGACGCGCTGAGGACCGTCATCGAGGACGCCTGGGAGAGGCGCGAATCGCTCGCCGGCGACGAGATCGAGGTGAAGCAGGCCGTGGAGGCCGCGATCGCCCTGCTCGATTCGGGCGAGGCTCGGGTCGCCCAGCAAGGCGCGCCGGAAACGGGCGGTGCCTGGATCGTCAACCAATGGCTCAAGAAGGCCGTCCTCCTCTCCTTCCGGCTGACCCCGATGGAGGCGATCGGCGGAGGCCCGGGCGGCGCCCATTGGTGGGACAAGGTGCCTTCGAAATTCGCCGAATGGGGCCCCAACCGCTTCGCCGGAGCCGGCTTCCGGGCCGTGCCCGGAGCGATCGTCCGCCGCGGCGCCTTCATCGGCAAGGGTGCCGTGCTGATGCCGAGCTTCGTCAATATCGGCGCCTTCGTCGGCGAAGGGACGATGGTCGACACCTGGGCGACGGTGGGAAGCTGCGCCCAGATCGGGAGGAACGTCCATATCTCGGGAGGCACCGGAATCGGCGGAGTGCTCGAGCCGCTTCAGGCCGGCCCGGTCATCATCGAGGAGGATTGCTTCATCGGCGCCCGCTCCGAGGTCGCCGAAGGCGTGATCGTCGAGCAGGGCGCGGTCCTGTCGATGGGCGTGTTCCTCGGCGCCTCGACCAAGATCGTCGACCGCGACAGCGGCGAGGTCCATATGGGCCGGGTCCCCGCTTATTCGGTGGTCGTCCCCGGCACCTTGCCCGGCAAGGACGGCGGCCCCGGCCTCGCCTGCGCCGTCATCGTCAAGCGCGTCGACGCCCGTACCCGCTCCAAGACCAGCATCAACGAATTGCTTCGGGACTGACGCGGATTTTTCGCCCATGCGGGGATCGGGGCGAGAATGTTCTTGACTTGTTCTCTTTTAGCCGCCATATGAGACGCTGTCCGAGTCGGCCCGATCAACCGGCGAGGGCGGGAATAGGCCAAGGGGTTCGCCCCGAGGCCAACGGCCGGCGCGAAGTCATCCGGGATCGTATGAGCTCGCGTCAACCGAAGAGTCCGTGACTGCGATTGTCCTTCCGCAAGGGGCCGGACGA
>JBAWCC010000206.1:0-6758 GCA_049590095.1 Allosphingosinicella sp. | reverse complement strand
CCGGGTAAGCTGGGACCTTAGCGCCGAGGCGCCGCTCGACGCTCTCAGCGCCGAGGAGCGCTCCAGCGCGGAGGCGGCGGTGGAGCGGGCCGGGCAAGGCTTCGCGCTCTGGTCGCGGACCCCGGTCGAGGAGAGGGCGGCCTGCCTGGATCGGCTCGCCGACCTGCTCGAGCGCGACCGCGCCGAGCTGATGCGGGTGGCGGTTCAGGAGGCGAAGAAGACGATTCCCGACGCGCTCGCCGAGGTCCGCGAGGCCGTGGATTTCTGCCGCTATTACGCCGCCCAGGCGCGCCAGAAGCTTCGTCCGGTCGAGCTTCCCGGCCCGACCGGCGAGCGCAACGTCCTTCGCCTCGAAGGCCGGGGCGTGTGGCTGTGCATCGCGCCCTGGAACTTCCCGCTCGCCATCTTCCTGGGCCAGGTGGCCGCCGCGCTCGCCGCCGGCAATGCGGTGGTCGCCAAGCCGGCGCCGCAGACCCCGAGGATCGCCCGGCGCGCGGTCGAGCTCGCCTTCGAGGCGGGAATTCCGCGCGAGGCCCTGGTGCTGGTGACCGGCGGGCCGGAAACCGGCGCGGCCCTGGTTCGAAGCCGAGGAATCGACGGGGTCGCCTTCACCGGCTCGACCGCCACCGCCCGGCGGATCGCCCGCGACCTGCTCGGCGACGAGGAGCGGCCGCTCGTCCCGCTGATCGCCGAAACCGGCGGGATCAACGCGATGATCGTCGATTCGACCGCCCTGCCCGAGCAGGTGGTCGTCGACGTCGTCACCTCCGCCTTCCGCTCCGCCGGGCAGCGCTGCTCGGCGCTTCGAATGCTTCTCCTCCAGGAGGAGATAGCCGAACGGACCCTGGAGATGCTGGCCGGAGCGATGGACTCGCTCGTCGTCGGCGACCCGGCAGAGCCCCGGACCGACGTCGGCCCGGTCATCGACCGG
Source organism: Allosphingosinicella sp. (assembly GCA_049590095.1). Lineage (GTDB taxonomy): Bacteria > Pseudomonadota > Alphaproteobacteria > Sphingomonadales > Sphingomonadaceae > Allosphingosinicella. The sequence goes on along the minus strand of JBAWCC010000206.1, from coordinate 5,827 downwards.
GGCGCCTACGACCGGCTGATGGCCCATCGCGAGGCCTCGCGCAGCCGGTGGATCCATACCGTCGGGGTCCCCGGCGAGGGCCTCTACGTCCCACCGACCCTGATCGGGGTCGACCGGATCGAAGATGTGAAGAAGGAATGGTTCGGCCCGCTCCTCCACGTCGCTACCTGGAAATCGGGGCGGCTCGCCGAGACGGTCGAGCGGGTCAACCGCTCCGGCTTCGGCCTCACCATGGGCCTTCACAGCCGGATCGCCCGGGCCGCCGAGACGGTCGAGGCGCTCGCAACCGTCGGCAACCTCTACGTCAACCGCTCGATGATCGGCGCCATCGTCGGCTCCCAGCCCTTCGGCGGCGAAGGCCAGTCCGGCACCGGCCCGAAGGCCGGCGGCCCGCACTATCTCCCGCGCTTCTGCGTCGAACGGGTCACCAGCACCGACACGACCAGCGCCGGCGGCAACGCGACCTTGCTCAGCCTGGAGGACGTGGGGTTGTAACCCGCCGTCGCCCCAGCAAAGGCCAAGGCCCCGGGGGGCGAAAAGCGCCGTCGCCGGGGCCCCGCTCCTCCCGCGGCGCGAACTCTCCCCGGGGTCCCAGCCTTCGCTGGGACGACGGTTCAGGATGACCTTCGGGCTGATGGCCGCTACCGCTCCCCCTATGACCGACCTCGACGCCTTCATCGCCGGCCTGCCCAAGGCCGAGCTCCACATGCATATCGAAGGCAGCCTCGAGCCGGAGCTGATGTTCGAGCTGGCCCGGCGCAACCGGGTCGAGATACCGTTCCGGAGCGTCGAGGAGCTTCGGGCCGCCTACGATTTCTCGAACCTGCAGGACTTCCTCGACATCTATTACCAAGGCGCCGAGGTGCTTCGGACGGAGGAGGATTTTCGCGATCTGGCCCTGGCCTATTTCGATCGCGCCGCCGCCGATTCGGTGACCCACGCCGAGATTTTCTTCGACCCTCAGACCCACACCGCCCGGGGAATCCCCTTCGATGTCGTGGCGGCCGGGCTTCTCGCCGGAATGGCCGAAGCCCGGGAGCGGCATGGCCTGACCTCGAAGCTCATCCTCTGCTTCCTCCGCCATCTCGACGAGGAGGAGGCCTTCGCCACCTTGCGCGAGGCCGAGCCGTGGCTGGACCGGATCGAGGCGGTCGGGCTCGATTCCTCCGAGCTCGGCCACCCGCCGGAGAAGTTCGCCCGGGTCTTCCGGGCGGCGGCGGAGCGGGGACTGAAGCGGGTCGCCCATGCCGGGGAGGAGGGGCCGCCCGCTTACGTCTGGCAGGCGCTCGACGTGCTTCAGGTGGATCGCCTCGACCACGGCAACCGTTCGCTGGAGGATCCGCTTCTGGTCGAGCGCCTGGCCCGGGAGGGGATGACGCTGACCGTCTGCCCGCTTTCGAACCACAAGCTGTGCGTGGTGGCCGATCTGGCCGCGCATCCGATCGGCCGGATGCTCGCGGCGGGTCTGCGCGCCACGATCAACTCGGACGATCCCGCCTATTTCGGCGGCTATGTGAACGACAATTACCGGGCGGTGGCCGGCGCGCTGGGCCGCGAGGCGCTGGCAAGGCTGGCGAGGAACAGCTTCGAGGGGTCGTTCCTCGGAGAGGCGGAGAAGGCGGCTCAGATCAAAAGGCTGGACGCTTATGTCGGAGCCCGGCCGTCACCCTGACCCTCCCCTCCCTGCAAGGGAGGGGCCAGGGGTGGGTCCGCCGAAGGCGGCCGAAACTCGGAGGCTGCGAAAGTCTCGCTACGCTCGCCTACCCACCCCAACCCCTCCCTTTCAGGGAGGGGGGTTACTCCGGCGCGCGGTCCACGTCGGGGGTCTTCTGGACATGCGGATAGGGCATGATCAGCCGACCGTCCGGCCCGGCGGTGAAGGTGGTCTGGGTCGGATAGGCGAATTCGACTCCGAGCTCGGCGAAACGCCGGAGCATCTCCAGCATCACCTCCTGCCGCACCTGCAGGAACTCGACCAGCTCCGCGGTCTCGACGAAGAACACGAACTCGATGTCGATCGAGGAGGACATGAAGCCGGTGACATGGGCGCGATCGAAGCGGGCGCGCGGCTGGCGCCCGACGATGGCGCGAAGCTCGTCCGGAAGCCGGGCGAGCAGCTCGGGCGGGGTTCGATAGACGAGCTGGAGGGTGAGGAGCGCCCGCCGCCGCTGCAGCCGCGACCAGTTCTGGACGAGCGCGTTGAGAAGGTTGGCATTGGAGATGATCACCTCCTCTCCGCCCACGGCCCGGATCCGGGTGCTCTTGAGGCCGATCCGCTCCACCGTCCCGGTCATCGGCGGACTTCCGAAGGTGATCGTCTCGCCGCGGCGGAACGGCTTGTCGAAGATGATCGAGAGCGCCGCGAATAGATCGGAGAAGATGCCCTGGGCGGCGAGGCCGATGGCGATTCCGCCGATGCCGAGGCCGGCGACGAGCCCGGTGACGTTGACGCCCAGGTTCGACAGGATCAGGATGATCGCGATCGCGAACAGGGCGACCGTCACCAGCAGGCGAATGATCGAAATCGCCGAGGCGAGTGTGGAATGCTCGTCGTCGACTCCCGCGCGGTGGGAGATGTAGCCGAGGATCAGCTCCCGGGCCCAGATCGCGCCCTGGATGGCCGCCGCGACCACGAACAGGACGTGGACGACCCGAAGGATCGCGGCCGGAGTCTCGGCATGCTCCACGACCAGCTGGGCCGAGCACATCACGATGAAGAAGATATTGGTGCGCGCCACGACCTTGGCGAGGATGGATGACCAGTGCGGCCCGGTCGCCATCCGCGAGGCCATTCGGCAGCCGAGCGAGCGCAGGCCGAGCAGCAGAAGGGCGATGCCGATTCCGGCGCCGGCGGCGAGCAGGATGTCGACTCCGTTGCCGCTCACCCAGTCCGAAGCTTCGGCGCCGAGCGCCCTCGTCCTCTCGCTGAGACTCGCCGTTCTGCCTGCCATCAGGCGGCCTTTGCAGGAATTTTGCCCTTCCCGTCCACCCTTCGACCCGAATTCGCCTGCTCTTCCGGGAGCGAGTCGAGGAACTCGATGAGGCCGCGTTCGGCCGAGCTCAGATATTTGGAGGCGCGCGGCAGCGGCCGGTCGCCGATCGCTCCGGCGTCCTTCGCGGCCTCGATCAGGGCCGGGTGGACGTAGGATTTGCGGCTGATCGCGGCGGTGTTGCCGAGCGCCTCGGCGACCGGCTCGATAACGCTCTTCAGCTTGACCTTGCCATGCTTGCGGTAGCGGCGGACCATCTCCTCGAAGGCGATCGTGCTTGCGCCCCAGGTTCGGAAGTCCTTGGCGGTGAACTCGTCGCCCATCGCCTCCTTGATATAGGAATTGACGTCGCCCGAAGTGGCGGGACAGACGTCGCCGTCGTCGCTCACATATTCGAAGAGGTTCTGGCCGGGCAGGTCCTGGGTGCGGCGGGCGATCCGGACCAGATTGCGGTCGGTCAGGGTCACCGTGCGCTTGACGCCATGCTTGCCGGTGTAGGTGATCTTGAGCTGGCCGCGAGTCACCCTGGCGTGGCGATTGCGAAGGGTCGTGGCTCCGAAGCTCTTGTTCTCCTTCGCATATTCCTCGTTGCCGACCCGCATCCTGGTCTCGTCGATCAGCCGGACCAGAGCGGCGAGCACCGTGTCCCGGACCGTCGGCTTTCCGGCCAGATCCTCTTCCACCTTCTTGCGAAGCCTGGGCAGGGCCCGGCCGAAGGCGGCGAGCCGCTCATATTTCGCGGCCTCCTGCCGAACCCGGAAATCGGGGTTGTAGCGATATTGCTTGCGGCCCCGCGCGTCGTAGCCGGTCGCCAGGATGTGCCCGTTCGGCTTCGGGCAGAACCAGCAGCGCTCGTAAGCGGGCGGCATTCCGACGGAATTGAGCCGGTCGATCTCGTCCCGGTCGGTGATCCGGCTGCCGTCGGGACCGAAATATTGCCAGTAGCGCCCGGCGCGCTTGCGGGTGATTCCGGGCAGATCCTGATCGTCGACGAAGCACAGCATGGGGCCACTAAGCGCCCGTTCGGGCGCTTCGTTCCGGGAACGCCGTCCGGCCCCTTCCGTTGAGGCTTCGAAGGAGAATTTCATGACCGACATATCCGAAGCCAGGATCCTGATGATCGCCACCGACGGCTATGAGGATTCGGAGCTGCTCGAGCCGCGCCGGATCCTTGGCGAGCGCGGCGCGGACGTAACCCTGGCGTCCCTGGAGAAAGGCGCGATCGAGGGCGATAACGGCGCCACCGCCCGGGTGGACTGCACGATCGGCGAAGTGAGCGCGGACGATTACGACGCCCTGGTCCTGCCCGGCGGCACCAAGAATCCGGACAGATTGAGGATGGACGAGAAGGTGGTGGCGACGATCCGGGCATTCGCCGACGCCGGCAAGCCGGTCGCGGCCATCTGCCATGGCCCGTGGCTTCTCATCGAAGCCGACATCGTCCGCGGCCGACGGCTCACGAGCTGGCCTTCGATCCGCACCGACCTTCGAAACGCCGGCGCCGAGGTGGTCGACGAGGAAGCGGTGACCGACGGCAATATCGTCACCAGTCGCAAGCCGGAGGACATCCCCGCCTTCACCGAGGCCCTGATCGCCCTCGTCGAAAAGGCGGAGGCGCGGCTCGAGACGGCTTGATGCGTCGTTTCCCGGCGAAGGCCGGGACCCAGATGCACTGCCTGCGCCGCTGGGCCCCGGCCTTCGCCGGGGAACGGCCTATTCCGCTGCGGAAAGCACCGGCCGGCGCGCCATGCGGCGGTCGAACAGACGGTTGAGCGCCCGCTGCGCCGGGCGCTCGACTCCGTGGTAGAGCGCCGCCGAGGCCAGGAAGGTCAGGAGCAGGAAGAGCCCGGCCAGGGCTGGAGGAACGTTCGCCGGATCCTCTACGAACAGGATCTTGAAGACGATGTAGAGGAGGAAGTGGACGAGATAGGTCGAGTAGCTGATCTCGCCCAGATAGTGGATCGGCCTGGAGGCGAGCGGGTTGCCGGCGCGGCCGGCGGTCAGCGCCAGGACGAGAAGAAGCCCGGCGAGGAACAGGGGAACGGCCAGGGTTTCCGGAGCGCCCGCCGCAAAGCCGAGCAGGAGCGCGCCGGCGATGAGAGCGGCGGCCAGGGCGCCGGTCAGGCTCGACCTCGATCGCCAGCGCTTCCACAGGGCGCACAGGATCGTCCCCATCGTGAACTCGGTCGCGGCGCGGAGCAGTCCGAAGCGCGGGATGTCGCGGTCGAGGATGAAGGCGCCGTTCCACCCCATCACTGCCGACAGGAGGAGCGCCAGGAGCAGGAGGGCGGCGATCGCCCAGACCGGCGACAGCCTTCGCCAGTCGACCGCCAGGACGAGGAGCGGGAAGAGCAGATAGGCCGCCGCCTCGCCGCTGATCGACCAGCTCGGGTCGTTCCAGGTCAGGATGTCGGTGAAGCCCCAATTGTGGGCGAGAAGGATGTGAAGCGGGAGCTCCGCCCAGGGGTAGTGGACCGTGTTGAGCTCGCCCGTCGCCGCCACGAGGGCGGCATAGGCCATTGTCAGGGCCAGGATGAAGAGATGGAGCGGCCACACCCTCGCCACCCTGCGGGCGAGATATTTCGGGACCGCCGAGAGCCCGCCGCCGCGCAGGCGATCGGAATAGTTCAGCCACAGGACGAAGCCCGACAGCATGAAGAAGAGATCGACGGCGAGATAGCCCTTCGAGAGCAGGAAGCTTGCTTCCTCCGGAAGGTAGGAAACCGCGCCGACCCGGATATGGTAGAGCACCACGAACCAGGCGGCGAGGCCCCGGATTCCGGTCAGCGCCGGGAGGTCGGCGCGCGGCTCGGCCGGAGCGCCGCTCATGCCGGAGC
>JBAWCC010000205.1:0-6897 GCA_049590095.1 Allosphingosinicella sp. | reverse complement strand
CCGCGCCGGCCGCCCCGGATCATCGGCAGGATGAAGAAGGCGAAGACGACCCCCCAGAAGACGAGAGTCGCGATCGCGCCCTCGGCGTCGTCGCTCCCGCTCGACGCTGCCTGCTGCGCGGCGAGCGCCGCCTGCTCCGCCTGCTCGGGCGGCGCCTGCAATTGCGCGATGATGGCGTCGGCGCCGGCGTTGATTCCGCCGGGATAATCGTCCCGCTTGAAGGCCGGGAGGATCTGCTGGCCGATGATCTGGTGGGAGAGTGCGTCGGTCATGATCGGCTCGAGCCCGTAGCCGACCTCGATCCTCACCTTGCGCTCATTGGGGGCGACGAGAAGGAGGATGCCGTTGTTCGCCTCCTTCTGGCCGATGCCCCAGGCCCGCCCGAGCTGGTAGCCGTAATCGGCGATATCGTAGCCCTGAAGGCTCGGCACCGTCGCGACGACCAGCTGCCGGCTGCTCGCCGTCTCGACCGCCTCCAGCTTCTGCGCCAGCGCCGCTTCGTCGGCGGCGGGGATGATGTTCGCCGCGTCGACGACCCGCCCCGTCAGCTTGGGAAAGTCCTGCGCCGCCGCGGGGGCGGCGACGAGGAGCAGCGGCAGGAGGATGAAAGCCCGGATCACCGGCCCCTTCAGCGGCTGGTGTTCGTGTCGAAATCCACCGTCGGCGCCACGTCCGCATTGGGAGTCGTCGCCTCGAACGTGGCCATCGGCTCTGCGCCGTAGATGACCTTGGCTCCGATCACGGCCGGGAAGGTCCGGATGGTCGTGTTATAATTCTGGACGGCTCCGTTATAGTCGCGGACGGCGATGTTGATCCGGTTCTCCGTGCCCTCGATCTGGCTCATCAGGGTGGCGAAATTGGCCTGGCTCTGAAGCTGCGGATATGCCTCCTGCAGGCGCTGCAGCGACAGGGTCAGGCGGTTCTGCGCCTCCGAGAACCGGGTCAATGCCTGGGGATCGGTGAGCTGATCGCCGGTGACGGTAATCCGGGTCGCGTTCGCCCGCGCCTCGGTGACCCCGGTGAGGATCCGTTCCTCGGAGGCCGCAGCGCCCTTCACCGTCGAGACGAGATTGGGGATGAGGTTGGCCCGGCGCTGATAGGCGGCCTGGACGTCGGCCCACTTGGCCTTCGCTTCCTCCTCGGCCGTCGGGATCGAGTTCACTCCGCAGCCGGAAAGCGAAACCGCCGCCACCGGCACCAGAAAGGCGGTCATCAGGGAAGTGCGCTTCATTTCAGGCCCCTCGTTCATCTGTGGGCAAGGAGGTAGGGACTTCGAACCGCCCTCGCAACGGGTAGGCCGTCTTTCACTTTAAATTCAGGCGGGATCGTCTATATGGGAGCTGCCGGGTTCGCCCGGCTATGGTGATAAAGTGCAGCGTGCAATAGACGCAGCGGACCCGGGGGCGGTACCCGGCGGCTCCACCAGGTGGGCCGAGCCTATCGGAGCGACACGCATCAAGCGTGCCGCCCCTGCGGCTCAGCTGATGGGGCCGAACTAGGATCGACGTGTGTTGAAAAGCGCTGTTTTTGCCCGGCCTGAATGCGCCGTAAAACCGTTCATAACCACAAGTGCCAACGACAACGAGGCGCTCGCGATTGCTGCTTAATCCCAACCCTCACGGGTAAGATTAAACAGGCCAAAAGCGCGGTTCGGGCCGCACCGGGCAACAGAAGCGGATTCCAGCGGTACGGGGAGCACCGGGCAACAGAAGCTCCCCACTTTTACATCGTCATCCCGGCGAAAGCCGGAACCTCGGCGAGACCCACCGAGCCTCTCCGGCCTGAGGCCCGGCTTTCGCCGGATGACGAGCACGGCTCGAATAGCGTAAGGAGCCTTCATGCGCCGAACCCTCCTTCTCCCTCCGCTCCCCCTTCTCCTCCTCGCCGCCTGCGAGCCCGAACCCGAGAACATTCAGGCCAAAGCCGAGACCCTGTCGCGCCAGCTCGAGGAACGCGCCAACCAGATCCGCGCCGAGGCGGAGAACGGAGTCGAGGCCCAGGCCGCGCCGCTGGAGAAGGAGGCCGACGCCCTCCTCGACCGCATTGCCGGCAATGCTTCCGCCAATATCGCTATCGAGCCCGCCAACGCCCAGTAGGCCGGCGCCCCGAAGCGTAAGGCGCCGTTCAGCTACGCAGCCGTAACGATTACTCCGCCCCCCGCAGGAGTGCTCGCCATGCCTTCCCGGATCCTTCCCGTCGCCGCCGGCCTCTTCCTCATCGCCGCGACGGCCGCCTCGGCCTGCGGGGAACCGCCGGCCGCGCGGCGCGCGCTGAGCGATGCCGACATCGCCGCCTACGCGACCGCCGTCTTCGACAAGCGAGCGATGATGTTCAAGCGGGTCGCGCTCGGCCGTCACCGCGGCCTGCCCGTCGTCGCCATTCATCCCTGCGGCGACGTCTGCCCGGTCTACACCCGCCGGATCGTCCATTACGACATCCCCCTCGCGGATTGTGCGCGTCGCGGCGGGATCGTCCGGGACGAACTGATGCCGAGGGGCCCGGCGGTAGTCCGGCAGCCCTTCTGCGTTCCCGCCATTCTCGCGCGGAGCGAGGGATGAGAGTCGCCGGGCCGGCCGCCTTCTTCGCTGTCCTGCTCGTCCTGCTCCCCGCCTCGCCGGCTTTGGCCCGGGCGGCTCCGGCCGATGAGCGAATCCGGATCACGCTCTCGCGCTGGTACGAAGAGCTCGGGAAACGCGAGAAGGGCCACCTTCAGAATCTGGTCGCGCCCGCTTTCATCGAAGCGTCGCCGCCCGTCTATCACGCCAAGACCCGGTCGCGGGCGGCCGGTCCGCGAGTCTATGCATCGCTCGCCGCTTCGGCGCTGAAGTTCGACTGGGAGATCGACTCGATCCGCCGCGATTCCAGCTTCGCCAAGGTCCAGGTCTGGGAGCGAGGCTATTATTACGCAGCCGCCGTGCAGCGGACCTACGAGCGCGCCGCCTCCACCACCTTCATTCTCGAGCGAAGCGACAAGGACGGGCGCTGGCTGATCGCCGCCCACCATAGCGGCGGCTACGGGATCCCCCCGAACAGGATCACCGACCCGATGCCCGACCTTCGCGCCCTCTATTATTCGACGGAAGGCAAGGGCCGCGATCCCGCCGCCGACGCCCGGGAGGCCCTGGAAGGCAGGTAGCCGGCTTCGGAGGAGACGACGAAAAAAAGGGCCCCGCGATCGCTCGCGAGGCCCCTCGAGGCTCCATCGACAGGAGGCCCGCTTACTGAGCGTTCTCGGCCGGAACGTTGACGTCCACGTCGGGGACCTGGACGGTCCTGTTCTCCATCTGGACGTCGACGTCGGGGGTGGTGACGTTATATTCGGGAAGCTGGCCGCCGGTCGCGTTGACGTCGACGTCGGGCAGCTTGCCGTCCTGGGTCTGATCGACGTCGCAGGCCGCCAGGCCCAGGCCGCTCACCGCCGCCAGCAATATCGTGATCTTCTTCATGAACTCTTCCTTTCGCGCTCCCATGCCAAGACGCCCCGGCGTAGCCGAGGCGCCCGTCGGCAGAAAGGGAGTAAACCTGCCAATGCCGCTGCGTGACCGCGACCCGATTTCAACCTGCGGGTGGAGGCGATGTTCCGCCCGCGTCACAAAAAAGCTCGCGGCGCCGCTCGCGCGCCGGTGAAACCCTCTCTCCGTCCAAGCTTCCGGCCGGGGGGGTAGCGGCCCGGCGCCTGACCCGGGCAGATCGGCAAGCCCATTCCCGCTTGCCCCTCGCCGCCGCCGCGCCTATATGCGCCTCACCTTCCTCGACATCGTTAGACGTTGAGGCTGGTCCCGGGGACGGGGCCGGCGGGGAAGGGTTTTGGATTTCGTGGGACGAGCCTGTGGCGGACCTTGCCGAAGTGACCCGATTGATCGAGCCGGCGGCGCAGGCCGAGGGGCTTAGCCTCGTGCGCGTGAAGATGATCGGCGGGACTTCGGACCCGACCCTGCAGGTGATGGCCGAGCGGCCCGACACGAGGCAGCTGACGCTCGACGATTGCGCCCGGCTTTCGCGGCGGTTGTCGGCGCTGCTCGATGAAGAGGAGGCCGCGGGCCGCGACCCGATCGATCATGCCTACCGGCTCGAAGTGAGCTCGCCCGGGATCGACCGGCCGCTCACCCGCCTCAAGGATTATGACGACTGGAAGGGGCATGAGGCGCGGATCGTGCTCGCCGAGAAGATCGGCGGTCGCAAGGTGTTCAGCGGCGTGGTTTCCGGAGTTGAAGGAGACACGGTGCTGGTCGACGTGCAGGGGCTCGGGCCCACGGGCCTGCCGTTCGCAGCGATCCAGTCGGCCAAGCTCGTCATGACCGACAGGCTTATCCAGGCGACCGCTCCGCTCAGCGCGGAAGGCGCCGACGAAATTGAACCGATAGAAGAAACAGAGGAAGACTGAACATGGCTAGTACCGCCCCGGGCGCTCCCGTCGCGTCCGCGAACAAGGCCGAGCTGATCGCGATCGCAGATGCGGTCGCTCGCGAGAAATTGATCGACAAGGCGATCGTCATCGAGGCGATGGAGGACGCCATCCAGCGCGCCGCCCGGGCCCGCTACGGCGCCGAGAACGACATCCGCGCCAAGCTCGACGCGACCACCGGCGACCTTCGCCTGTGGCGGGTGGTAGAGGTGGTCGAGGCGGTCGACGATTATTTCAAGCAGGTCAGCCTAGACGACGCCCAGAAGCTCCAGCCGGGAGCGGTGATCGGCGACTATATCGTCGACCCGCTGCCTCCGATCGAGTTCGGCCGGATCGCCGCCCAGGCGGCAAAGCAGGTCATCTTCCAGAAGGTCCGCGACGCCGAGCGCGAGCGCCAATATGAGGAGTTCAAGGAACGGGCCGGCGAGGTCATCACCGGAGTCGTCAAGCGCGTCGAGTTCGGCCACGTCGTCGTCGACCTCGGCCGGGCCGAGGGAGTCATCCGCCGCGACCAGCAGATCCCGCGCGAGGTCGTCCGGGTCGGCGACCGGGTTCGTTCGCTGATCCTCTCGGTGCGCCGCGAGAACCGGGGGCCGCAAATCTTCCTGTCGCGCGCCCACCCCGATTTCATGAAGAAGCTGTTCGCCCAGGAGGTCCCCGAGATTTATGACGGGATCATCGAGATTAAGGCGGCGGCGCGCGATCCGGGCAGCCGCGCCAAGATCGGCGTGATCAGCTACGACAGCTCGATCGACCCGGTCGGCGCCTGCGTCGGAATGAAGGGCTCGCGGGTCCAGGCCGTCGTCCAGGAGCTCCAGGGCGAGAAGATCGACATCATCCCCTGGTCGGAGGACCTCGCCACCTTCGTCGTCAACGGCCTTCAGCCGGCCACGGTCAGCCGGGTCGTCATCGACGAGGAGGAAGGCCGGATTGAGGTCGTGGTCCCCGACGACCAGCTCAGCCTCGCCATCGGCCGCCGCGGCCAGAATGTCCGGCTCGCTTCGCAGCTGACCGGCTCTGCCATCGACATCATGACCGAGGCCGACGCCAGCGAGAAGCGCCAGCGCGAGTTCGTCGAGCGCTCCGAGCTGTTCCAGAAGGAGCTGGACGTCGACGAGACCCTCGCCCAGCTGCTCGTCGCCGAAGGCTTCGGGGCGCTGGAGGAAGTCGCCTATGTCCAGCTCGACGAGCTCGCCTCGATCGAGGGCTTCGACGACGATCTCGCCACCGAGCTCCAGAGCCGCGCCGCCGAGGCGCTCGAGCGCCGCGAGGAAGCGTCGCGCGAGGAGCGCCGCGCCATGGGCGTGTCCGACGAGCTGGCCGAGATGCCCTATCTCACCGAGGCGATGCTGGTGACTCTCGGCAAGGCGAACATCAAGACCCTCGACGACCTCGCCGATCTCGCCACCGACGAGCTCGTCCAGAAGAAGCGCCCCGAGCAGCGCCGCCAGCGCGAGAGCAACCGGAGCGAGGACAAAGGCGGGATCCTCGCCGAATACGGCCTCAGCGACGAGCAGGGCAACGAGATCATCATGGCCGCCCGGGCGCATTGGTTCGAAGACGATGACGCATCCGCGTCGGGGTCCGAGGATGAAGGGGAGGACGCTGTTGCGGAAACCTCCCAATGAGACCGTAAAGGACGAGAAGCACGTCCCCGAGCGCAAGTGCATCCTTTCGGGGGAGCATGACGCTCGGGAAGCCTTGGTCCGGCTGGCGCTTTCCCCCGAGGGGGAAGTGCTCCCCGACGTTCGCGCCAAGGCGCCGGGCCGCGGAGCCTGGATCGGAGTCGATCGTGAGACGCTCGAAGCCGCCCTCGCCAAGGGCCGGCTTCGCGGCGCGCTGGCCCGGGCCTTCAAGGGGGCTCCGCTGTCGATCCCCGAGGATCTCGGCGAGCGCATCGAGACGGCGCTGCGCCAGTCGGCCCTCGACCGGCTCGGCCTCGAGGCCCGGTCCGGCACCCTTCTCACCGGCTCCGAGCGGATCGAGAATGCGGCGCGCAAGGGCGACGTTCACCTGCTCCTCCACGCCGCCGACGCGGGGGAGGATGGCAACCGAAAGCTGGATCAGGCCTGGCGGGTCGGCGAAGGCGGACCCCAAGGTCTGGTGATTCCAGCCGAAAGGGCCATATTGTCATTGGCGCTCGGGCGCCAGAATGTGGTACATATCGCAATAATTGATCGTGCTGCCGCCGCGCGTGTCGAGCATGCGCTCGGGCGCTGGCGCGCTTTTATCGGATCCGACTCTGGGCTAAGCGCCGCCGTGGCGGGCCTGCCGGACGCGTCGGCTGGGAATGTGAGCGAAGGAATATAATGAGCGAGACGTCAGATAAGCCGAAGCTCGGAGCGCGCGCCCCGCTGGGTCTGAAGCGCACCGTCGAGACCGGCAAGGTCAAGCAGAGCTTCAGCCACGGCCGCTCGAACACGGTCGTGGTCGAGGTCAAGAAGCGCCGGATCCTCGGGCCCCAGTCCGCCCAGGAGGCCGCGCCCGCGCCC
>JBAWCC010000204.1:0-2077 GCA_049590095.1 Allosphingosinicella sp. | reverse complement strand
GCTGGGCCTGGAGCGGGTGGGCGGGCTGGTCGGCGGCTGAGCCGCTCTCAGACCGCGGCGCCCTGGCGGGCCCACCACGCCTGGCCCTCGGCGGGCAGGGTGTGGATCGGGTCGTAGTAGGAGTAGGTCCGCGTCAGCGCCTCGGCGTCGGCCGCCTCGATCGAGGTCCGGTAGTTCTTGGTCCACTCCGAGATGCCCCGGACCTGGTCGTACGACGCGACCTGGTGCACCCAGCGCTTGCCGACGAACGGCACGTCGCAGACGATCCGCGGCGTCGCGAAGCCGGGCAGGTAGCCCATGATGTGGTGCTGCAGCCGCTGGGCGTCGGCGACCGAGACCCGCCAGTGCTCCGAGGCCGGGATCATGTCGCACATGTAGAAGTAGTAGGGCAGGATCTGCGCGCCGTCGAGCAGCCGGAAGCACAGGTCGAGCAGCGCGTGCGGGTCGGCGTTGACGCCGTCGAGCAGCACGCCCTGGTTGCGCACGTCGCGCACGCCGGCCTCGAACATCGCCCGGGTCGCGTCGGCGACCAGCGGGGTGACCGAGTTGGCGTGGTTGACGTGGGTGTGGATCGCCAGCGAGACCCCGCGGGCGCGGGCCAGGGTGCCCACGCGCTCCATGCCCCGGCGTACCTCGTCCTGCAGCCAGTGCTGCGGCAGGCCCATCAGCGCCTTGGTCGCCAACCGGATGTCGCGGACGTTGTCGACCTCGAGGACCTGGGTGAGGAACTCCTCGAGCCGGGCCCACGGCATGTTGGCGACGTCGCCGCCCGAGACGACCACGTCGCGCACCGAGGGCGTGCGTCGCAGGTAGGCGAGCATCTCGGCGTGGCGGTCGACCGGCTTGCCGAGGAACTTCAGCTTCTCGACCGCGGGGGTGGAGTTGCCGACGAGGTCCATCCGGGTGCAGTGGCCGCAGTACTGCGGGCAGGTCGGCAGCAGCTCGGCCAGCACCTTGGTCGGGTAGCGGTGGGTCAGCCCCTCGACGGCCCACATGTCGTGCTCGTGCAGCGAGTCGCGGCTGGCGTGCGGGTGCGAGGGCCAGTCGGTGCGCCGGTCCGAGAACACCGGGATCATGTAGTGCCGCACCGGGTCGGCGTAGAACGCGTCGGTCAGCGAGCCGGGGCCGGCCGGCTCCACGTGCGGCGCCATCGTGTTCATCATCTGCGGCGGCACCAGCATCGACATCGTCGCCCGCTCGGCCTGGTCGCGCTCGAGGTCGGCGTAGAACCGCTCGTCGACCAGGTCGCCGAGCAGGGCGCGCAGCTGGCGCAGGTTCTTCACGCAGTGCGAGCGCTGCCACTGCGCGCTCTCCCACTCGGCGCGGGTGACGTCCCTCCACCCGGGGAAGCGCGTCCAGTCGGGCTCGACGAGCTCCACGCGCTGGTAGGGGTAGGGCTGACCGGTCTGCTGCTCGACCAGAGCCGCGATCGAGGTCTCGATGCTCATGTAGGGAAGTATGGACACGATCCTTCCGGTGTAGCAAACACATCGCCGGAAGATCTACTGTTTTCCTCATGCGTGACAGGAAGGCGTTCTGACGTGGGACAGATGACGGGTGACCCGACCGGGCTCCACCGCGTGCTCGAGCCGGTCGGGGTGCTGCCCCAGGCGGCGCAACGGCTCGACACCGACCCGGTGCTGCGGCACGACGAGGTGCGGGTGCGGGTCGAGCGGCTCAACCTCGACGCCGCCTCGGCGCGCCAGCTGCACGACAAGCACGGCGGCGACGGGGACGGCGTACGACGTGAGGTGCTCGAGATCGTCCGCACCCGCGGCAAGATGCACAACCCGGTCACGGGCTCCGGGGGGATGCTGGTCGGCACCGTCGAGGAGGTGGCCGACTGCTCGCCGCTCGGGCTGAGCGTCGGCGTCCGGATCGCCACGTTGGTCTCGCTCACGCTCACGCCGCTGGTCCTCACCGACGGGCTCGCACGCTGGGACGGGCTGAGCGAGCAGGTGCCGGCCGAGGGGTACGCCGTGCTGTTCGGCCGCAGCATCGCCGCACGTCTGCCCGACGACCTGAGCCCCGAGCTGGCGCTCTCGGTCATGGACGTGTGCGGCGCCCCGGCGCTGGT
>JBAWCC010000203.1:0-1707 GCA_049590095.1 Allosphingosinicella sp. | reverse complement strand
GAGTAGAACGCGTCGCTCTTGTCGCCGCGCCCGGTCGCCAGCGTGATGCCCTCGTGCACGCCGGTGGTCCAGCGCTCCAGCGCGACCGGCCGGTCCGCGAGCGCCCGCATGATGCCGTCGCGGACGGCGACGTAGTACTCCACCACCTGGAGCTTGGTGACCTCCGGCGTGCGGTCGGTCGCGGGGTAGATCACCCGGTCGGGGCTGGTGACCCGCACCTCGTGGTCGTCGGCCTGGACGTGCGCAGCGGGTGTCGCCATGGCTGCAATCTAGCCAGCCGCGGCGACACCCGCGGGACGAGCGGCGTGCCGGTGGGTCGTTCGCTCAGGTCGAGCGCAGTGCCGGGGTCTCGACCTGCTCGAGGATCGAGTTGGGCGAGAACACCGGGCGGCGGTCCACCGCGTCGGCGTTCTGCCGCACGAACTCGAAGCCCGAGGTGGTCACGAGCACCCAGCTCTCCGGCGGCGTCGAGTGTCCCAGCGACGCGCTCCAGGTCGGCGCCCAGTGCGCCAGCGCGTGCTCGGCGCACGCCCGGTGGGTCGGCGGGAAGTGGAACGCGTTGCGCGCCAGCTCCTCGCCGCTGCCCACGAACGCCACGGGTCGGTCCAGCGACTGGGCACAGACACCGCAGATGCGGCTGAGCGCGCACTGCGTCACCCGCTTCTTGTCCAGGCCCAGGTCACCCATGCTCGCGAACGGCAGCTCGCCGATCCCGGTGCGGGGCTGGTCGATCATGCAGAGGCCCGGGTGGTCCAGGTGCCGGTCTCGGTACGCCGCGTGGGCCGCTCCGAGTCCTTCTTGCGGCCACGGGGCACCTCCACCGAGTCGGGGTTGTCGTGGCGCGCCGGCTTGGTGAACCTGTTGGGCAGCGAGAGCTTCATGATCGTGCGCAGCGCCTGGCCGTACTGGCGGTGCAGCGGGCCGGTCGTGTAGGGCACGCCGTACTTCTCGCACAGCGGCCGCACCCGGTTGCTGATCTCCTCGTAGCGGTTGCTCGGGAGGTCGGGGAACAGGTGGTGCTCGATCTGGTAGCCGAGGTTGCCCGACATGATGTGCAGCGTCTTGCCGCCGGTGAAGTTGGCCGAGCCGAGCATCTGGCGCAGGTACCACTCCGCGCGGGTCTCGTCCTCGATCTCCTCCTCGGAGAAGTGCAGCGCACCGTCGGGGAAGTGACCGCAGAAGATGATCATGTAGGACCACAGGTTGCGGCTCAGGTTGGCGAGCGCGTTGGCCTTGGCGGTCTGGATCGCGGCGGGACCGGTCAGCAGCGGGAACAGGACGTAGTCCTTGCCGACCTGGCGGCGCACCTTGACCCCGATCTGCTTGAGCTGCTTCTTCATCACCTCCGGGTCCTTCTCCAGCTTGCGGATGGACTCGATGTCGAGGTCGTGGAGCGCGACGCCCCACTGGAACAGCGAGGCGAGCAGCGCGTTGTAGATCGGCTGGCCGAGGTTGAAGACGTTCCACTTCTGCTCGCGGGCCATCCGCAGGATGCCGTAGCCGATGTCGTTGTCGTGACCGAGCACGTTGGTGAACTGGTGGTGCACGTAGTTGTGGCTGTGCTTCCACTGCTCGCCGGGCTGGGCGGTGTCCCAGTCCCAGGTGCTGGAGTGGATCTCGGGGTCGTTCATCCAGTCCCACTGGCCGTGCATGACGTTGTGGCCGATCTCCATGTTCTCGAGGATCTTGGCCACGCCGAGCATCGCG
>JBAWCC010000202.1:0-3531 GCA_049590095.1 Allosphingosinicella sp. | reverse complement strand
TCGAGCGAATCGTAGCTCGCGTCGGTCCGCCTGTACACGGAGAAGCCGGGCCACAGCGCCGGAGCGACCGTGTCCGGCTGCCAGGCGAGAAGCCCGCCCTGCTCGACCCGGATCAGCCGCCCGGCGCCGTCGTAGCTGTTGCGGACCGCCGGGAAGAAGAGCGGACCCGCCCCGTCCGGGTCCGGGCCGATCGTTCCGACGACCCGGCCGTCCGAATCGTAGCGGGTCGAGGAGGTGTAAGGCAGAGCCGAGGCCGGAGCGGCCATCGGGCAGGCGGAAAGCCCGGCGGTGCCGTTGGGGCTGGTCTCGCTGATCTTCCGGCCGAGCGAATCGTAGGCGTAGCAGCTCCTCAGGGTCTGGCCGTCGGCGGCGACCGCCTGGCCGCGGAGAAGCAGGTTGTTGCCAGCCGAATCGGGGCCGTAATCGTAGGTCGTCACGACCTCGTCCGCCGCCCCCAGGGCGCAGCCGGCGCCCGAGGGATTGCCGGTCCGGCAGGTCGACATCCGGTCGAGAAGCCAGACCGGAGGGCCGGCCGCGCCTCCGCCGGCGAGACGGGCATGGCGCTGCACGTAGGAATAGCGCTTCTGGGGCGTGACGCCGTTCACCGCGGGGCCGGTTTCGGTCAGCACCCCGCCATGCTCGGGCGCGTAGGTCCAGCTCGTCGAATTGCCGCGCGCATCCTTCATCCACAAGGGCTTGTTGGCGGCCTTGGAGCCGGGCGTGGTGACATAGGCGGCCGTGGTGACGATCGGCGCCGGGGTCGAGCCGTCCAGGTCGAGCACCCCGGGCCTGGGACTTCGCTTCGCCTCGACGACATTGCCGTTGCCGTCATAGTCGAGATCGGTCCGGATTCCTTCCGGATCGGTCACGGATCGCGCATAAGGCTCGACGACGCAGCGATTGCGCTCGAGCGCCGGAAGACCGGCCGTCGCCTCGGGGTTGCAGAAGTCGAAATAGGTGGTCCCGCCCTCGGCGCTGATCGCGACCGGCCCCGGGGTCTGCTGGTAGACGTAGCTCGGATCGTTGATCGGGCCGTCCGGCATCGGCTCGGAGCAGGGCGGATACCAGCAGGTGCTTCCCGGATAATTGGCATAGGGCGCGATCGGCCACTCGTAGACGGCGCCGCCGCCCTCGCCGAGCGCGTTGGTGTAGCCGCCGCCGGCCAGGGTAGACTCCTTGTAGGTCAGCGCGGGCGAGAAACGATAATCGTAGGTGTAGCTCTGGCCGTCCGAATAGGCCTGGCGGTCGACGATCTCCTGCGGCACCCCGATCTCGTCGAGCCGGATATGGGTGCTGTTGGTCAGCCAGGGCGTGGAATAGCCCGGCTTGACGAAGCCGGTCGTGGTCGAGCCGGCCGGCTGGTTGAGAAAGGGCGCCGTCCCGTACTGGAAGGTCGAGGTCGAATTGTCCGGCCCGGTCGCGCTGGCGATCCTGTTGTCACCGGTGAAGCCGTAGCTCGAGGTCGGCACGCCCGCCGGGCACAGGCCGTTCGCCGGAGCCGCCATATGGGCGAGGTTGATCAGGCAGGCCCTGGTGACGAAGGGCCCCGAGCCTTCGAGCAGGAGCGCGAAACCGCGCGAGCTGGTCACCCGGGCGAGCCTGACGCCGGCACCAGCGGCGACGTAGGCGAAAGTGAACTTCGTCCCGTCCGTCTCGGTGATCTCGGAGACATAGGCGCAGCGCCGCACCGTCGAACATTCGGCCGTCCCGATCGGCCGGAACACCGCCACCGTCCCGTCGGCGGCGGTATAGGTGTAGACGGCCGCGCCCGCCCGGTCGCCGGAATAAGTGAGCGGTGCCCGGGCTCCGGGCGACATCTGCTCGTAGCCGGACTGGGCGAAGAGCGACCGGTAGGTCATCGAGCGTCCGCCGAAATGGACGTTGATCTGGAAATCCAGGCCGGTGCCCAATTGGGGATTGGCGGCGTCGAACTTGCGCTCGGAGACCATGATGTCCCAATTGTGGGCCAGATTGCCGAACGGGTTGGAATGGCCCGGGACCGTCGCGGTCAGGGTGCGCGAGAAGCTCAGGCCCGAATTGCCCTCGCCGCCGATCGAAAGGTCGTTCTCCTCATAGACGAAGCGGCCGGTGCGAAGATCGACCCCGCCGGGCGCGGTGACGAACTTCTCGGCGGGCGTGTTGACCAGCTTCGCGGTCGCCGACGCCGGCGCGAGCGGTGCGAGCGCGGCCAGCGCCGCGAGAGCGAAAGCGCGAAGCAATCGGGAAGCGCGGGTGGCGGGCGCGATCATCTCATGCGGCTCCAGCCGAGGCCGTATCGAGCCCCGGGTCCGTCACCGGCGCGGACGCCGGAGATTCCACCTCGGGGTCAGTGACGGCCGGCTTGTTGAGCTCCGGCGCGGGCGGAAGCGGCGGCGAAGACGGAGGCGGAGGGGGCGGCGGAGGCGGAGCCGAGCTCGCGTTGATCGAGCCGCTCCCCTGGGCAATGACGACGCTCGCTCCGCCGGTCGGGGAGGACAGGTTGAGCAGCATCGTCTCGGCGCCTTCGGCGAGTCCGTCGGCCAGGGTGGGGACGCTCACCGTCTGGCTGGCGGTGCCGGTGAAGACAAGGGTGCCACTCACCGGCGAATAGTCGCCGGGCGCGAGCGCCGTTCCGTTCGAAGTGGCGTAATTGACCGAGAAGGTGCCGGTCGCGCCCGCCGACCGATCGACCTGGAAGACCAGGACGGAGCCCTCGTTCACCGCCGTCGCGTTGCGCACCGAAAAACCGGGTGGGGGAGGAGGCGGAGGAGGCGGAGGAGGCGGAGGAGGCGGTGGTGGTGGTGGTGGTGGTGGAGATGAAGGCGGCGGCGGCGCCCCGCCTGTGCTGACGGTCACATTCGTTCTGTTGTCGGCCGAATCGTAGCTGTACTGGGCCCTGACCCCGGCGTTGACCGTGCCCGCGCGCTCGACCCGGATCAGCCTTCCCAGGCTGTCGTACCTGTAAGTAACGGTTTCACTCGCTTCGGCGGCGCCCGCCCAGGAGAGAGCAGAGGTTACCAGCGCCCAGCCGGCTCGATGACCACGGTGACGCATCTTCGCCCCTTTGTTGATGCGGACGCAAACAGGCATGAAAAGGGAGACGTGTCAAATCGAACAAATTCGGGCCGATTATCTTGATGAAACTGTATAAGTTAACTAAAATTGAATTTCTCTATTTAAGAAAATGTCCGCCAACGACTCGGACGTACCGAATTTGACGAAGGCGGCCCGCCATTGCTCCGGGAGTTTGGGACCGACAGAGGCATCCTGTGAAGCCTCCCACTTGAGACCCCTGTTCCCGGCGCCTCCCAATCCGGCCGCCGCGAGGTCCCGGCGCTCGGCAGTGGACTCGTCTCGGGGCGGCGGATAAAGGCAGGAGCGGGAAGGGTTTTTCGTGTCCATGCCGCCGATCCGCCGCCGCCTCCGGGCCGCCGCCTTCGTCCTGTCGGGCCTCGCCGCGGCGGGGGCGCCGGCGCTCGCCCAGAACGAGGCTTCGAACACGATCGGCCCGCCGCAGCTCAAGGATTTCTCGCTTCCCGGCCAGCGCACGAC
>JBAWCC010000201.1:0-7099 GCA_049590095.1 Allosphingosinicella sp. | reverse complement strand
CCTTGCGCCCTTTGGCGGTCTTTACGCGGGTCACCATTGGCGAATTCCTCCCCGAGCTTGCTCGGGGAGGGGGACCACCCGAAGGGTGGTGGAGGGGTAGAAGGCGAAGGCCCTGGAGGTTCGCGTGCGATCCTCAGCTTCCACGGCAACTACCCCTCCACCATGCTTCGCATGGTCCCCCTCCCCCCGCTTCGCGCGGGGAGGATTAATCGTCCTCACAATTGATGTCCGTCCTTGGCCATGAGCGAGCGCAATATCCCTTCGCGGATGCCGCGGTCGGCCACGCCCAGGGTCTTCGCCGGCCAGATGTCCATGATCGCCTCGAGGATCGCGCAGCCGGCCACCACCAAATCGGCGCGCTCGGCGCCGATGCAGGGTAGCTCCGAGCGCTCGGCGAAGCTCATTCGCGAAAGCATCCGGTTGACCGCCCGCATCGAATCGACCGGCATCATCAGCCCGTCCACCGCCCGCCGGTCGTAGCTCGGCAGAGCGAGATGGACGCTTGCGAGAGTCGTCACGGTCCCGCTCGTGCCGAGCAGCCGGATATTGCCCTCCCGCGGCGGGAGCAATTCCGAGAAGCGGCGGAAGGCGTGGCGGACCCGCTCCTTCATCCGCCCATAGGCCGCAAGCCTCTCGTCGGCGTCGGCGAAGTCCCGTCCTTCGCTCTCGGTGAGTGAGACCACGCCCCAGGGCGCGCTCCACCAGCATTTGATCTTGGGAGTGCCCTCGGCGTCGGTGTCGATCAGGATCAGCTCGGTCGAGCCGCCGCCGATGTCGAAGATGAGCGCGGGGGCGTCGCCGGGCTCGAGCAGCCGGTGGCAGCCGAGCATCGCGAGCCGGGCTTCCTCCTCCGGCGCGATGATCTCCAGGCAGATTCCGGTCTCCTGCCGAACCCGCTCGACGAACTGGCGGCCGTTGACGGCGCGGCGGCAGGCCTCGGTTGCGACCGAGCGCGCCAGCGAGACGTGGCGCCTTTTCAGCTTCTCGGCGCAGACGGCGAGCGCGGCGACGGCGCGGTCCATCGCCGAATCGGCGATCCGGCCGCTCGCCGCAAGCCCCTCGCCGAGCCGGACCACCCGCGAGAAGGCGTCGATGACGACGAAGCCGTTATCGGCCGGACGGGCGATGAGGAGCCGGCAATTGTTGGTTCCCAGATCGAGAGCGCCGTAGGTGTGCCGGGGGGAGCGCAAAGGCCGCTGGGCGAGCGAATGAGTCGCGAGTTCAGCCGGACCGGGTGCCGGCGGGAGCGGAGCCGAAGCAACCTGCTGCGCCATTGCGGAAACACTCTTTTTTTCTCGTTCCGGCAGGCCGGGGGCCGCCGGTGACTTGGCCCCTTCGTACCCCGCCCCGCCCCGCTCGGCAAGGGACGGGGTCCCGCACGCCTACCGGGCAGGGGTAGGGAAGGCGCCGGGTCGCACCGGTTTGCTTGCAGCGCTCACATCGCCGATCGGCCGCGAGGGATGCCGAAAGCAGCTTCCCGCCTGCCCCCTTCCGATCCCGACGCGAGCGACGGGACCACGAACATGGCGCAAAACTGAAACCAGTCTCACAATTTCAAAGAGCCCGCCGAGCCTGCGACTCGACCGAATGAAACTTAGTAGGAAAGATCCTACAAGTCAAGAACAAAGAATGAACGAAGATCGTCTGAGGAGGGATTTCATCATTGTCTGTTCCCCGCCGCCGGCACCTCGATATCCGCGCCCGGTTCGGCGGCGTTGCGCAACAGGGCGGCGGCTTCGGGGTCGCCTTGCTCCGCCGCCCGTCTGAGCGCCGCGGCATTTTCGTCGGCGGCTTTGTCCTCGCCGCAGCCGATCAGGACCAGCGGCACGGCCAGCGCTAAAGGGACCCTCTTCATCGGCTTGGCTTCCTCGACGGGGTGGGCCGGGACAACGTGGGCGGGCGCCGGCGGTTGCGGCGGCGCCGCAGCCGGGCGGGGAATTTTAACCACCGTGACTTTTTTGCCGTTTCTAAACGTCTTGGCTCGATAAGCCGGGGACGTGACCAGGATCGACGACATCGCTCTGGCCAAGGCCTTCTCGCCGCTGGCGGGCTGGGCCGGGCATCGCCTCGGCTTCAGCCTGTGGCGGGTCTCTCTGGAATGCCTGAACGGCCACCTCGCTTTCTATCTCGGCGGTCTGGCACTCTCGCTGGGCGGCAAGGGAATGAACGACGGCATTTTCGCCGACCTGGCGGTGGCGCTCGCCTGGCTGCTGCTGATGGAGGGCGCCCGCCGCATCGCCTGCAGGCAGGCCGGATCCTCGATCGGGGTTCAGACCGCCCGGATGCGCGAATGGCTGTTCCGGGTGGTGCTGCTGATATCGCTTCCGTTCAGCCTCGCCCGGATCGACCAGCTCTCCAGCGCCTTCTACAGCGTCTCGCTGCTCCTCCTCATCTGCCACCTCTATTTCAAGGCCTGCGACTCCCCGCCGCCGCAGTCCCGCCGCCGACTCGCGTACCGCAGAGGCTAAGCCGTCCTCCCGAAAGCCGGGACCTCAGGGCAAAAAGGTTCGGCGGGCCATCCCGAGATCCCGGCTTTCGCCCGGACGACGGCCTGGGCGGCCCGCCTCCCTCATTCTATCAGCTCTTCCTGGCGGCCGTCGTCTTCTTGGCTCCGCCGGTCTTTTTGGCGCCGCCGGTGCCCGTCTCCTTGCGGCTACGGACCAACGGGATCGCGGCCGCGGCGATCACGCCCGCGGCGAGCGCGGCGCCGGCTGCGATCGCGGTCTTCGGATTCTCGCGGGCATAATCCCCCGCCTGCTCGCGCAGCTTGCCGGCGCGCTCGGAGAGAGTGGGACCGCCGCCTTGCTCCTGCTGCGGTTCCTCGGCGGCTTTTGCATGGGGCATGGCGCTGCTCGGGATATTGGACATGTGACGCTCCGTTCTAATGGGTGGGATTGCGCAAGCGAAACGAGCCGCGCGGCGGGCGGGTTCCGGATGCCGCCCGGTGGAGTGCCGAATGAGCTCGCTTGTCCGTCCCCCGGTGCCGGCCCTGCCTCTACCGAACGCAGATCCAGGTCGCCTCCTGCTTCTCGAGCGGGCGCTCCTTGTCGCCGCCGACCGTCGCCCGGGCCGGCCAGCCGAGGCCATATTCGGCGGCGTCGTTGCCGCCGGGCTCGGCCCGGCCGACGCTGACCGTCACCCCGGGCGCGGTGAAGAAGCCGCCGGTGGGTCCGATCGGCCCGGAGACGGCGAGCGACACCCGCCGGCCGTCGATCCGGGCGACTCCGCCGGCGGCGTTGACGACGAGGAGCAGCCGGCCGTCGCGATGGAGGCGGCATGCGGGATTGGCCCGAAACTCCGCACCGAGGTCCGACTCCTTGAGATTGGAGAGACGAGGCGCCGGCTCGATCTCCTCGCTGGTGCGGTTGGCCAGCTTCTCGAGCCGGTTCTCGAGCTCCTCGACGCTGTTCGCGCGCGGCCTGTCGTCCTCCTCGGGACCGCCGCAGGCGGCGAGGAGGAGCGGGGCGAGAAGGAGGAGGCGGCTGGACATGCGGGCTCAACCCGCCACGGGTACGACTCGATCCGGCCGCCAAGCGATGTTACAGCTCTCGACACTGTTTCCGGAGGTCCCGATGCGCCGACTGTTCCTGCTGCTCCTGCTCCCGCCCCTTCTCGTCGGCTGCGCCACGATCGCCCGCGACGAGACTCCGTTCTTCGACGAGGGCCCCGAGCGCGACAGGGCGACTGCCGCCGAGCTGATCGAGGCCCGAAAGGCGATGATGCACCTCGCCGCGACCCTGACGTTCGAGAGCGTCATGCCCGCGGTCAGGAACGGAACCGACGTCAAGAGCCAGCAGCATGCTGCCGAGAGCCTCGCGTATTTCGGCCATTCGATCGCCGGCCTGTTCCCCGACGACAGTCTCGCGCCGGACAGCCGGGCCGCCCCCGCGATCTGGGCCAACAAGCCCGATTTCGAGGCGAGGGCGAAGAGCTTCGGCGACGCCTCGGACCGGCTGGCCCAGCTTGCCGCAGCGGGCGATACGGCCGGCTTCGCCGCTCAGGCGAAGGTGGTGGCAGGCGGCTGCAACAGCTGCCACAGCGTCTATCGCACGGAAGAGCCGGCGAAGACCGAGGCCCATCAGCACTGAGCCGGCCCGTCATCCCGGCCGGAGCCGGGATGACGGTCTTCGCGGCGGCGCCGGTTCGAAGCGCCAGGTTTCGCCGCCTTTGCCCTTCACCTCGCACAAGGTCGCCGTTCCGCCCTCTTCGAGCTTGCCGATGAACGCCGCCAGCGCCTCTCCCCGGGGCTTTGCCGCCGGCTCCAGCTCCCGAAGGCAGCGAAGCACCAGGCGGCGCAGAAGCTCCGGCGGAAGGCCGTTCGGGCGCAGGGCGACGATTCCCGCCTCCACCTCCACCCGCGACCTGACCAGGTCGGCGGCGGCCCACTCGAGCGCCGACTCCGCCTCGGCGAGCAGGGCGGCACTTCGGGCGAGCGCAACGGGATCGAGCCATGGCGCTTCGCCCAGCCGGCGCCGAAGCCGCGCACGGTCGAACCTCTCGTCCCTATTGCCCGGATCCGTTGCCGCCTCGACTCCGACGGCGGCGACCACCGACCGAAGCTCGCTCCGCCTCCAGCCGAGCAGCGGCCGGCACAGGCGAAGCCGGCCGCCGGTGCCCGGAACCGCGCCCCTGGCCCTGACCCCGGCGAGCCCGGCCACTCCCGAGCCTCGGGCGAGCCGCATCAGCAGGGTCTCGGCCTGGTCGTCCTTATGGTGGGCGGTGAGCAGGAGCCCGTGGCCCTCCGCCTCCATCCACGCCGCCAGCGCGGCGTAGCGCGCCGCCCGGGCCGCGGCCTGGAGCCCCTCTCCCCTGGGCTCGACCGTGGCGGCCAGGATCCGGTGCGGCACCCCGATCTCGCCGCACAGCCGGGCGACCGCCTCGGCCTCCGCCGCGCTTTCCGCCCTGAGGCCGTGGTCGACCGTCGCGGCGCCGACCCGACCGGGAAAGGCGGCATGAGCGAGGAGCAGCAAGGCAAGGCTGTCCGGCCCGCCCGAGACGGCGACGGCGAACCGCCCCGGATCGGCGCCCGCCACCGCCTCGAGATCGAGGCCGAAGCGCGAAACTAAATCCGGAGGCGGAGCAGTAACCATTTGACGACCTTAACGTCAGGATACGACGGGATACAGAATGCGTTCAGCCCGCTTGCCCCAACGCGGGCACAAGCCCTGCCGGGTTCTGAAAAACAAAAAAGGTAGTAACCGCGTGCCCGTCCGCAAATCGCTCCTCTTCGCCCTGCTCGCCGGAACGGCGTTCTCCCCTCTTCTCGCCCAGGAAGTGCCGCCGCCCGAAACCGTCGCTCCGGCTCCCGCTCCGGCGGACGCGGAGCCTGTCGAGCCCGATCCGGTCGTCCAGACCGACGATCTCGACGATCTCGACGCCGAATATGACGACGAGGAGGACGGCGAGGCGATCGTCGTCACCGGCCAGCGCCAGCGCGGCGCCGTGATCGGCGACATCCCTCCCGAAGTTCAGTTCGACCGCCGCGAGATCCGGGCGCTCGGCGCGGGCAGCCTTTCCGAATTGCTCGAGGCGATCGCCCCGCAGACTCAAAGCGGCCGAGGCCGCGAGGGCGGGCGCCCGGTCATCCTCCTCAACGGCCGCCGGATCTCAGGCTTCTCCGAGATCCGCGACATCCCGCCCGAAGCGATCGTCCGGATCGACGTCATGCCGGAGGAGGTTGCGCTCAAATATGGCTACAAGGCCGACCAACGGGTGGTGAACTTCGTCCTGAGGCAACGCTTCAATGCCTATACCGCCGAGATCCAAAGCGGAATCGCCACCGACGGCGGCCGCGAAAGCTACGGCGCCGAGCTCAATTATCTGCAGATCAACCGCGCGGGCCGGGTGAACCTCGGCGCCGAGTTCCGCCGCGCCGAGCCTTTGTTCGAGAACGAGCGCGACATCGTCCAGGCGGAGCCGGTCGCAGGGATCGAGCTCGGCCGCTACCGCACCCTGCTTCCGCGCACCGACCAGCTGGAACTGAGCGGAACGATCAACCGCTCCGTCTCGGAGACCGTGCAGGCGACCCTCAACGGCACGTTCGACGTCAATTCGAGCACCGCTTTCCTCGGCCTCGCGAGGCCGCTGCTGACCCCGCCCGGCCTTCGGCGCGAGAGCGACAGCCGCGCCGCTCATCTCGGCCTTTCGGTCAACGGCGCGATCGCACCCTGGCAATGGTCGCTGACCGGCAATCTCGACCGAAATGTGAGCGAGTCGGAAACCCAGACCAATGCCGGCCTCGACCGCTCCCGCTCGGTAAGCCAGGTCGGCAATGCCGAGCTTCTCCTGAACGGGCCCCTGTTCGACCTGCCCGGCGGCGGAGTCACCGCCGCCGCCCGCGCCGGCTTCGACGCCCGCGGCCTCCAGAGCCGTTCGGACCGCGGCGGACTCTTCACCGCCCGCGATCTCTCCCGGACCCGCGAGCACGCCCAGGTCAATATCGACATACCGATCGCGAGCCGCCGCCGGGCGGTGCTGACGGCGCTCGGCAACCTCTCCGCCAATCTGAACGCCGAGGTCGAGCATCTTTCCGACTTCGGCACCTTGCGGACTCTCGGCGCCGGTCTCAACTGGTCGCCCCTCTCGCAGGTCAGCCTGATCGCTTCGGTCACCGACGAGGACGGTGCTCCTTCGATGCAGCAACTCGGCGACCCGCTGCAGCAGACGCCCGGAGTCCGGGTCTTCGACTTCGTCCGCGGCGAGACCGTCGAGGTGACAAGCATTTCGGGCGGCAACCCGAACCTGGTCGCCGACAACCGGCGGGTGTGGAAGCTCGGGGCGAACGTCCGGCCCTTGTCCGACAAGGATCTGTCGCTCAGCGCCAATTTCACCTCCAGCCGGATCGTCAACGCCATCTCGGGCTTCCCCGCCGCGACCGCCGAGATCGAGGCCGCCTTCCCGGACCGCTTCCAGCGCGATTCGGACGGCCGGCTGCTGCTGGTCGACACGAGGCCGGTAAATTTCGCCCGGGTCGAGCGCTCCGAGCTGCGCTGGGGCTTCAATCTCAGCTTGCCCGTCGGCCCTCAGCCCGAGCCGGGCCAGCGCCGCGGGCGCTTCGGTCGTGCCGCTCAGGGCGCGACGGGCGCTCCCGCTGCCGGGG
>JBAWCC010000200.1:0-6433 GCA_049590095.1 Allosphingosinicella sp. | reverse complement strand
TCCGTCACCCCGGACTTGATCCGGGGTCCATGAACACCGCCGCCCGAGCTGAAGTCGCGTCGGTGTTCATGGATGCCGGATCAAGTCCGGCATGACGATCGAGGGGACAGGCGATGAGCGTCGATACGGGCGATCTCCAGGGAATGGTGCTCGGCAACATCGCCGGCTACCGGCTGGTGCGGCACCTGATCTTCTCGGCGTCCGACGCCGCCTCGCTTCGGCGTTTCGTGAACGAGATCCGGCCGCTCATCCTGTTCGGGACCAACAAGCCGACGACGGCGCATGGCTGGGTCGCCAATATCAGCTTCGCCCCGAAGGCGATGGCGCAGCTGCTTGCGCCGGAAACCTATTGCAAGCTGGAGAGCGCCTTCCGCTCGCCGCCCGACGCCGAGCGGATCGGCGACGTCGGCTCGAGCGCCCCCTCCGGATGGTGGGAGGGACAGTTTCGCGGCGAGGAGGTGAGCTGCTTCGTCCATCTCCACGCGGTCGGCGAGGCTCAGCTCGAATCGGCGACGGCCGAGATCCTCGAGGAAGCGGCGGCCGCGGGCGTCTGCGAGAAGATCCCGCGCGCGTGCGGAGGGCGGCTGGACGGAGCGTTCCTCGGCTTCGGCCCGAGCGGAAAGGGGGCGCGGATCCATTTCGGCTATGTCGACGGCCTGTCGAGCAGCAAGATCGCCTGGGACGGCGCGCCGGGCCCGGAACGGCCGGTCGACCCTCGCTCGGTCGTCATCGGCCATTATGACGATTGTTTCCCCTGCGCTCCGGCTCGCGATCCGGCAGCGACGATTCTTCGCGATTCCTCCTACCTGGTCTTCCGCTGGATCTACCAGGACGTGGCGACGTTCGAGCGCTTCCTGAACGCGAAGGCGCCGCCGCTCTTCCCGAAGCTGGCTCCGGCCGACGCGCGGGAGCTTCTCGCGGCGAAGATCATGGGCCGCTGGCGCGACGGAACTCCGCTCTGTCTCTCGCCCGACTCCCCCGATCCGGACCGCTGCGAGGAGGCCTTCGCGTTCGGCGAGGACCTGCAGGGGATGGCCTGCCCGGTCTCCTCGCACGTCCGGGTGATGAACCCGCGCGACCAGGAGCTTTCGGGAATGGCGGCGACCACCGGAGTTCCCCAGATCATCCGGCGCGGAATGCCCTACGGGCCCGAGCTGAAAGGCGACCGGGACGACGGCGTGGACCGCGGCATTTTGGGAGTCTTCGTCTGCGCCTCGATCCGGGAGCAGTTCATGCGCCTCGCCGCCTGGGGGCAGCGCAACAATTTCAGCGATTCCTTCCCGGCCCACGGCCGCGACCAGGACGCGCTGATCGGCAATCGGGCGGTGCCGGGGGCGACCCGGGAGTTCCGGATTCCAAAGGGCCCGGCGGGGGGCGGAACGGCGACCGGCCTGCCCGACTTCATCCGCACCAAGGCGACTCAATATCTGCTGATGCCGAGCGGACAGACCTTGTCGAGGCTGGTGCCGCTTTAACCGTCATTCCCGCGAAAGCGGGAATCCATGCTGCCCTCGTGCCGGGCGGGAAGGCCGGATGGATGCCAGCCTTCGCTGGCATGACGGTCAGGGTTCCAGCGCCCTCTTCGCCTTCCTGATCTGCTCCTTCACCCGCTCCGGAGCGGTGCCTCCGTAGCTGGTCCGGCTCCTCACCGAAGCGTCGACGGTGAGGACGTCATAGACCCGCTCGTCGATCCTCGAGTCGATCGCCTTCAGCGTTTCCAGCCCGAGCTCCGCCAGCCCGACGCCCCGCTCCTCCGCCGCCTGAACGGCTCGTCCGACGATATGGTGCGCCTCCCGGAACGGCACCCCCGCCTCCCGAACCAGCCAGTCGGCGAGGTCGGTGGCGGTGGCGAAGCCGGCCTCGGCCGCCGAGCGCATTCGCCCTTCGTCGAAGCGGGTCGTCTCGACCATGCCGGCCAGCGCCTGGAGCGACAGGAGCAGCAGGTCGTGCGCCTCGAAGACCGGCGGCTTGTCGTCCTGCATGTCCTTCGAATACGCGAGAGGAAGACCCTTCATCGTCATGACGAGCGCGACCAGGGCTCCCGCGATCCGCCCCGAATGGCCGCGGACCAGCTCGGCCGCGTCGGGGTTGCGCTTCTGCGGCATGATCGACGAGCCGGTGCTGAAGGCGTCGGGAAGGATGGCGAAGCCGAAGGGCTGGCTGGCCCAGACGATCAGCTCCTCCGCCAGGCGAGAGAGATGGAGCGCGCATTGGGTGGCGGCCATCAGATAATCGAGCGCGAAGTCGCGGTCGGAGACGGAGTCGAGCGAGTTGGCGCTGGGCCGGTCGAAGCCCAAGGCGGCCGCGGTGGCGTCGCGGTCGATCGGGAATCCGGTGCCGGCGAGCGCGGCGGCGCCGAGCGGGCATTCGTTCAGCCGCTCGCGGGCGGCGGCGAAGCGGGAGCGGTCGCGCGCCAGCATCTCGTAATAGGCCATGAAATGGTGGCCGAGGGTGACGGGCTGGGCCGACTGGAGATGGGTGAAGCCGGGCATGACCGTCTCGACATGCTCCTCGGCCCGGGCGACCAGAACGCTCTGGAAGGCGGCGAGCGCGCCCTCGATCTCGTCCACGGCATTGCGGACCCAGAGCCGGAAGTCGGTGGCGACCTGGTCGTTGCGCGAGCGGGCGGTGTGGAGCCGGCCGGCGGCGGGCCCGATCAGCTCGGCCAGCCGGGCCTCGACATGCATGTGGATGTCCTCGAGTGCCGGGTCCTCGTTCACCCCGACCCGGGCATATTCGTCCTCGATCCGCTCCAGCCCCTCGGCGATGGCGGAGGCGTCGTCTTCCGGGATGATCCCCTGGGTCTCGAGCATCGCGACATGGGCGAGCGAGGCGGCGATATCCTCGCGCCACAGCCTCTTGTCGAAGGAGATCGAGGCGTTGATCTCGCGCATCAGGCCCGCCGGTCCGCCGGCGAAGCGGCCGCCCCACATCAGGCTGGAACTGGGCTTGTCCTCGGCGACGGTGGCTCTCCTTCGGAACGGCGATAGGGCAAAGATGGGGCGGGGCTCAAGCCAGCCTTGTCCTCCCTGCCGCGAAGCGGTGGGGAGGGGGACCACACGAAGTGTGGTGGAGGGGTAGCAGGCTCGGAGTTCGATGATTCGCGCGAGAACCTCGAAATCCTCGGCATCTACCCCTCCACCATGCTTCGCATGGTCCCCCTCCCCATCTGACGATGGGGAGGATAAGTACCAGCCATGCGGCAAGCCACCGGCACCCTCGAATTCCACACGCCCCGCCAGGGACTCCACGAGATCACCCGCGAAGTCGCCGCCTGGACCGAACAGCAGCACCTCGCCGAAGGCCTGCTCACCCTCTTCTGCCGCCACACCTCCGCCTCGCTCCTCATCCAGGAGAATGCCGCCCCCGAGGTCCGCACCGACATCGAGACCTGGGTCGCGCGTCTCGCCCCGGAGGATGCTTCCGCCTACGCCCATCGCGACGAGGGGCCGGACGACATGCCGGCGCACCTTCGGACGATCCTCACCCAGGTCCAGCTCTCCATCCCGCTGATCGGCGGCCGTCTCGCGCTCGGCACCTGGCAGGGCATCTACCTGTTCGAGCACCGCCGGCGGCCGCACCGGCGAAGCCTCGCTCTGCACCTGATCGGCGAGTGAGAAGATGAGCCTGGAATCCGTCCGCGCCTGGCTCGCCGGGAATGCGCCCGACCTTCCGCTGATCGAGGTGACGGAAAGCACGGCCACGGTCGACGCCGCCGCGCGCGCGCTCGGAGTGGAGCCGGGGCGGATCGCCAAGACCCTGGCGGTCCGGGTGGGGGAGACGGCGTTCCTTCTCGTGACCCGGGGCGACTCGCGGCTCGACAATGGCAAGACCAAGGCGGAGTTCGCGGCCCGGCCCCGGATGCTCGGGCCGGAGGAGACCCTGGCCCTGACCGGCCACCCGGTCGGCGGGGTCTGCCCGTTCGGCCTCGCGACTGCGCTGCCGGTCTATTGCGACGTCTCGCTGAAGGATTTCGAGCTCGTCTATCCGGCGGCGGGCTCGCTCAACAGCTCGGTCGAAGTGACGCCCGAGCGGCTCTTCGCGCTGGTCGGCAAGCGCTGGGTCGACTTGTGCCGGTTGCCGGATGGGAACCGTCATCCCGGCGAAGGCCGGGATCCATGAACACCGGCGCCGCCCATCCTGCACCGGCCGTGTTCATGGATCCCGGATCAAGTCCGGGATGACGAGCTTGCGAAGCGCTCCTATGATCGCCCGATGAAGCGCTTTCTCCCCCTGCTGTTCGTCCCGCTCCTGCTCCCCGCCTGCACGGGCGGCGAGGCCGGGCCGGCCGCGGCGGTGCCGGCGGCGGCGGGCTGGCGGACGATCGCGACCGACCATGACCTCGATCGGGCGCGCAAGTGGCGGACCGCCTGGGTGCGGGCGGTCGCCAAGGCGCGGGCGGGCGGGCATTCGGCGGAGATCGCCCGGGAAGGCGTGCTGCTCGAGCCCGACTCGGCGCTTCGGGGAGCCGCTCCGCCGGCCGGCGAGTATCGCTGCCGGGTGCTGAAGGTCGGCGGCCAGAGCGAAGGGCTTCTGGACTATGTCGCCTACCCCTATTTCGACTGCCGGATCTCGGCCGGGGCGGGCGCGATGGACTTCGTCAAGCTGACGGGCTCGCAGCGGCCGGTCGGCCGGCTGTTCCCCGACGGCGACCGGCGCATGGTCTTCCTTGGAACGCTTCAGCTCGGCGACGAGCGCGGAGTCCTGCGCTACGGACACGACCGGCAACGCGACATGGTCGGACTGCTCGAGCGGATCGGCGAGCGCCGCTGGCGCCTCGCTTTCCCCTATCCGGCCTTCGAATCCACGCTCGACGTGCTCGAGCTCGTGCCCAAGGAATGACCCGATGAAACGCCTGCTCCTGGTGCCCCTGCTCGCTCTCTCCGCTCCGGCCGCCGCCGATCCGCTCGCCGACCGGGTGAAGCAGGACCTCCCGTCGCTGATGACCCTCTATCGCGAGCTCCACGCCAATCCCGAGCTGTCGATGCAGGAGGTCAAGACCTCTGCCAGGCTGGCCGCGGAGGCGAGGAAGCTGGGCTTCGAGGTGACGACCGGCGTTGGCAAGACCGGCGTCGTCGCGGTGATGAAGAACGGCCCGGGCCCGGTGCTCCTGATGCGCGCCGACATGGACGCCTTGCCGGTGGCCGAGCAGACCGGCCTGCCCTTCGCCAGCAAGGTCAAGGCGACCAGCGTGTCCGGCGCCGAGAGCGGAGTCATGCACGCCTGCGGCCACGACACCCATATGACCGGCTGGGTCGGCACCGCCCGGCGGATGGCGGCGATGAAGGGGCAATGGTCCGGCACCCTGGTGATGATCCTCCAGCCGGCCGAGGAAACCGGCGAGGGCGCCAAGGCGATGCTCGACGACGGCCTGTTCACCCGCTTTCCCAAGCCGACCCACGCTTTGGCCTGGCACGACAGCGCCTCGCTTCCGGCCGGAGTGATCGGGATCACCGTCGGCCCGGCCTTCGCCAATGTCGACAGCGTCGACATTTCGGTGAAGGGTGTCGGCGGCCACGGCGCGGTGCCCCAGAACACGCGCGACCCGATCGTGCTCGCGAGCCGGATCGTCGGCACCCTTCAGACCCTGGTCAGCCGCGAGCTCGACCCGCAGGACGCGGCGGTGGTGACGGTGGGGAGCTTCCAAAGCGGGACCAAGCACAACATCATCTCGGACCAGGCGACCCTGCTTCTGACCGTTCGAAGCTACAATCAGAAGACCCGCCAGGCGCTGCTCGACGGAATCCGGCGAATCGCCCGGGGCGAGGCGATCGCGGCCGGAATGCCCGAGGACAGGATGCCGGTGGTGACGATCCGGGACGGCGAGTTCACCCCCGCGGCGATCAACACGGATAAATTGAGCGCCGACACCGCCGCCCTCTTCCGCACCCGCTTCGGGGCGGAGCGGGTTCGGGCGGTGCCGCCGCCGATGGTGGGGGAGGATTTCGGCCGCTACCATCTCGCCGACAGGAATATCGAGAGCCTGATCTTCTGGGTCGGCGGAGTGCCCCAGTCGAAATGGGACGCCGCCGGCGGCGACACGTCGAAGCTGCCCTCGCTCCACAGCCCGTTCTGGGCGCCGGAGGCGGAGACGGTTATCGCGACGGGGATCGAGGCGATGGTGACCGGGGCGATGGGGGTGTTGGGGAAATAAGCGCCAGGCGCGCGAATGCCTCCGTTGCCGGATGAG
The DNA here is from genome assembly GCA_049590095.1 of Allosphingosinicella sp. Lineage (GTDB taxonomy): Bacteria > Pseudomonadota > Alphaproteobacteria > Sphingomonadales > Sphingomonadaceae > Allosphingosinicella. The sequence continues at coordinate 243 of JBAWCC010000200.1, read as the reverse complement.
GGAGAAGACGGCCGGCGCGTCCTTGCCACGGGCACCCGGGGCTGGACGACTTTGTAGGTGCTTTCGTGTCTTACTCGAAAGCGTCCAGTCTTAAGTGAAGAGCCGCCGGGTCCTTTTCGCCTTCGCTTTCGAGGCTGTGTGGCCCGACCTTCCGCCCGCTTTCGAAGGAGGAAGGCCGCCGCTCCGGTCCTTAAAGCCGGCCGGGCGTTTCGATCCGTCCGGACACTCTGTCCCGGCCCGGAT